>NZ_JBIWJA010000018.1:0-152053 GCF_044764905.1 Streptomyces sp. NPDC093586 | reverse complement strand
CCGAGACCCGCGAGGTCCTCATCAGGTCCCTGGCGATGCTCCAGACCAAGCACGCCGACCTGCCCTCCCGCAAGCACGGCAACCCGCCGCAGTGACCCGAGGAGCCACTCCCATGACCATTCCCGACATCCGCGTCGAGAAGGGCCACGCCGAGCCCGAGGAAGTCGCCGCCCTCACGGCCCTCCTGCTGGCCCGTGCCGCCGCCCGCCCCGCCGAGATCGCCCCGGCCCACGGCGGAGGCCGCGTCCGCGCGGGCTGGCGCCGCCTGGAACGAGAGCCGGGCTTCCGCGCCCCCCACAGCTGGCGCTGACCTCATGGAAAGAGGCCCCCTCCACCAGGAGGGGGCCTCTTCGCGCAACAGCGCTGCACAACGCCCCCAGGGCAGCCCGTCAAGGGGCGCGGGGCTGTATCGACATGCGGCTCCGCCGCGCGGGTGCGACCAGCCACGACGTACCCGCCCCCCCGGCACACGACAGCCCCCGGCGGCCCAGTGGCCGCAGGGGGCGGTGCGCAACGGGGTGCCGCCTGCCGGCGGAGGGCTGCCCCACAGGGGCGGCGGAACGCGCGGGCGGCGGGGGGTAAGACCCGCAGAACCGCGGAGCGGTCAGCGCAGGCGGGCCATCAGGGCGTGCTCCACGAGAGTGATCAGCGTCGACTTCGCGTCGGCCCGGTGCCGCGCGTCCGTCGTGATGATCGGCGTGTCGGGGCCGATCTGCAGCGCCTCCCGGACCTCGTCCGGGTTGTACGGCTGCTGCCCGTCGAACCCGTTCAGGGCGATGACGAACGGCAGCCCGGAGTTCTCGAAGTAGTCGACGGCCGGGAAGCAGTCGGCCAGACGCCTCGTGTCGACCAGCACGACCGCGCCGATGGCGCCGCGCACCAGGTCGTCCCACATGAACCAGAAGCGGTCCTGGCCGGGCGTGCCGAACAGGTAGAGGATCAGGTCCTGGTCGAGCGTGATGCGGCCGAAGTCCATGGCGACCGTGGTGGTCGTCTTGTCCCCGGTGTGGGTGAGGTCGTCGATGCCCGCGGACGCGGATGTCATCACAGCCTCTGTGCGCAGCGGGTTGATCTCCGAGACGGCGCCGACGAACGTGGTCTTGCCCACGCCGAAACCGCCCGCCACCACGATCTTCGCGGACGTGGTGGAGCGGGAAGGCCCTCCGCTAGAGCTTGCGAAGTCCACTGAGCACCCTTTCGAGCAGTGTCACGTCTGGCTGGCCGCCGGCGTTCTCGTCGCCGCCGGGCTGATGGATGGCGACCAGGCCCGCCTCCGCCAAGTCGGCGACGAGGATCCTGGCCACGCCGAGAGGGATCGACAGCAGGGCCGAGACCTCGGCCACCGACTTGATCTCCCGGCAGAGGTTGCAGATCCGCTGATGCTCGGGCAACTGGCCCTGCATCTGGTGCGGCTGCGCGATGGTGTGCACCAGCGCCTCGATGGCGAGCTGGTACCGCGGCCTGGTGCGGCCGCCCGTCATGGCGTACGGACGCACCAGAGGGTTGTTCGACGCCCCCGCGGGCGCCGGCTCAGGGGCGCGGCGCTGCGGCTGCACGGGCTGGATGCGCGGAGCGTGCGGCTGGTCGTACGGCGAAGGGCCGGGGCCCTGCGGCACGTACGGCTGCCGGTGGCTCGGAGCGGAGGGAAAGCCGTACCCGTTCGCCGAGCCGTCGTTCTGGCCCTGTGCGGGGCCGTACGACCAGTTGCCCGAAGACGGACCACCTGGGGGTGTTGCCACTTTCTCCTCCTCCGACTGTGCCTGGCATCCATCACTGGGGAGCCGCGTCCCGAAACTTTACGGCCACGGGACGCCAAAACGCACCGTCCGTCCTTCAGTTGAGAAGGCTCCCCTGGAGTTCGGCACGCAGATCCGGCGTCAGGACCGTGCCGGCACGGTCCACCAGAAGGGCCATCTCGTACCCAATGAGGCCGATGTCCGCCTCCGGGTGGGCGAGAACCGCGAGCGAGGAACCGTCGGAGATGGACATGATGAAGAGGAATCCCCGCTCCATCTCCACAACCGTCTGGTTCACGCTGCCGCCCTCGAAGATGCGCGAGGCACCGGCGGTCAGCGAGGTCAGACCGGAGGCGACGGCCGCGAGCTGGTCGGCGCGGTCGCGCGGGAACCCCTCGGACATCGCCAGAAGGAGTCCGTCGGCGGAGACCACCACCGTGTGGGACACCCCCGGGGTGTTGTCCACGAAGTTGGTGATCAACCAGTTCAGGTTCTGTGCCGCCTGGCTCATCGGGCTCACACTAACGCTCCTGGTTGTAGGTGCTGTCAGGACCACGGTGTTCGTTCCTTGTGTCCTGGCCGTTCGTTTCACTGCCTGCGGTACGGCCCCGTTCGACGCCGCGCCGCAGGTTGCTCAGCCTGCCCCGGACGTCCTCCGGGGCACGGGAGACCTGCGGGCCCCCCTGGGGGGTGGCTTCGGCGGCGCCCTCGACCAGGTTGGCCTTGGGAACCCGCCGCGGCAGACCGGAGGAGGTCACCCCGCCCGCCTTGGGCTTGCGCAGCTGCGAGGCCTGCTGCCAGCGCTCGTCGTTGGCCGAACGCCAGTCGCCGGAGCTGCTCGCCGCCGGCTCCGAAGCCGGTGCCTCGTGGCCCGCGCGCCTCGCGTCGCCCGGCCCGCCCGCGGAGGAACCGCGGCGCGGAAGGCCGGCGTCGGTGAGGTCGTGGGCGGCGGAGGAGGCCGGTCCCGGACGGTCGAAGCCTACGCGGTCCGCGTCGGCCACGTCAGCGGCCTGCGCGGACTCCGCCTCGGGGGTATCCGCAGGGTACTGGTCCTGGTAGCCGTTCTGGTAACCGTCCTGCTGGGGCCAGTCGTCCTGGTGACGCCGCTGCTCGAAGGCCGGGTAGGTCTCCGGGGCGCCGGAACCGGCCGGCTGGTGCCCGTCCGGGCCCGGCTCCGGGTAGGACGGGTCGGCGTAGCCGCCGTGCGCCGCGTAGCCGTCGCCCTGGGCCAGGCCGCCGTTCGCCGCGTAGTACTGCTCCCCGTACGACGCCTGCCGCGGCTCCTCGTACGCCTGCTGATCGGCGTACGCCGACGGCTGGGCGTACGCGCCGGTCTGCTGCTCCTGGTAACCGCCCTGGCCCTGGCCGTAGACCGGCTGCTGCCCGGTGAACTGGTCCTGGTACCCGGTGGCCTCGGCGCCCTCGTGGCCGACGGGGTCCCCGGGGCCGGGCGGCTCGGGCTGCGCCTGGGCCTCCAGGGCCGCGCGGCGCTCCTCGCGCAGCAGGGAGCGGCCGACGGGGTCGAGCTCGCGGATGTCGTCGGGGACCTCGGTGTAGCGGCTGTCGTCGAAACCCAGCTCCGCGGCGGTGCGCATGGGCCGGCCGACCTGGCCGAAGTTCTCGCCCCGGACGTCCTGCTCGGGGATGATCTGCGAGACGGTGAACTCGTCGCGCTGCGCCTGCTGCTCGCCGCCGCCGCCGTGCGTGATGGCGTCCGGCAGCATGACCAGCGAGGTGGTGCCCGCCTGCTCCCCGGAGGGGCGCAGCTGGACGCGGATGCCGTGCCGGTCGGACAGCCGGCCGACCACGAACAGGCCCATGCGCTGCGAGATCGCGGCGTCCACGGTCGGTGGGTTGGCCAGCTTGTGGTTGATGTCCGCGAAGTCCTCGGCGGTCAGACCGATGCCCTTGTCGTGGATCTCGACCATCACGCGGCCGTCGGGCAGCCGGGTCGCGGTCACGCGAACCTTGGTCTGGGGCGAGGAGAACGTCGTCGCGTTCTCGAGCAGCTCGGCCAGCAGGTGCACGAGGTCGGTCACGGCCCGGCCGTGGATCTCGGCCTCCGGGACGCCCTGCAGCTCGATGCGCTCGTACTGCTCCACCTCGGAGGAGGCCGCGCGCAGCACGTCGACCAGCGGGACCGGCTGGTCCCAGCGGCGGCCGGGTTCCTCGCCGGCGAGGACCAGGAGGTTCTCGCCGTTGCGGCGCATACGGGTGGCGAGGTGGTCCAGCCGGAAGAGGTTCTCCAGCTGGTCGGGGTCGGCCTCGTTGTTCTCCAGATCGGTGATCAGGCTCAACTGGCCCTCGATCAGCGACTGGTTGCGGCGCGAGAGGTTGGTGAAGATGGCGTTGATGTTGCCCCGCAGCATGGCCTGCTCGGAGGCGAGCCGGACCGCCTCGCGGTGCACCTGGTCGAAGGCGCGGGCGACTTCGCCGATCTCGTCGGTGGAGCCGATCGGGATCGGGGCCACCCGGGTGTCGACCCGGCCGGGGTCGGTGCGGGAGAGCTGGTCGACCAGCGTCGGCAGCCGCTGCTCGGCGATGCCGAAGGCGGCGTTGCGCAGCCGGCGCATGGACCGGCTCATCTGGCGGGCCACCATGCCGGCCAGGATGAACGCGGCGAGAAGGGCGACGACGACCGCGGCACCCGTGATGTAGGCGTCCTGCTCGGCGTCGTCGGCGATGGCGGAGGCCTCGGCCACCGCCTTGTCGGCCAGGTCCGACTCGATCTTGCTGTAGGTGTCGAACTTGAGGGTGTTGACCGCCCACCAGTTCTCCGGAGTGATGCCCTGCCCGGCCAGCGCGGCGCGCGCACCGGCGTCCGTGGAGTCCAGCCCGGCCAGTTCGGAGACCATGGTGGTCGGGCTGGCCGGCGGCGGCACGTAGTCCGGGTCCTTGGCCTTGGCCTCCTTGGCCATGGCCGCGCCGTCCTCCTTGAGCTTCGCCTCGGCGTCCTCGAGCTTCTGCGCGTCCGCCTCGGTGCCACCGCCGATGTACTCCTCGACGGCGATGCGCTCGAGGTAGGCGTACGAGGAGAGGGCGACGCGCTGGCTGGCGAGGTGGCTCGGCTCCGGACCCGGCTTGATCAGCATGTGCATGCCGATGGAGCGCTCCAGCGAGAGCGCGGCCTTGGTCAGGGAGATCGCGTAGACGGTACGGCCGTAGGAGGTGATGTTGCCGGTGCCCAGACCGAGCTCGTTGGCGAACTCCATCAGGGGGTGGGCGATCCCGGTGTAGCCCTCCTCGGTCTCCACGCCCTTGAGCTTGGAGGTGTAGGCGGTCTCACGCAGCGTCTGGAGCTTGGGCTCCTGCTCGCGGAAGACCTTCAGCCGGCGCTCCAGACCGGCCTTGGTCGGCATGTCCTGCGCGGCCGCGTCGAAGGTGTCGGCGGCCTCGTCCGTGGCCCGGCGGGCCTTGGCGACGACCGCGTCCTTCTCGTTCTTGCCCTGGAGCAGCGGCGCGGCGGTGACGTCGCGCTCGTTGTAGAGGGCGCTGGCGTAACCGAGGGAGGCGCGCACCAGGCGTGCGGTGCTCTTGGCGTCCTCGGCGTCCTGCCAGGTGTCGATCGAGCTCTTCACCTGGAAGCCGCCCATGACGAGGCCGACCAGTACGGGGATGAGCAGGATCGCGTTCAGCCGGGTGGCCACCCGCCAGTTGCGCGGGGAGAGGCGGCCGCCGCTCGGGGCGGGCGCGGCCGTGGGTTCCGAGGCGGGCACGGGGGCGGGCGCCGCTGTGCGCGACGGCGGGGTGAAGTTGCCCCGGGCCGATGGCTCGGGACTGTTCTTGCTTCGCCTCACTCGACCAACAACCTCTCGGCGGTCGGCACCTACGTCGTGCCGCTGTGTATCAGCGCCCAGTTCGCCATCGAGTACGTGCTACTGCTGAGTACATCTTTGAGCATTGGGCAGTTCTCGCATTCCAGCACGACGGCCTGCGCTCTTCCAAACAGTGGAACGAGGGGGTTGCACGTGATGTAAGCCCTAGATAAAACGGTCATAAAGAGCGAGGCCCGTCAAAAGACGGGACGTTCGTGCGCGCAGCGACACCGATCGACCGCGAGCTGTGGCGGTACCACCCGATTCCTCTGCCGAAACGTTATGAACGCCGGGGCCGGCCGTGTCGAAGGACACAACCGGCTCCGGTACGTCTACGACAACTGCCGTAGTTCCTTGCCGAATTGGATCTTTCCGGCTCCGCGGGACCTACCGCAGCCGTGCCATCAGCGCATGTTCCACCAGGGTGATCAGCGCACTCTTGGCGTCGGCCCGGTGTCGGGCGTCGGTGGTGATGATCGGCGTGTCGGGGCCGATCTGCAGCGCCTCGCGCACCTCGTCCGGGGTGTAGGGCTGCTGCCCGTCGAAGCCGTTGAGCGCGACGACGAACGGCAGACCGCTGTTCTCGAAGTAGTCGACGGCCGGGAAGCAGTCGGCCAGCCGGCGGGTGTCGCACAGGACGACCGCGCCGATGGCGCCGCGCACCAGGTCGTCCCACATGAACCAGAAGCGGTCCTGGCCGGGCGTGCCGAACAGGTAGAGGATCAGGTCCTGGTCGAGCGTGATGCGGCCGAAGTCCATGGCGACCGTGGTGGTCGTCTTGCCTCCGGTGTGGGTGAGGTCGTCGATGCCCGCGGACGCGGATGTCATCACGGCCTCGGTGCGCAGCGGGTTGATCTCCGAGACGGCGCCCACGAACGTGGTCTTGCCGACGCCGAAGCCACCGGCCACCACGATCTTCGCGGAGGTGGTCGCCCGGCCTCCGTCAGAGCTTGCGAAGTCCACTGAGCACCCTTTCGAGCAGTGTCACGTCCGGTGCACCGCCGTTGTTCTCGTCGCCGCCCGGCTGGTGGATGGCGACGAGTCCGGCCTCGGCGAGGTCCGCGACCAGGATCCTGGCCACACCCAGCGGCATGGCCAGCAGCGCCGAGACCTCCGCCACCGACTTCACCTCGCGGCACAGGTGGCAGATGCGCTGGTGCTCGGGCAGCAGCCCCATGAGTACTGCGGGGTCGGCCGTGGTGCTGATCAGCGCCTCGATGGCGAGCTGGTAGCGCGGCCTCGTCCGGCCGCCGGTCATCGCATACGGACGTACCAGCGGCTGGTCGCCCTCATCCTCGTACGGCTCCGCGTACGGATCATGAGAGGCGGTGGGCGGGGTCATGAATCCTCCGGGCGGGACAGCAGGTTGGTCAGTCGTGCCGTCTGACGGGGCCGGTGGGGGGATTGTGGCGGCCGGACGGTGATTTGGTGAGACGGGTGGTGCCGGGGCCGATCAGTGGAGCAGACTGCCTTGCAGCTCGGCGCGCAGGTCCGGGGTGAGGACCGCGCCCGCGCGGTCGACCAGCAGCGCCATCTCGTAGCCGACGAGGCCGATGTCGCACTCCGGGTGCGCGAGAACGGCCAGGGACGAGCCGTCCGAGACGGACATGAGGAAGAGGAACCCGCGTTCCATCTCCACGACCGTCTGGGCCACGCTGCCGCCCTCGAAGATGCGCGAGGCACCGGCGGTCAGCGAGGTCAGACCGGAGGCGACCGCCGCGAGCTGGTCGGCGCGGTCGCGCGGGAAGCCCTCCGACATCGCCAGAAGGAGTCCGTCGGCGGACACGACGACGGTGTGGGACACCCCCGGGGTGTTGTCCACGAAATTCGTGATCAACCAGTTGAGGTTCTGTGCCGCCTGGCTCATCGGGCTCAACTAACGCTCCTGCTGGTGAGTGGGCCGCGGGTAGCTGCCGGTCTGGTTGGTACCGGCCTGACGGCCCTGTGCGATTCCCCGACGGAGATTGGTCAGCCGGCCGCGCACGTCGTCGGGTGCGCGCGAGACCTGCGGACCGTTCTGGTGCGCCTGCTGCTGAGCCGTGCCCGGGACCAGGTTGGCCCGGGGCACCCGGCGCGGCAGGCCGGAGGTGGTGACACCGCCGGCCGCGGGCTGCCGGACGCGTTCGGCCTGCCGGACGAGATCGTCGTTCGGCGAGCTGCGCCAGGCGGAGCCGGCGGGCCGCTGTGGGGCCGCCGGGGTCTGGGGCTGGTCCTGCGGTTCCGGGGCGGGTGCGGGGGCGGGGACGTCGTTCTCCGCCCGCTCCCGGCGGTCGCCGTGGAACCAGTTGGTCTCCAGCGTGTCGTACAGCGGCGTGCGTCCGTCGCCGGGGCCGGAGGCGGGCGGCAGGGCCCACCCGTCGGCCGGCCGCTGCTGGGCCGGGGCCGTGTGGCCGGGCTCCTGCCGCGCGGGACGCTCCTGCTGGACGGGATGCTGCTGCGGGGCCTGCGGACGCGGGACGCCGAAGTCGTCGCCCGCGTGGCCGTCGGCCTGCGGGAGCTCGAACTGGCCGGTGACGGCCGGGTCCTGCCGCTCCGGCAGGCGGTGCTGCCCGGTCGGGCCGTCGCCGTACGCCTGGGCGCCGGGGAACCGGCCAGGGACCGCGTCGTTCGACCCCTGGTGACCGGACTGCGTGCCGTACACGTCCGGACGGGCGAACGGCCCGCCGTCGTGCTGCGGGGCGGCCGGCTCGGGCCGCGCGAACCGGTCGTCGTGCGGGGCGTTCACGCCGTCGTGGCCGTACGGGGCCGCGGCGGGCCGGGTGAACTGGCCCGTGGTCTGCGGGTCGTCCCGGCGCGGGGCCGGGGCGTCGAAGTCCGGGCGGGCGAACTGGGCCGTGGAGCCGGGGCCCTGGGGCTCGCCGAGCCGGGGGACCGCCGGCATCTCGGCGGTCGCGCCCGGGTCCTGCTGGTCGCCGAAGTGCGGGGCACGGTCCGTCCGGGCCGCGTCCGGCTCCTCGTGGCCGCGCGGGGCGTCCAGCGAGGCCCGGGGCACGGGCGGCTGCGCGTTCTCGTCGCTCCAGCTGGGCACGCGGGGCTGCGGGTTGCCGCCGGGCAGCTCGGCCCGCGGGCCGCCGCGCGGCGGCAGCTGCGGACGACGACCCTGCTCGGCGTCGCCGTTGCCCTTGCCGTTGTTCTTGCGCTTGCCGCGCTGCGGCGGCACCGGGGCACGGCCGCCGAAGGCGTCCTGGCCCTGCGGGGCGTTCATGCCCGCGGCCTGCAGACCCTGCGGAGCACCGGGCGCCTGGCCCGCACCCGCACCGGCCGGAGCCGGTCGGCCCTGCTGGTCCGGTGCCGCGGGGGACTGGGGCCCGCGCGCGCTGTTCGGCGCACCCGGGCGACCGCCGGCGTCCCGGCCGGGCAGTGCGGCCCGCGGTCCCTGACCGGCGCCGAGCCGGCCGCCGGCCTGGGCACCGCCACCGAGGGCGCCACCGCCACCACCGCCGAAGGCACCGCCTCCGAAGGCGCCGCCACCGCCGAGCGCGCCACCGCCCTGGGCGCCGCGCCGGGCCGCCGCGACACCGGCCGCGGCCTGCGCGGCGGCCGGACCGCCGCTGCCCGCGGCGGGCTGACCCTGCTTGGGCTGCGGCTTGCGGCCGCCCTGGGCGACGTCGACGGGCAGCATGACCAGCGCGGTCGTACCACCGGAGTCGGACGGACGCAGCTGGATGCGGATGCCGTGGCGCTGCGACAGACGGCCGACCACGAACAGGCCCATGCGGCGGGAGACCGAGACGTCCACGGTCGGCGGCGCGGCGAGCCGCTCGTTGATCGCGGCGAGGTCCTCGGGGGAGAGGCCGATGCCGGTGTCGTGGATCTCGATCAGCACCCGGCCGTCGGGCAGCGCGTGACCGGTGACCTTGACCTTGGTCTGCGGGGAGGAGAAGGAGGTCGCGTTCTCGAGCAGCTCGGCGAGCAGGTGCACGAGGTCGTTGACCACGCGGCCGGCGACCTCGGTGGTCGGCACGGAGGCCAGCTCGATGCGCTCGTACTGCTCCACCTCGGAGGCGGCGGCACGGAGCACGTCGACCAGCGGGACCGGACGGGTCCAGCGGCGGCCGGGTTCCTCACCGGCGAGGACGAGGAGGTTCTCACCGTTACGGCGCATGCGCGTCGCGAGGTGGTCGAGCTTGAACAGAGAGGAGAGCTGGTCCGGGTCGGCCTCGCGCGACTCCAGTTCGGAGATGAGCGAGAGCTGACGCTGGATGAGGCCCTGGGAGCGGCGCGAGAGGTTGGTGAACATCGCGTTGACGTTGCCCCGCAGCAGGGCCTGCTCGGCGGCGAGGCGGACCGCCTCGCGGTGCACGTCGTCGAAGGCCGCGGCCACCCGGCCGATCTCGTCCCGGGAGTGCACACCGACCGACTCGACCGAGGTGTCCACGTCCTGCGGGTCGGTCTCGGACAGCTGCTTGACCAGCTCGGGCAGACGGTCCTGGGCGACCTTGGTCGCGGTCTCCTCCAGGCGGCGCAGCGAGCGGATCATGGACCGGGCCACGACGAACGCGCCGACCAGCGAGACGCCGAGCACGAGCAGGATCAGCACACCGGAGATGATCGCTTCCTGCTCGGACTCGCTGCGCAGCTCGCGGGCCTTCTGCTCCATGTCCTCCAGCAGACGCAGCTCGATGTTCTTCATCTGCTGGATCTTGGTGGAGCTGTCGTCCAGCCAGTCCTGGTACGACCGCTGGTCCAGGTCGGACAGTCCGTTGACCCGGCTGAAGGCACGGCCGGCGTACTCGTCGGACGACTCGATCACCGGGTTGCCCTGGGAGATCGGCTTGAGGAGGTCCTCGGCGCCGTCGCCGTAGATGCTCGTGAAGCTGCGGATCTCGGACGTCTGGCTCTGCAGCGCGGACTGCCCGTAGAGCCGGTCGTTCTCGAAGAGCTTGCCCTTCGAGGTGTTCCTCACCGGGAGCGCCGCCGCGAGGATCGCGCGCTGGACGGACGCGTACTCCTTGGCCGAGGAGAAGGCGGCCAGAGCGCGCGTGCGCTGGATCATCTCGGGGTTGCTGGTCGCCTCCGCCATGTCCTGCGAGAGGTCGAGCAGGTTGGTGATCAGGCGGTGGTAGGCCTCGACCGTCTGGGACGAGTTCTCCTTGGACGTGTACGCGGTGTTGCGGATCTTGTTCAGGTCGTTCAGATCGCTCGCGAGGCCGACGAGGCTGTCGCGGACACCGACGAGGTTGCCGTCCTTGCTGGCGGCGTCGATCTCCTCGGACTGGTCGAGGAAGTTCTTCAGCGCCCGGTCGGTCTTCTCCCGGTCGCCCTTGACGGCGATCGCGCTGGACGTCGAGCCGTGTGCCAGGGGGCCGGCGGATTTGTCGCGCTCCTCCTGGAGCGCGGCGGCCAGCTCGGTGGCCTGCTTGGTCATCTCCGTCAGCAGCTTCATGTTGTCGAGCTGCTGGATGTTGTCCATCGACTCGTTGATGCGCAGCGCGCCCAGCGAGGTGGCCGCGACCACCGGGAGGGCGAGCAGCGACACGAGGCGGGTGGAGATCCGCCAGTTGCGCAGGGCCATGCGCGAACCCGGGCCGGTCGAGCCCGAGGCCGGCTTCACGGGCGGCTTCTGGCCGGGGGCCGACGGGGCCGCTCCCTGACCGGGGCGCCCGGAGCGGTCACCGCTGCCGCCGGACTGGGCCTGACCCGGGTTCTGGGCGTGCTGGGGCGAGGAGCCGACGGCCCTGGGGCCATTCCCGCCGTGCGGCTCCGGCTCCGCCGAAGCGCTGCCATCCCTCTTGAAACGTCCCTGCACTAGCGTCGCAACCTCTGGACCAGGCACCCGGCCGTGTGAACGGCTGAGCACGGTGTCGGCGTCATAGGGGCGCCCTGAATACGCCCCCGTGGTGGTCGTGAGTGACCGGCGCTGGTTCCCCCTTCGTGCCGCCGCTCGGCGCTGTGGTGCGCCCCCTGTGCGCCGGCTCGATCCTGCGGCGGTCCGTGGAATTCCAGCACAGTGCAGGATCTCCAACAAGGCCCGCGGGCCAGGCCGCGGCAGGCGTGACAGCATGTGAGGGGCGGCTCACGGGCGGTAGAAAACGATCACCCGTAAAGCGGACGTATGCCCTCGATTCGCCGACGGGTGAGCGGTGTCCCAGTAGACATGATCAGGAGCGGAATGATCGCTTCAAGTGGGCAATGTCTGTTTCGTCGGAGTGCGACGCCAGTCGGAATTGACCGATTTGACCCTTGATGAGTGAGCAAACTCACACACGGTTCACCGGCTCTCCCCGAGTCCGCGGGGAATCGCATGTTTAGCCTGACGCTTTACAGAGAAGGCAAAACCGACAACCCGCGCCCCCGCAGGGGCCACTCGCCCCCTGCCGGCGCCCGCACACGACAGGGTTCGTACCACCGTGAAGACGACGATGATGTTCCACAAGATCGCCAACCCGCGACGCACGACGCTGGCGCACCTCGACGGCGCGGACGAGCTGCAGACGCCGGAACAGCCGGAGCACGCCGTCGAGCTCCCCGCCCAGACCGCCAACCCCCGGCGCACGGTCCTCATGGAGATCCCCGTCGCGGCCTCCGCCGCAGAGTAGTACGCCGCCCGGCCGCGCGACGTCCGGCCGGCCACGGGACCACGGGCGCCCGCGCACGCCGCTCCCCGGAGAGCAACGACGAGTGACGCGCGAGGCGCCCGCCCGGGAGCCCGCCCCCCGGTGTCCCGCATCGGCCCTCTTCCGCCACGCCTCGCAGCTGCACACGCCCGCCCCGCTCGCCTGCGTCCCCGGACGCCGCCGCGTCCGTCCGGCCTGATCCGCCGGACAGGCTCGCCGCGTTAGCCTGGAGCGTCAGACTCCAGCCAGCTCAGTCAAGGGGCCACACAACCCGTGCGCATCGCCAGGTTCTCCATCGACGGGAACGTCGCCTTCGGCGCGGTCGAGGGCGACCAGCCGGACGAGCTCGTCCTCGACATCATCAAGGGCATCCCCTTCGCGGACTTCGAGCTCTCCGGCACCAAGGTGCCGCTGAGCAAGGTGCGGCTGCTGCCGCCGGTGCTCCCCAACAAGGTCGTGGCCTTCGGCCGCAACTACGCGGAGCACGCCCGCGAACTCGGCAACGAGGCGCCCGACGCCCCGTTCGCCTTCTTCAAGCCGTCCACCTCGGTCATCGGCCCCGGCGACGCCATCCAGTACCCCTCCTTCTCCGAGGAACTGCACCACGAGGCCGAGCTCGCCGTCGTCATCGGCCGCATGTGCCGCGAGGTCCCCCGCGACCGCGTCAAGGACGTGATCCTCGGCTACACCTGCGCCAACGACGTCACCGCCCGCGACGTGCAGCGCCGCGAGAAGCAGTGGGCCCGCGCCAAGGGCTTCGACTCCTCCTGCCCGCTGGGCCCCTGGGTGGAGACGGACCTCGACCCGGACGACCTGACGATCCAGCTCACGGTCAACGGCGACCAGCGCCAGCTCGGCCGCACCAGCGAGATGATCCACCCCGTCGCGGACCTGATCGTCAACATCTCCGAGGCCATGACGCTGCTCCCCGGCGACGTGATCCTCACGGGCACCCCGGCCGGAGTCGGCCCCCTCAACGTCGGCGACGAAGTCGCCGTCACCATCGAAGGCATCGGCACTCTCACCAACAAGGTTGTCAAGCGTGGCTAGCGCACCCGGCTCCCCCGTACGCGTCCGATTCTGTCCGTCCCCCACCGGTAACCCCCACGTGGGCCTGGTCCGCACCGCCCTGTTCAACTGGGCGTTCGCCAAGCACCACCAGGGCACCCTGGTCTTCCGCATCGAGGACACCGACGCCGCCCGCGACTCCGAGGAGTCGTACAACCAGCTGCTCGACTCGCTGCGCTGGCTGGGCTTCGACTGGGACGAGGGCCCCGAGGTCGGCGGCCCCCACGCGCCGTACCGCCAGTCGCAGCGCATGGACATCTACGCGGACGTCGCCCGCAAGCTCCTCGACGCCGGCCACGCCTACCACTGCTACTGCTCCCAGGAGGAGCTGGACACCCGCCGCGAGGCCGCCCGCGCCGCCGGCAAGCCCTCCGGCTACGACGGCCACTGCCGCGAGCTGAGCGCCGCGCAGGTCGAGGAGTACCGGGCGCAGGGCCGCGAGCCCATCGTCCGCTTCCGGATGCCCGACGAGGCGATCACCTTCACCGACCTGGTCCGCGGCGAGATCACCTACCTCCCGGAGAACGTCCCGGACTACGGCATCGTCCGCGCCAACGGCGCCCCGCTGTACACGCTGGTCAACCCGGTCGACGACGCCCTGATGGAGATCACCCACGTCCTGCGCGGCGAGGACCTGCTCTCCTCCACCCCCCGCCAGATCGCCCTCTACAAGGCGCTGATCGAGCTGGGCGTCGCCAAGGAGATCCCGGCCTTCGGCCACCTGCCGTACGTGATGGGCGAGGGCAACAAGAAGCTCTCCAAGCGCGACCCGCAGTCGAGCCTCAACCTCTACCGCGAGCGCGGCTTCCTCCCCGAGGGCCTGCTCAACTACCTCTCCCTGCTCGGCTGGTCGCTCTCGGCCGACCAGGACATCTTCACGATCGACGAGATGGTCGCCGCCTTCGACATCTCCGACGTGAACCCCAACCCGGCGCGCTTCGACCTGAAGAAGTGCGAGGCGATCAACGCCGACCACATCCGCATGCTCGAGGTGAAGGACTTCACCGAGCGCTGCCGCCCCTGGCTGAAGGCCCCCGCCGCCCCCTGGGCGCCCGAGGACTTCGACGAGGCCAAGTGGCAGGCCATCGCCCCGCACGCGCAGACCCGCCTGAAGGTCCTCTCCGAGATCACGGACAACGTCGACTTCCTGTTCCTGCCGGAGCCGGTCTTCGACGAGGCGTCCTGGACCAAGGCGATGAAGGAGGGCAGCGACGCCCTCCTGCGCACGGCCCGCGAGAAGCTGGACGCGGCCGACTGGACGTCCCCGGAGTCCCTCAAGGAGGCCGTCCTGGCCGCCGGCGAGGCCCACGGCCTCAAGCTCGGCAAGGCCCAGGCCCCCGTCCGCGTCGCCGTCACCGGCCGCACGGTCGGCCTGCCCCTCTTCGAGTCCCTGGAGGTCCTGGGCAAGGAGAAGTCGCTGGCGCGCATCGACGCGGCACTGGCGAGGCTCGCGGCGTAACACCCGCACCTGTTCGAGGGGGCGGCATCCGGACCGGGTGCCGCCCCCTCGCCGTTGTGCCGGACGCGGCCCGCTCCCCGGGGTTACCGTCGGACCATGAGCATCCGCGCCGTCGTCTGGGACGTCGACGACACCCTCTTCGACTACACCACCGCCGACCGCGAGGGCATGCGTGCTCACTTGGTGGCCGAGGGTCTGCTCGCCGGGTACGGGTCGGCCGAGGAGGCCCTCGTGCGCTGGCGGGAGATCACCGACCGGCAGTGGGCCCGCTTCGCCGCCGGCGAGGTGGACTTCGTCACACAGCGACGCGACCGCGTCCGCGTCTTCCTGGGCCGCCCGGAACTGACGGACGCCGGGGCCGACGCCTGGTTCCAGCGCTACGTCGGCCATTACGAGGCCGCCTGGTCCCTCTTCCCCGACGTCCTGCCCGTCCTCGACGCGCTGGCCGCCAGCCACCGACACGCCGTGCTGTCCAACTCCAGCGTGACCGTCCAGGACCGCAAGCTGCGGATCCTCGGCGTGCACGACCGCTTCGAGGCGATCCTGTGCGCCGCCGAGCTGGGCGTCTCCAAGCCCGAGCCCGGCGCCTTCCTGGCGGCCTGCGACGCCCTGTCCCTCGCCCCGCACGAGGTCGCCTACGTCGGCGACCACCCGGAGATCGACGGGCGCGGGGCCCACGACGCCGGGCTCCTGTCCGTCTGGATCGACCGCGGCGGCGCCTACGCGGCCGTCGATCCGCCCACCGGGCCGAGCCGCATCGCGTCCCTCTCCGAACTCCCGACACTCCTCGGCGCCGATACTCGTTTTGGAGCCCCGTCCACCTTCGGGTAATGTTCTTCCTGCGCCGCCGGGGAGCGGGCCGAAAGGCCGGAACCGGAAGCGCAACGCTAGAACAAAATCCCCTCAGGGGCTTGCGTTCCAGTGGCCTATGGTGTAATTGGCAGCACGACTGATTCTGGTTCAGTTAGTCTTGGTTCGAGTCCAGGTAGGCCAGCTCGCAGAGCTCATCTGCACCGCGGAGATCATCCGCAAAGCCCCCGTTGTGTAGCGGCCTAGCACGCTGCCCTCTCAAGGCAGTAGCGCCGGTTCGAATCCGGTCGGGGGTACAGATCCTTCCCGCGAGGACAGTCAGGGTAGCTCCCGCTGACCTCGATGCAGGATCGCTAGGGCCCCCGTTGTGTAGCGGCCTAGCACGCCGCCCTCTCAAGGCGGTAGCGCCGGTTCGAATCCGGTCGGGGGTACTGACTGGTCTAAACCATCATTGGTCTATGGTGTAATTGGCAGCACGACTGATTCTGGTTCAGTTAGTCTTGGTTCGAGTCCAGGTAGACCAGCTCGGACCTGCGGCGATGTACTATTCAACGCTTGCAGGATCCACGCCCCCGTTGTGTAGCGGCCTAGCACGCCGCCCTCTCAAGGCGGTAGCGCCGGTTCGAATCCGGTCGGGGGTACGAGTCCCAAGGGGGCTCCCGCTCAAGCGGGAGCCCCCTTCGGCGTTCACTGGATGCCGTACCGCCGCACCGACTCCTCCTCCTGCGCCAGCCGGTGCAGCGCCCGCAGCACCGGCTGGAAGAGCACCGCCGCCGCGACCGCCAACTCGACCTTCTCCTTCTCCTCCACGGCCTGGCTCTCCACGAAGTCCAGGTCCCGCCGGGCCACCTCGTGCATCAACTCCCCGTAGGGCGCCATCCGTTCCGCGTCCCAGGGGTAGTCCAGCCGCCGCAGCGCCGCCACCGCCACCACCAGTGAACGGTGCACGGGGGAGAGGGGAGCCAGCTCCCGGGCGGTCTCCCAGCCCAGCATCTCCAGCAGCCGGTCCACCTCGGCCCGCGCCGCGATCACGGCCGGGTCCTCCTCGTCCGGCTCGGCGTCCTGCGGAAGCGCCCACAGGGCCGCCCCCAGCCGGATCGTGCGGCCCAGGGAGTCGTCGTCGACGTGCCCGAGCACCTCCCGCGCGGTCGCCACCGGCACCTTGCCCACCTGGATCAGCGCCCGCACCAGGCGCAGCCTGCGCAGATGCCCCTCGTCGTACTCGGCCGTGGTCGCGTTGACCTGCCGGCCCGGCGGCAACAGGCCCTCGCGGAGGTAGTACTTGATCGTCGCGGTGGAGACCCCGCTGCGCTTGCTCAGATCGGCCAGTCGCATCCCTTGCGCCCTTCCTCGGGTACCGGCACTATCCAAACATGCGGCACTGGACAGTGCCGCTCGCCGACACGGGGAGGCGCCATGCCCGGACCGTCCGTCACCGCGGGCCGCACCACCGCCGCCGCCGAGGGCGAGGTGACCGTCCTGCTGATCGGCATGCGGATCAACCACTTCTGGGCCGTGCGCCACTGGCTGCCCGTCTTCCTCGCCATGCCGCGCATGCTCCGCGAACTGGCGAAGGACCCCGGCCGGGGACTCCTCGGCCACGTCCTGCTCACGGCCTCACCGCGCACGTACTACGTCGTGCAGTACTGGGAGTCCAAGGACAAGCTCTACCGGTACGCCCACTCGCCCGACATGTTCCACCACCGGGCCTGGGCGGTCATCAACCGCAAGGAGCGGGCGGGGAGGGTGCGGCAGCACGTCGGACTGTGGCACGAGGCGTACGTCGTGCCCGAGGGGTCGTACGAGTCGGTCTACGCCGACATGCCGGCCTTCGGTCTCGCGGCCGCCCACGGGCAGGTGCCGCTCGAGGAGCGGGGCAGGCGCGCGCGGGACCGGTTCGCGTACCGGTCGCGGGAGAAGGCGGACCCGGGGAAGGGCGCCTCGCGGGAGGCGTGAGGCCGGGGGAGGGCCTGCCGCGGCGTTGGGGCGGGCCCGTTCCCGGTCACGTACCGGCGAGGTGGGGTCAGCCGGTGCGGCGCAGGGCCTCGGAGAGGCGGCCGGCGGCGTCGATGACCGCCTGGGCGTGCATCCGGCCCGGGTGGCGGGTCAGGCGCTCGATGGGGCCGGAGACCGAGACGGCGGCCACCACGCGGTTGGAGGGGCCGCGCACCGGGGCGGAGACGGACGCGACGCCGGGCTCCCGCTCGCCGATCGACTGGGCCCAGCCCCGGCGGCGCACGCCGGACAGGGCGGTCGCCGTGAAACGGGCGCCCTGCAGGCCGCGGTGAAGGCGCTCGGGCTCCTCCCAGGCCATGAGGATCTGCGCCGAGGAGCCGGCCTTCATGGTGAGCGTGGAGCCGACCGGGACGGTGTCCCGCAGGCCCGACAGCCGCTCGGCCGCGGCCACGCAGATGCGCATGTCGCCCTGGCGGCGGTAGAGCTGCGCGCTCTCGCCCGTGACGTCACGCAGGTGGGTGAGCACCGGGCCCGCCGTGGCGAGCAGACGGTCCTCGCCGGCCGCCGCGGCCAGTTCGGCCAGGCGGGGGCCGAGAATGAAACGGCCCTGCATGTCGCGCGCCACCATACGGTGGTGTTCCAGCGCCACGGCCAGGCGGTGGGCCGTGGGTCGTGCCAGCCCGGTCGCCGCGACCAACCCCGCGAGGGTGGCCGGACCGGACTCCAGAGCGCTCAGGACGAGGGCCGCCTTGTCCAGAACGCCGACGCCGCTACTGTTGTCCATGCAACGATACTCCCGTCTCACTCTGTGAAACGCAAGTTCAATTTTCCGTGGAACCCGCCACTCTGGATGGCACGAAGTCACAAACGGCCCGTGACGAAAGGGCCTGGCGGCGGTCGCCCGGAAACAGGGGTGAGGGCGCTGCCTCCTCAAGATCTCTAGTTTGGGTCGGCGCGTTGTCGCCGACCGGAGGGAAAGCGATGGGTAGGACACTCGCGGAGAAGGTCTGGGACGACCACGTCGTCCGGCGCGCCGAGGGCGAGCCCGACCTCCTCTTCATCGATCTGCACCTGCTGCACGAGGTGACCAGCCCGCAGGCCTTCGACGGCCTCCGCAAGAGCGGCCGCCCGGTGCGCAGGCTCGACCTGACCATCGCCACCGAGGACCACAACACCCCGACGCTCGACATCGACAAGCCCATCGCGGACCCGGTCTCCCGGGCCCAGCTGGAGACGCTGCGCAAGAACTGCGCGGACTTCGGCGTCCGGCTGCACCCGCTGGGCGACGTCGAGCAGGGCGTCGTGCACGTCGTCGGCCCGCAGCTCGGTCTGACCCAGCCCGGCACCACCGTGGTCTGCGGCGACTCGCACACCTCCACGCACGGCGCCTTCGGCGCGCTGGCGTTCGGCATCGGCACCTCCCAGGTCGAGCACGTGCTCGCCACCCAGACGCTGCCCATGGTCCGCCCGAAGACCATGGCGATCACCGTCAACGGCGAGCTGCCCGACGGCGTCACCGCCAAGGACCTGATCCTCGCGATCATCGCGAAGATCGGCACCGGCGGCGGCCAGGGGTACATCCTGGAGTACCGGGGCGAGGCCATCGAGAGGCTCTCGATGGAGGCCCGGATGACCATCTGCAACATGTCGATCGAGGCCGGCGCCCGCGCGGGCATGATCGCCCCCGACGAGACCACCTTCGCCTACCTCCAGGGCCGCCCGCACGCCCCCGAGGGCGCGGACTGGGACGCGGCAGTCGCGTACTGGAAGACGCTGCGCACCGACGACGACGCCGAGTTCGACGCCGAGGTCGTCATCGAGGCCGCCGAGCTGTCGCCGTTCGTCACCTGGGGCACCAACCCGGGCCAGGGCGCGCCGCTGTCCGCCGTCGTCCCCGACCCGGCTTCGTACGAGGACGCCTCGGAGCGCCTCGCCGCCGAAAAGGCCCTGGAGTACATGGGATTGGAGGCCGGGCAGCCGCTGCGCTCCATCAAGGTGGACACCGTCTTCGTAGGTTCCTGCACCAACGGCCGCATCGAGGACCTGCGCGCCGCCGCCGAGATCGTCAAGGACCGCAAAGTCGCCGACGGCGTACGGATGCTGGTCGTCCCCGGTTCCGCGCGGGTCGGACTGCAGGCCGTCTCCGAGGGCCTCGACGTGGTCTTCAAGGAGGCCGGCGCCGAATGGCGGCACGCGGGCTGCTCGATGTGCCTGGGCATGAACCCGGACCAGCTCGCCCCCGGCGAACGCTCCGCGTCCACCTCCAACCGCAACTTCGAGGGGCGCCAGGGCAAGGGCGGCCGCACCCACCTGGTGTCGCCGCAGGTCGCGGCCGCGACGGCCGTACTGGGCCACCTGGCCTCCCCGGCCGACCTGTCCGCCGACGCCCCCACGCCCGCTGGAGTCTGAGAGTCATGGAAGCATTCACCACCCACACCGGCCGGGCCGTCCCGCTGCGCCGCAGCAACGTCGACACCGACCAGATCATCCCCGCCCACTGGCTCAAGAAGGTGACGCGGGACGGATTCGAGGACGGGCTGTTCGAGGCCTGGCGCAAGGACCCGGAGTTCATCCTCAACCGGCCCGAGCGCCAGGGCGCGACCGTGCTGGTCGCCGGCCCCGACTTCGGCACCGGCTCCTCGCGCGAGCACGCGGTCTGGGCGCTGCAGAACTACGGCTTCAAGACCGTGATCTCCTCCCGCTTCGCCGACATCTTCCGCGGCAACTCGCTGAAGAACGGCCTGCTCACGGTGGTCATCGACCAGAAGATCGTGGACGCGCTGTGGGAGCTCACGGAGAAGGACCCCGAGGCCGAGATCACCGTCGACCTCGAGTCCCGTGAGGTGCGTGCCGAGGGCATCACCGCCTCCTTCGAGCTGGACGAGAACTCCCGCTGGCGGCTGCTGAACGGCCTGGACGACATCTCGATCACCCTCCAGAACGAGGCCGACATCGCCGCCTACGAGGCGAAGCGCCCGTCGTTCAAGCCGCAGACGCTCCAGGTCTGACCCGCGGCCGATCCGGCTGCGAGCAAGGTCGAGTTTCGGCCACCCGACACCCCCTCCGTACCCCCGATCGGCCCGATCGGGGGTACGGCCGTGTCCGGGCCCGGCCAGAGTCCGGAGCCCTCGGCCGGGCGCTCAACTTCCCACGTTACGGCTGTGATTGATGGGGTACACGTGTTGTGGAACCTCAGGCTCCGCAGGTGCCCGGAAGGCCGTTCGGGGCGGCAGTTACCCCCTGCGCAGGCGACAACTCGCCCCAGATGGCACAATCTGTGCATGGAACACGACGGCCAACTCGAGCTCTATACGGCGGTCGCGGTCCGGCTCAAGGAAGCGCACACAAGAGTGCGCGCACTGCAAGTCCCGGAGGGCGTACGGATGGCGCTGACCCGGAAGCTGCTGGTCATTACGGCCGCGGCCAAACACGATCTCGCCGGTGCGGCAAGGCGTCTGGACCGGTTCACCGCGGACCTCGACGAGGGTCGATTCCCCGAAGAGGAACGCTGAACAGGCCGGGATCACCGAGTCCGTTGCGGCACAAGGGTGATTAGCCCGTTTCGTGTTTGATTTGCGGTATATATCTGCCTAACGTGCGAAAAGGCTTGAACACATTCGTTCTGGCGATGTCTCCGAAGGGGAAGACGTGAACAAGGCGCAGCTCGTAGAAGCGATTGCCGACAAGCTGGGCGGCAGGCAGCAGGCTGCCGACGCTGTCGACGCGGTCCTGGACGCCCTCGTCCGTGCGGTGGTCGCTGGGGACCGGGTTTCGGTCACCGGCTTCGGTTCCTTCGAGAAGGTCGACCGTCCGGCCCGTTACGCCCGCAACCCCCAGACGGGCGAGCGGGTTCGGGTCAAGAAGACCTCGGTGCCGCGCTTCCGCGCGGGCCAGGGCTTCAAGGACCTGGTGAGCGGCTCGAAGAAGCTCCCGAAGAACGACATCGCGGTCAAGAAGGCCCCCAAGGGCAGCCTGTCCGGTCCGTCGCCCACCATCGCCAAGGCCGCGGGCAAGAAGGCAGCCGCCAAGAAGACGACCGGAGCGGCGAAGAAGACCACGGGCGCGGCGAAGAAGACCACCGCGGCGGCGAAGAAGACGACCGCCAAGAAGACCGCCGGCGCGGCGACGGCGAAGAAGGCCCCGGCCAAGAAGTCCGCCGCCAAGACCACCACGGCCGCGGCGAAGAAGACGGCGGCCAAGAAGGCGCCCGCGAAGAAGGCGACGGCCACGAAGGCCCCCGCCAAGAAGTCGACCGCCCGCAAGACCACCGCCAAGAAGGCCACCGCCCGCAAGAAGTAACGGGCGACAGAGCCAAGGGGCACTCACGCGCCGGGCCGGACTCCCTCGGGAGTCCGGCCCGCGGCGTGTCCGGGGTCCTGCGGCACCGGTGGACCAGAAGGTGCGGATCGGAACGTGCGGATCAGAAGGTCTGGAGTGTCACCAGCGTGATCCGGCGCTCCGCACCCGTTCCCTCGGTCTCGACGCGCACCCGCTGCCCGGGCCGCAGCAGCCTGAGACCCCCCGCGTCGAACGCCGCGGCGTCGAAGGGCACCGGAGTGCCGTCGTCGAGCAGTACCTGCCCGCTGCGGCTGTCGGGGTCGTACGTGTATGCGGTCGCCTGCATGTCCGCAGCCTACTGCCCGGGGATCAGCAACCGCGCCGCCACCGCGGCCGTATGAGGACCCACCCCCAGCGCCAGCGCGGTCCGCAGGTCGCCGCCGGTGTCGACGTCCTGCCGTACGGAATCCACCGCGCCGAGACGCAGCTCCACCGCGCCCGACGCGTGGTGGCGGGCCCGGGAGTCCGGTCCGAATGCGGGGACCAATTCACGGTCCGGCGCGGCGGCCAGCAGGGTCGTGCCGATTCCCGCCGCGTCCGGGAGAAAGGACCGCCGGAATTCCGCGGCGGCCCCCAGCACCCGTGCCAATTCCCTCGGTCGCAAAGCGGGGAGATCGGCGTTCAGGGCGGCCACCGGACTTTCGGGTCGGGCCGCCCGTACGGCCGCCGCCCCGTGCGCCAGGGCGGCGTTCAGGCCGCCGCCCGGCTCGTCCGGGACGACCCGGGCGCCCAGGGCCGCCAGCTCGCGGCCCGCCCGGGCGTCGTCCGTGACGACTGCCACATCCGCCACCGCCGGGCAGGCCAGCGCGGCCGCCACGGTGTCCTGCGCGAACGCCAGCGCGAGGCCCGGCCGCACCCCGTCGTCCGCGGTGTCGGCCAGTCTGCTCTTGGCCCGGGCGAGGGTCTTCACGGGCACGACCAAGGTCCACTGCACGAGCGTTCCGTCCTTCTCTCGTCGTCGCCATTGTCACCTGGGGGATCTGGCGGTTCACTCGCCGGGGCGTACGGTGTTCTCGACAGACGGGCGGCCCGGGGCGACACTTGTCCGGCCCCAGGCCCTGGAGGAAAGGTGTCCGCGTGCCCCGCCGCAGAATCGGCTTCTGGTACCGCTTCGCCGCGGTGATCTGCAAACCGCCGCTGGTGGTTCTGATCAAGCGGGACTGGCGGGGAATGGAGAACATGCCGGCCGACGGTGGATTTATCACCGCCGTGAACCACAATTCACACATCGACCCCTTCGCGTACGCGCACTACCAGTACAACACCGGTCGTGTGCCGCGATTCCTCGCGAAGAGCGGGCTTTTCAAGAAGGGATTCGTCGGCGCCGCGATGCGTGGCACCGGGCAGATCCCCGTCTACCGCGAGAGCACGGACGCGCTCAGCGCCTTCCGGGCCGCGATCGACGCCGTGGAGCGCGGCGAGTGCGTCGCCTTCTACCCCGAGGGCACCCTCACCCGCGACCCCGACGGCTGGCCGATGACCGCCAAGACCGGTGCCGCGCGCGTCGCCCTGCAGACCAGGTGCCCGGTGATCCCGGTCGCCCAGTGGGGCTGCAACGAAGTGCTGCCCCCGTACGCCAAGAAGCCCAGGCTGCTGCCGCGCAAGACCCACCACGTCCTGGCGGGGCCCCCGGTCGACCTGTCGCGCTTCTACGGCAAGGAGATGACCGCGGACCTGCTGAAGGAGGCCACGGAGGTCATCATGGCCGCCGTCACCCGCCAGCTGGAGGAGATCCGCGGCGAGAAGGCGCCCGAGACCCCCTACGACCCGCGCCGCGAACGGATCGAGCAGCGTCGCCGGACGCAGGCGCAGGCGCGGGCGGTACAGACGCAGCAGACGCAGCAGACGCCGCAGGGGAAGCAGACAGAAGGGCAGGGCACGTGAGCAAGCCCGTCAAGGCGGCCGTCTTCGGCACCGGATCGTGGGGCACCGCCTTCGGCGCGGTCCTCGCCGACGCCGGATGCGACGTGACCCTGTGGGGGCGCCGTGCCCAGCTCGCCGACGCCGTCAACTCCACCCGGACCAACCCGGACTACCTGCCCGGCATCGAACTCCCCGAGAACCTGCGGGCCACCACCGACGCCGCCGAGGCCGCGCGCGACGCCGACTTCACCGTCCTCGCGATCCCCTCGCAGACCCTGCGGGCCAACCTGGCCGACTGGACGCCGCTGCTGGCGCCCGGCACCGTCCTGGTGTCGCTGATGAAGGGCGTCGAACTCGGCTCCGCGATGCGGATGAGCGAGGTCATCGAGGACGTCGCCAAGGTCGGCGCCGAGCGCATCGCCGTGGTCACCGGCCCCAACCTGGCCCGGGAGATCGCCGCCCGCAGGCCGGCCGCCGCCGTGGTCGCCTGCCCGGACGAGGCCGTCGCCCGGCGGCTCCAGACCGCCTGCCACACCTCCTACTTCCGCCCGTACACCAACACCGACGTCATCGGCTGCGAGCTCGGCGGCGCCGTGAAGAACGTGATCGGGCTGGCCGTCGGCATCGCGGACGGCATGGGCCTCGGCGACAACGCCAAGGGGTCGCTCATCACCCGCGGCCTCGCCGAGACCACACGGCTCGGTGTCGCCCTCGGCGCCGACCCGCTGACCTTCTCCGGACTCGCCGGTCTCGGCGACCTGGTGGCGACCTGCTCCTCGCCGCTGTCCCGCAACCACACCTTCGGCACCAACCTCGGCAGGGGCATGACCCTGGAGGAGACCGTCGCGGTCACCAGGCAGACCGCCGAGGGCGTCAAGTCCTGCGAGTCGGTACTGGATCTGGCCCGCCGGCACGGCGTCGACATGCCGATCACCGAGACGGTCGTCGCCATCGTGCACGAGGGCAAGTCCCCGGTGGTCGCGGTCGAGGAGCTGATGTCGCGCAGCGCGAAGCCCGAACGACGCTGAGCGACGCGGGGCCGGGGCCCGGGCGCCACATGCGCCACGCGGCCCCGCCGACGCTGTCTCGCGACCCTACGGGCGGGTACTCTCGACGCGATATGAGCACCGAGAACCTCC
This sequence comes from Streptomyces sp. NPDC093586, assembly GCF_044764905.1. Taxonomy (NCBI): domain Bacteria; kingdom Bacillati; phylum Actinomycetota; class Actinomycetes; order Kitasatosporales; family Streptomycetaceae; genus Streptomyces; species Streptomyces sp. NPDC093586. The sequence goes on along the minus strand of NZ_JBIWJA010000018.1, from coordinate 127,312 downwards.
CCCAGAGCCCCGAGCAGCCGCCTCGCAAACCGCGTGTGGCCGTCGTGTTCGGCGGGCGCAGCTCCGAACACGGGATCTCCGTGGTGACCGCCGGCGCCGTCCTCGCGGCCATCGACCGGACGAAGTACGACGTCCTGCCGATCGGCATCACCCAGGACGGGCGCTGGGCGCTCACCGCCGACGAGCCGGAGCGCATGGCGATCACCGAGCGGCGCACCCCGAGCGTCGACCAGCTCGCCGAGTCGGCCGAGGGCGCCGTGGTGCTCCCCGTCGACCCCGCCAACCGCGAAGTCGTCTACAGCGAACCCGGCTCCGTGCCCAAGGCACTGGGCGAGGTGGACGTCGTCTTCCCCGTGCTGCACGGCCCCTACGGCGAGGACGGCACCCTGCAGGGCCTGCTGGAGCTGTCCGGCGTGCCGTACGTCGGCTCGGGCGTCCTCGCCTCGGCCGTCGGCCAGGACAAGGAGTACATGAAGGCGGTGTTCGCCTCCTACGGGCTGAAGGTCGGCCCGTACACGGTGATCCGGCCGCGCGAGTGGGAGCGGGACCGTTCCGGCGCCCGCAGGAAGATCGTGGACTTCGCCGGCGAGCACGGCTGGCCGCTGTTCGTGAAGCCCGCCCGCGCGGGCTCCTCCATCGGCATCACCAAGGTCGACGACCTCGCCGGACTCGACGAGGCGATCGAGGAGGCCCGCCGTCACGACCCGAAGATCCTGGTCGAGGCGACCCTGCGCGGCCGGGAGATCGAGTGCGGGGTGCTGGAGTTCGAGGACGGCCCCCGGGCCTCCGTCCCCGCCGAGATCCCGCCGCCCTCGGCGCACGCGTACTACGACTTCGAGGCCAAGTACATCGACTCCACGCCCGGCGTCGTGCCCGCCCCGCTGACGCCCGAGGAGACCGCCGAGGTCCAGCGCCTCGCCGTCGGGGCGTTCGACGCGGCCTCCTGCGAGGGGCTGGTGCGCGCGGACTTCTTCCTCACCGAGGACGGCGAGTTCGTGATCAACGAGATCAACACGATGCCCGGCTTCACGCCGATCTCGATGTACCCGAAGATGTGGGAGGCCACCGGCGTCGACTACGCGGAGCTGGTGGACCGACTGGTCCAGGCGGCGCTGCGGCGGTCCACGGGCCTGCGCTGACCCGCGACGCGCCCGGCCGTCTCAGGAGGCGATCCCCTCGGGGATCGCCTTCTTCACGGCCGGGGCGAGGTCGACCAACGGCGCCATCCCGTTCCCGGCGCGGTCCTTCGGGATCGTCACCTCGACGTACGCCTCACGCAGCGTCGTGGTGAACCGGAAGGCCCCGTCCTTCTGTTTCTGCAGCTGCCACCCCACCCCGTCGACCTCGACCCCGTCGGCCTCCGGGTCGCTCATCTCCGCGGGTCGTTCCACCCCGCAGCGCAGTATGATCAGCGGGTTTCCCCAGCCCGCCGTCAACGCGGAGGCGGGCTCGGGATCCTCACGGTTCAGGCCGTCCACCGTCGACGGCAGCGCCTTGTCCAGGTTCTGGCACAGCTCGGTGACCTTCGCGTCCGGGCTGGGAACCGCCGCCGGCACGCTGTCGTCTGCCGAGGAGCAGCCTGCGGCGGCGATCAGCAACGCGAGAGCGGGCAGGCGGAGGCGCCGGTGACGGTAGGAGTTCACCGGCCCAGCGTAGACGGGGGCTAGAGATGGACGACCGGGCAGGTCAGGGTGCGGGTGATGCCGTCCACTTGCTGGACCTTGGCGACCACCATGCGGCCCAGCTCGTCGACGGTGTCGGACTGGGCGCGGACAATGACGTCGTAAGGTCCCGTCACGTCCTCGGCCTGGATCACTCCAGGGATCTTGCTGATCGTCTCGGCGACGGCCGACGCCTTGCCGACCTCCGTCTGGATCAGGATGTACGCCTGTACCACGAAACCTCCAGGGCGGCCACGAGGATCATGTGGGGAAAAGGAACGCCACGGTATCGCGTCGTCGCTCTCCGCGGGGAGACCCGCGGGACGCCGGGCCCGCGCGCCGGGGTGGTGTGATGACACGAGTTGACGACCGCGCCGACCGTGACGACGGTCACGACGACCGTAACCAGGACCGGGATGACGCGCGACCGGGCACGGACGGCAGAAGGGGAGCAAGGCAATGAAGGGCACTGTTGGTGAGCTCGGGGAGTTCGGGCTCATCAGGGAGCTCACCTCCCGTCTCACCTCCACCCCGGCGGTCCGGGTCGGCCCCGGCGACGACGCCGCGGTGGTCGCCGCGCCCGACCGCCGGGTCGTGGCCAGCACCGACATCCTCGTCGAGGGGCGGCACTTCCGGCGCGACTGGTCCACCGCGTACGACGTGGGCCGCAAGGCGGCGGCGCAGAACCTCGCCGACATCGCCGCGATGGGCGCCGTGCCCACCGCGCTGCTGCTCGGCCTGGTCGTACCCGCCGAACTCCCGGTGACCTGGCCGACCGAGCTGATGGACGGACTGCGCGACGAGTGCCAGGTCGCGGGCGCCTCCGTGGTCGGCGGCGACGTGGTGCGCGGCGACACCATCACCGTGTCCATCACCGCCCTCGGCGACCTGCGCAACCAGGAACCCGTCACCCGGGGCGGCGCCCAGCCCGGCGACCTCGTCGCGGTGACCGGCTGGCTCGGCTGGTCCGCGGCCGGTTTCGCCGTGCTCTCCCGCGGCTTCCGCTCGCCGCGCGCCTTCGTCGAGGCCCACCGGCGCCCCGAACCGCCGTACCACGCGGGCCCGGCCGCCGCGGGGCTCGGCGCCACCGCGATGTGCGACGTGAGCGACGGACTGATCGCCGACCTGGGCCACATCGCCGAGGCCAGCAAGGTCAGGATCGACATCCGCTCCGGGCAGATCGACATCCCGTCCCAGATGAACGACATCGGTCAGGCCGTCGGCGTGGACCCGATGCAGTGGGTGCTCACCGGGGGAGAGGACCACGCGATCGTGGCGACCTTCCCGCCGGACGTGAAGCTGCCCGCCCGCTGGAAGGTCATCGGCGAGGTCCTCAACCCCTCGGCGCTGCCCCAGGTGACCGTCGACGGGGCGCCCTGGACCAGCAAGGGCGGTTGGGACCACTTCGGCGGGGAGGTCGAGGCGTGACGCCGCCCCGGGTCCTCACCGTGGCCGGATCCGACTCCGGCGGCGGCGCCGGCGTCCAGGCCGACCTGAAGACGATGCTCGCTCTCGGCACGCACGGCATGAGCGTGCTCACCGCCGTCACCGCGCAGAACTCCCTCGGCGTGCAGGGCGCCTGGGAACTGCCCGTGGCGGCGGTCCGGGCCCAGTACCGCAGCGTCGTGGACGACATCGGCGTGCAGGCGGTCAAGACCGGGATGCTCTCCTCCGCCGAACTCGTCGAGACGGTCGCCGAATTGATCGCCGGCACCGACGCCCCGGCCGTCGTCGACCCGGTCGGCGTCTCCAAGCACGGTGACGCGCTGCTCGCCGCCTCCGCCCTGGACTCCGTACGCACCAAGCTGCTGCCGGTGGCCACCGTCGCCACGCCCAACCTCGACGAGGTCGCGCAACTCACCGGCGTCCGCGTCGAGTCCGACGCCGACCTGCGCCGGGCCGCTGCCGCCGTGCTGGAGTTCGGCCCGCGGTGGGCGCTGATCAAGGGAGGACACCTGTCCGGCGACGCCGTGGACCTGCTCACGGACGGCTCCGAGGAGCACTGGCTGCGCGCCCCGCGCCTCGACAACCGGCACACGCACGGCACGGGCTGCACCCTCGCGTCGGCCGTCGCCTGCGGCCTGGCCAAGGGACAGTCCGTGCCCCAGGCGGTGACGGCCGCCAAGGAGTACGTCACCGGCGCGATCGCGGCCGGATTCGCGCTCGGCGGCGGCATCGGCCCCGTGGACCACGGCTGGGAGCTCGGGCGGCTCACGCCCCCGGCGTGAGGCCGACGAGCGAAGAGGCCGACGGCGGTGCGGTCCGGGAACCCGGTACGCAAGTGCCGGGGAGTCCGGGCACGGCAAAAAGCCGACCCACCGAAGTGGGCCGGCTCAGTGCAGCGGACCGGACAGTGGCCGCGCGCTCAGCTGACGCGTCAGCGCGAGACCTTGCCGGCCTTGATGCACGAGGTGCAAGCGTTCACGCGCTTCGGCGTCCCGCCGACCACAGTACGTACGCGCTGGATGTTCGGGTTCCAGCGACGGGGCGTACGGCGGTGCGAGTGCGAGATGTTGTTGCCGAAGCCCGGCCCCTTGCCGCAGACGTCGCAGTTGGCAGCCACGGGTCACTCCAAAGACTTCAGATGCACTTACGGTTGATCCCGGCATGCCGGGACAGGATCTCGAGCGCGAACGGTCCGTGATCTGAGTGGCGGTGCCAGGGGGAGAGCCCGATCGGATCGGGCAACCGGAGCAGCATACAACGGCTGCTCCCGTACAACGAAACTACCACGGCGGTTCAGCGGTCCGTCCCCGGCCCTCTTCCGGCGGGCACTCCCGCGGGGTCTACGCTGCCTGCCACGTCCAGCAGCTCAAGGAGGCGCAGGTGGCGCAGGTGCCGCAGAGGTTCTTCGACGCTCTGGCGGTGCGCACCTGGTGCGGCCTGTCGCTGCGCGCGCTCGGGCGGGCACGCGAGGAGATCGACGCCATCAACGTCTACCCGGTCGCGGACGGGGACACCGGCACGAACCTCTACCTGACCGTCGAGTCCGCCGTCGCCGCCGTGGAGGCGGTGTTCGCGGCGCACGAGGTCGGCCGGGCGCCGGACACCGGCCGGCCCGTGGACCCCGCGGGGCCGGCCGCCGGGCCCACGCTGGCCGACGCCGTCGGCGCCATGGCGCACGGGGCGCTGATCGGCGCCCGGGGCAACTCGGGAACCATCCTGGCCCAGCTGCTGCGGGGCCTGGCCCAGGTGCTCGCCGGACAGGGTGAGACCGCTCACACCGACGGCCCAAGCCTGCGGCTGGCCCTGCGGCACGCGGCCGACTCCGCCCGGCAGGCCGTGGCCCACCCGGTCGAGGGCACCGTCCTCACGGTCGCCTCGGCCGCCGCCGACGCCGCCGGGAGGGCCGAGGGCGACTGCGCGGCCGTGGCCCACGCCGCCTACGAGGGCGCCCGCGCGGCGCTCGCCGGGACCCCCGGACAGCTGCCGGTCCTGGAGCGCGCCGGAGTGGTCGACGCCGGGGGGCGCGGCCTGGTGACCGTGCTCGCCGCTCTGGTCGAGACGTTCACCGGGCAGACGCCGGCGGCGGGAGCGGCGACCGTGCCGCACGCGCGCGTGGAGACCGCCGGGCAGGAGAGCGCGGGGCAGGAGACCGCCGGGGAGTGCCCCGCGGCGGACGGTCCCGCCTTCGAGGTGATCTACCTCCTGGAGGCCGAGGACACCGCCGTGGCGCGGCTGCGGCAGCGGCTCGACGCCCTCGGGGACTCACTCGTCGTGGTCGGCGGCGACGGACTGTGGAACGTCCACGTGCACGTCGACGACGCCGGCGCCGCCGTGGAGGCGGGCGTCGAGGCCGGCCGGCCGTACCGGATCCGGATCACCCACTTCGGACACGGCGACGCGCACACCACCGGCACCGAGCGCCCGCCGCGGGAACGGGCCCAGCGCGCCGTCGTCGCCGTCGTCCCCGGCGAGGGCCTGGCCGGGCTGTACACCGGGGCCGGCGCCACCGCGGTGCTCGCGCGCGCCGGGGAGCCGCCCGCGAGCGGGGAGCTCGTCCAGGCCCTGCGGCGGGCCCACGCGCGCGAGGTCGTGCTGCTGCCCAACGACGCCGAACTGCGCCAGACCGCCGCCGCGGCGGCCGAGCAGGCCCGTACCGAAGGCATCCGCGTCGCCCTGATCCCGACCCGCTCCGCGGTCCAGGGCATCGCCGCGCTCGCCGTGCACGAACCCGAGCGGCGCTTCGACGAGGACGTCGTGGCGATGACCTCGGCGGCCGGCGCCACCCGCTACGCCGAGGTCACCGTCGCCGAGCACCGGTCCTGGACCACGGCCGGCATCTGCCAGGCCGGTGACGTCCTCGGCCTCATCGACGGCGACGTGGCCGTGATCGGCGCGGACGTCACGTCCGTCGCCGCCGCCGTGCTGGACCGCATGCTCGCCGCGGGCGGCGAACTGGTCACGCTGGTCCTCGGCGACGACGCCCCCGAGCCCCTCGCCGAGCTCCTGGAGGCCCGGGTCCGCGAGGCCTACCTCGCCGTCGACACGGTCGTCTACCGGGGCGGCCGGCAAGGGGCGCTGCTCCTGATCGGCGTGGAGTAGCGCGCCCCTTTCCGGACGGGGTGGGCGGCATTGTCAGTGGCGTGGTGTGCAATGGATCTCGTGCCCGCACTGCAAGAACCCCTGAAGAAGGTGCTCGGCCCCGCCACCGCGAAGGTGATGGCCGAGCATCTCGGCCTGCACACCGTCGGCGACCTCCTCCACCACTACCCCCGCAGATACGAGGAGCGCGGCCAGCTCACCCACCTCGCCGACCTCCCCATGGACGAGCACGTCACGGTGGTCGCCCAGGTCGCCGACGCCCGCCTGCACACCTTCGCCTCGTCCAAGGCCCCGCGCGGCAAGGGACAGCGCCTCGAAGTGACCATCACGGACGGCAGCGGCCGCATCCAGCTGGTCTTCTTCGGCAACGGCGTCCACAAGCCCCACAAGGAACTCCTGCCGGGCACGCGGGCGATGTTCGCGGGCAAGGTCTCCGTCTTCAACCGCCGCCTCCAGCTGGCCCACCCGGCGTACGAGCTGCTGCACGGCGACACCGACGACGGGGACGAGCCCGTCGAGTCCTGGGCGGGCGCCCTGATCCCCCTCTACCCGGCCACCGCCAAGCTGGAGTCCTGGAAGATCGGCAAGGCGGTCCAGACGGTTCTGCCCAGCGCCCAGGAGGCCGTCGACCCCCTCCCGGACTCCCTGCGCGAGGGCCGCGGCCTGATCCCCCTGCCCGAAGCCCTCCTGAAGATCCACCGCCCGCACACCAAGGCGGACATCGAGGATGCCCGCGCCCGCCTGAAATGGGACGAGGCCTTCGTCCTCCAGGTCGCCCTGGCCCGCCGCCGCCACGCCGAGACCCAACTCCCCGCGGTCCCCAGGAGACCGAGCCCCGACGGCCTGCTGACGGCCTTCGACGACCGCCTCCCCTTCACCCTCACCGACGGCCAGCGGAAGGTCTCCCGCGAGATCTTCGACGACCTCGCCACCGACCACCCGATGCACCGGCTGCTCCAGGGAGAGGTCGGGTCGGGCAAGACGCTGGTCGCCCTGCGCGCCATGCTCGCCGTCGTCGACTCGGGCGGCCAGGCCGTCCTGCTGGCCCCCACCGAGGTGCTCGCCCAGCAGCACCACCGGTCGGTCGTCGAGATGATGGGCGAGCTGGCCGAGGGAGGCATGCTGGGCGGCGCCGAGCACGCCACCAAGGTGGTGCTGCTCACCGGCTCGATGGGCGCCGCCGCCCGCCGCCACGCCCTGCTCGACCTGGCCACCGGCGAGGCCGGCATCGTCATCGGCACGCACGCGCTGATCGAGGACAAGGTGCAGTTCCACGACCTCGGCCTGGTCGTCGTCGACGAACAGCACCGCTTCGGCGTCGAGCAGCGCGACGCCCTGCGCGGCAAGGGCAAACAGCCTCCGCACCTGCTCGTCATGACCGCCACGCCCATCCCGCGCACCGTCGCCATGACCGTCTTCGGCGACCTCGAGACCTCCGTCCTGGACCAGCTCCCGGCCGGCCGCTCACCCATCGCCAGCCACGTCGTCCCGGCCGCCGACAAACCGCACTTCCTGGCCCGCGCCTGGGAGCGCGTCCGCGAGGAGGTGTCCAACGGCCACCAGGCGTACGTCGTCTGCCCGCGCATCGGCGACGAGGACGAGGACCCGAAGAAGAAGGGCAGGCCGCCCGCGGACGACGCCGAGAAGCGGCCCCCGCTCGCCGTCCTCGACGTCGCCGAGCAGCTCGCGAAGGGCCCCCTCCAGGGCCTCGGGGTCGAGGTGCTGCACGGCCGCATGCACCCCGACGACAAGGACGCCGTCATGCGCCGCTTCGCCGCCGGGGAGACCGACGTCCTGGTCGCCACGACCGTCATCGAGGTCGGCGTCAACGTCCCCAACGCCACCGCGATGGTGATCATGGACGCCGACCGCTTCGGCGTCTCCCAGCTCCACCAGCTGCGCGGCCGCGTCGGCCGGGGCTCCGCACCCGGCCTGTGCCTGCTGGTCACCGAGATGCCCGAGGCGAGCGCGGCCCGGCAGCGCCTCAACGCCGTCGCCGGCACCCTCGACGGCTTCGAGCTCTCCCGCATCGACCTCGAACAGCGCCGCGAGGGCGACGTCCTCGGCCAGGCCCAGTCCGGCGCCCGCACCTCCCTGCGCGTCCTCGCGGTCATCGAGGACGAGGAGATCATCGCCGAGGCGAGGGAGGAGGCGGCAGCGGTGGTCGCCGCGGACCCCGGACTGACGAGCCTCCCCGGCCTGCGAACGGCCCTGGACGCCCTTCTGGACGAGGAGAGGGAGCAGTACCTGGAGAAGGGCTGAGGGGCAGTGCCCGAAGGGGCGCGGAACCGCGCCGATACGCGGCTCCGCCGCGTGGGCGCGAGAAGCGCGACGAATCCGCGGCCGTTCCACGACGCAGGGCATCCCCGGCCTCCGCCTGCCAGACTGAACCCACGAAGCCCCACGACCAAGGACCCAAGATGACCCGCGTGATCGCCGGCAAGGCCGGCGGACGTCGCCTGGCCGTTCCGCCCGGGACCGGCACCCGCCCCACCTCCGACCGCGCGCGCGAGGGCCTCTTCTCCACCTGGCAGTCCCTGCTCGGCGGCCCCCTGGACGGCGAACGGGTCCTCGACCTGTACGCCGGGTCCGGCGCCGTCGGCCTGGAGGCACTGTCCCGGGGCGCGGGGCACGTCCTGCTCGTCGAGGCCGACGCCCGCGCCGCCCGCACCGTCCGGGACAACGCCAAGTCCCTCGGCCTGCCCGGCGCCGAGGTCAGGGCGGGCAAAGCGGAACAGATCATCCGCACCCCGGCCCCGGCCGAGCCGTACGACATCGTCTTCCTCGACCCGCCGTACGCCGTCTCCGACGACGATCTTCGGGAGATCCTGCTCACACTCCGTACGGAGGGGTGGCTCACCGGGGAAGCGCTCGTCACCGTGGAGCGCAGCACCAGAGGCGGGGAGTTCGGCTGGCCCGACGGCTTCGAGGCGATCCGGTCCCGTCGTTACGGCGAGGGAACGTTTTGGTACGGTCGCGCCGCCTCTACGTGCGAAGACGCACGATGACCGGACCGGAGAGCGAGGGAACTCAAGTGCGCCGCGCCGTCTGTCCCGGGTCGTTCGACCCGATCACCAACGGACATCTCGACATCATCGCCCGGGCCTCCAGCCTCTATGACGAGGTCTACGTCGCGGTGATGATCAACCAGGCCAAGAAGGGCCTGTTCGAGATCGAGGAGCGGATCGACCTCATCCGCCAGGTCACCGCCGAGTACGGGAACGTCCGCGTGGAGTCCTTCCACGGCCTCCTCGTCGACTTCTGCAAGCAGCGTGAGATCCCGGCCATCGTCAAGGGCCTGCGCGCGGTCAGCGACTTCGACTACGAGCTGCAGATGGCCCAGATGAACAACGGCCTCTCCGGTGTGGAGACCCTCTTCATCCCCACCAACCCCACCTACAGCTTCCTGTCGTCCTCCCTGGTCAAGGAGGTCGCGACCTGGGGCGGCGACGTCTCCCACCTGGTGCCGCCGCTGGTCCTCGAAGCGCTCTCGGAGCGTCTGAGGAAGGACTGAGCGCGCCCCGCACGCTCCCCGCGCAGCCCCCGGAGACTGACATCCCGTCACCCGGTGTCCCCACGACACCCCAGGGTCGTACAGTCGTCCCGTCCGTCTCCAACACAGCTGTAGAGAGTGGCGAGCACACGGTGGACGTGCAGAAGAAGCTCGACGAGATCACCGCGATGGTCTCCGGCGCCCGCGCCATGCCCATGTCGGCCTCGTGCGTGGTCAACCGCGCCGAGCTCCTCTCGATGCTGGAGGAGCTGCGCGCCGAGCTCCCCGGTTCCCTCGCCCGGGCCCAGGAGCTGATCGGCGACCGCGACCAGCTGGTCGAGCAGGCCCGCCAGGAGGCCGAACGGATCATCGAGAGCGCGCACGCGGAGCGCGGCTCCCTGATCGCCGACACGGAGGTGGCCCGCCGCTCCCAGGCCGAGGCCGACCGGATCCTCGCCGAGGCCCGCCAGGAGGCCGAGGAGATCCGCGCCGAGGCCGACGACTACGTCGACTCCAAGCTCGCCAACTTCGAGGTCGTCCTCACCAAGACCCTCGGCTCCGTCGGCCGGGGCCGGGAGAAGCTCCTCGGCACCGGACCCGGCCTCGACGAGAACGGCTACGCGGACGAGGACGCCCCCGAGCGCAGCCACGACCCGGAGACCTTGCGCCGCGACGCCGACACCTACGTCGACACCAAGCTCGGCGCCTTCGAGGCGGTCCTGGCCAAGACCCTGGAGGCCGTCGGCCGCGGCCGCCAGAAGCTGCACGGCCGGATCGCCACCGACGACCTCGGCGCCCTCGCCGACGACCTCACCACCGTCCAGCACTCCAGCGACGCCGACTACCTCGCCGGCCTCGCGGCCCTCCCGGACACCCCCGCCGAGCAGCCCCGGCAGCGGGAGTACGGCGAGCAGCAGCCGGCGGCGGCACAGGCACCGGCCGTACCGGAGATGCCGTCGCAGCAGCCGACGTACGGCTACGCCCAGCAGCCCGACCCGTACGGCGGCTACCAGCAGCCCTACGGCAGCGGGCAGGACGCGTACGGCTACCAGCAGCAGACCGCCGACCCGTACTCCCCCACCTCCGGCTACGCTCCGGCGGGAGAGGCCCCCTTCCAGGGCTACGACGCCCAGCAGCCGGCCTACGACGCCCAGGGCTACGCCGAGCCCCAGCAGTCCCCGCAGCTGCCGCCGGCCCAGCCGCATACCCAGCCGCAGACCCTCGACGAGACCAGCCTCTTCGACACCAGCATGATCAGTGCCGAGCAGCTGAGGGCCTACGAGCAGGGCCGCGGGCTGTAGGGCCTGGCACCGGCCCCGGGGCCGATTGGGCCGAGAGCGAAAGGTCCAGTATCCTGGCTCTTCGGTCGCGCGTACGTCCGCGATCAACGCTGCCCGGGGACACCGCAGGGCGGCGTTCCCCAGCTCGAAGATCGAAAGCAGGAATGGCTCTGAACGCCCGCCTCGACCACCGAAACCCTCTCGTGTTCGACACGCACGAGCTGGGACGGCGTCCTGGTGCGCTGCAGCGCCTGAACCGCACGGTCGACGCTCCCCGGGACCTCGGTATCGCGGGAGTCATCGGAGTGCCGGAAGGCGCTCCGGTGGAGCTCGAGCTCCGGCTCGAGTCGGTCATGGAAGGGGTGCTCGTCACAGGCACCGCCCGTGCCAAGGCCGAGGGGGAGTGCGTAAGGTGTCTGGAGCCGCTGGAGCAGCAGCTCGAAGCGGACTTCCAGGAGATGTTCTCGTACCCTGACGCCGACGACCGTGGCCGTGTGAAAGCGGAACCGGCCGACGACGCCGAGGAAGACGAGGACAGGCTCTTCCTCGAGGACGGCCTGTTCGACCTCGAACCCGTGCTGCGTGATGCGGTGGTGCTCGCACTGCCGATGCAGCCGGTGTGCCAGGAAGACTGCCAGGGTCTGTGCTCCGAGTGTGGAGTACGCCTGTCGGACGACCCGGACCACCACCATGACGCCGTCGACATCCGTTGGGCGGCTTTGCAGGGACTCGCCGGTTCACTCGAAGACGGCGAGAAGGACGAGATGAGCGGCGCCGAACCGGGCGTCGACGAGAAGCAGGAGAAGTAGCCGTGGCTGTTCCGAAGCGGAAGATGTCGCGCAGCAACACGCGCCACCGCCGGTCGCAGTGGAAGGCTGCGGTCCCCACCCTGGTTGCGTGCGAGCGCTGCCACGAGCCCAAGCAGCAGCACATCGCGTGCCCGTCTTGCGGCACTTACAACAAGCGCCAGGTCCTCGAGGTCTGAGCGGCTGGTGAGAGGCACTGTGTCAGTCCCCAAGAAGGCGGATGACGCCAAGGCGGACTCGTCCGCCAAGAAGAAGGCGGACACCCAGGCCTCGTCCCACACGCTTCTGGAAGGGCGGCTCGGCTATCAGCTCGAGTCCGCCCTTCTGGTGCGTGCGCTGACCCACCGTTCCTACGCGTACGAGAACGGCGGTCTGCCGACGAACGAGCGGCTGGAGTTCCTCGGTGACTCCGTCCTCGGCCTCGTCGTCACGGACACGCTGTACCGCACCCACCCCGACCTGCCCGAAGGCCAGCTGGCCAAGTTGCGGGCCGCGGTGGTCAACTCGCGTGCGCTGGCGGAGGTGGGCCGCGGGCTCGACCTCGGTTCCTTCATCCGGCTCGGCCGCGGTGAAGAGGGCACGGGCGGCCGGGACAAGGCGTCCATCCTCGCCGACACCCTCGAAGCGGTGATCGGCGCGGTCTATCTCGACCAGGGCCTCGACGCGGCCTCCGAACTGGTGCACCGCCTGTTCGACCCGCTCATCGAGAAGTCCTCCAACCTCGGTGCCGGCCTGGACTGGAAGACCAGCCTCCAGGAACTCACCGCGACCGAAGGGCTCGGCGTCCCCGAGTACCTGGTCACGGAGACCGGCCCGGACCACGAGAAGACCTTCACTGCTGCCGCCCGCGTCGGAGGCGTCTCGTACGGCACCGGCACCGGCCGCAGCAAGAAGGAGGCGGAGCAGCAGGCCGCGGAATCCGCGTGGCGGTCCATCCGCGCCGCGGCGGACGAGCGCGCCAAGGCCACGGAAGCCCCGTCGGCCGCGGACATCGTCGCCGAGCCGAACACCGACGCACCGTCGTCGGCCTCCGCCTGACCACACCACAGCACAGCACGACCCGAGCGCCCGCCCCAGCCCCGGGGCGGGCGCTCGGGTCGTCCACCGGACCGTCCGAGGGGAAGCCATGCCCGAGTTGCCCGAGGTCGAGGTCGTACGGCGCGGCCTGGAACGCTGGGTCGCCCACCGGACCGTCGCCGACGCCGAGGTGCTGCACCCGCGTGCGGTACGCCGGCACATCGCCGGCGGCGACGACTTCGCCCAGCGCCTGAAGGACCACCGCATCGGCACACCCAGCCGCCGCGGCAAGTACCTGTGGCTGCCCCTGGAGGACACCGGCCAGGCGGTCCTCGCACACCTCGGAATGAGCGGCCAACTGCTGGTCCAGCCGCACGAGGCACCGGCCGAGAAGCACCTGCGCATCCGCGTCCGCTTCGCCGACAGCCTGGGCACGGAACTCCGCTTCGTCGACCAGCGCACCTTCGGCGGCCTGTCGCTGCACGACACCACCCCCGACGGACTGCCCGACGTCATCGCGCACATCGCCCGCGACCCCCTCGACCCGCTCTTCGACGACGAGGCGTTCCACCTGGCACTGCGCCGCAGGCGCACCACCGTCAAACGGGCCCTGCTCGACCAGTCGCTGATCAGTGGCGTCGGCAACATCTACGCGGACGAGGCCCTGTGGCGCTCCCGCCTGCACTACGAACGCCCGACGGCCACCCTCACCCGGCCCCGCACCGCCGAACTCCTCGGCCACGTCCGGGACGTGATGAACGCGGCCCTCGCCGTGGGCGGCACCAGCTTCGACAGCCTGTATGTCAACGTCAACGGGGAGTCCGGCTACTTCGACCGCTCGCTCGACGCGTACGGACGCGAGGGCCTGCCCTGCCGCCGCTGCGCGACGCCGATGCGCCGCCGGCCGTGGATGAACCGCTCCAGCCACTTCTGCCCGAAGTGTCAGCGCCCGCCGCGCGCCGTGTCCTGACCCCGCGGTCCTAGCCCCGCGCGTCGTACCGCTCGCGCGAGGCGAGCACCTCGTCCATGCGCCCCTCCAGGCACTGGATGAGCGCGATCAGCCGCCCGGCCACCTCGCGTCCCAGCGCGGTGAGTTCGTAGTCCACACGCGGCGGGTTGGTCGGCTGGGCCTCGCGGTGCACCAGACCGTCGCGCTCCAGCGCGTGCAGGGTCTGGGACAGCATCTTCTCGCTCACGCCGTCGACACGGCGCCGCAGTTCGTTGAAGCGGAAGGAACCCTCGTACAGCGCGCCGAGTGTCAACGCGCCCCAGCGCCCCGTGACGTGCTCCAGGGTGTCGCGCGAGGGACAGGCCCGGGAGAAGACGTCGTACGGGAGACCCCGCTCCTCCGCGCGCTCCTGCGTGGTCGACATGTCACCAGCGTACGTGAGCACAGCGCCGCCCCGCAGAGCGCGCCCCCTCCACGACAGTGCCCCCGGCGCGTCGTTCAGTAGCCGAAGAAGTGCGGGAGCACCTCTCTGACATGCGGCTTTGTAAGCGATCAACGCTGTGACCTGCTGCTGAGTCGTCAACGGTTGTCAGCGTTGGTCGTCCTTGTGCGCCCTCGCACGGCCCGGAGACGGCCCGAGACTCTCGCTGGGGGATGATCTCCCTGGAGGGGTGCTAGTGGAAATGCTTGAGCTGATGGAGTGGCTGGCCGAGCGGGGAGTCACGACCGTACTCAAGGTCGACGGTGACCGCATGACCGAGCACAGGAAGGCATGGATGGTCATCGTCAGTGGTGGCCCGCTTGGCGATGACTCGTTCTTCCGCGCTGACCTGACTACAGCCGACGGGTGCCTCGACTCCTTGCTCGCTCATTTGAAGGGAAAGGGTCTGTCACCTTTCAAGTGAACAGACACCCGAGTGACGTTACGGCGACGGCATCATGGTCGTCATGGATGCGGGGATAGCTGCCGTGCTGGGCGCGGGAGTGGGAACAATCGGCATGATCGTGACCGGCTGGACCGCAAGGTCAGCAACCAAGATGCAGATGCGCAACGACTCGCTACGTGAGCGCAGGGAGCCACGGAGAGCCTCCTATGAGGCGTTCTCATCCGCCGTTGCGGCGTTCCACGATCACTTGCATCCCTGGGTGCACTTTGGGCGGCTTCTCGACCGGTCGAGGACGTCTGGGGAGGAAACGAAACCCACCTCGTACCTGAAGCACAGCGAGTTCAAGGACGGTTACGTAGACCAGGCCATTGCGCTTGCTGACGACGTCAGCCGCTTCGGCCGGCACGTTGTCCTGGACGGACCGGCTGAACTTGAACCGTTCGTGACCAGGGTGACGGAGTTGTCGGGTGGCCTCGTTGCCCCATTTCGAATACTGCAGAGCTTCGCTCGCATCTCTGACGAGGTGGAGAACTCGATCGTTGCCTATGACACCTCGAAGTTCCCTGAGAAGCTCAAGCAGCTGGAACAAGGCGTTCGCGAGTTCCTCCAGCATGCGAGTACAGCGCTGGACCGTGACATCGCCAGTTGACCGAATGCGTCGGGCACGGCTGCTGAGCTCAACCCGACTCCGTGGCGGTGGGCATGATCCACAGGTAGAGCACCCACACCGACACGGCGGCCACCGACTGGCCCTTACACCTGGCCCAAAGATCCATGATGATCACCTTGCCCTTCGCGAGTCCGATCCGGATGGCGGACGACAGACGGGTGGCAGCAGTGGAGATCACACATGCAGCGATGAACGTGAACGGCTCGGGAGTCGAGTTCAACTCAGCAACCACTTGGATTGTCGCACGTGATCACGCGGTCGGTGGAGCGGCTTTGGGCTGGAGCTGCTTTGGGGCGAGTGATCATGGCCCCGTAAGCTTCCGGCGAGTCGGGCAGTCTGTGGACCTGCCCGTTAAAGCACGACGTTGGGGCCATGATCTTAGAGGCTCGCCCCAAAGTGGCTGCCTAAAGCCGTGGAGCCGGCCGCCCCAGCCATAGAGGGTTTCCCCATCCCATGCCCCCGCAGTCGCCTGCGCGCCGCCGGGCGGGGCCGCCGCTGGCGAAGACAGGGCGGCGGCCCCGCCGTACAGGCGGCGCGCTCCCGCGCCGTGCGCGGGGGCCTTGATGAGGTAGAGAAACCTGTAACTCGTGTTCTGGCGGGCTTGCAGCTTTCGGCTACGGGCGGTCGTTCTCTGCTTGCAGAGTCTTCAGCACAGATTCAGGGTCGCCGTTGTAGACGAGGTGAGGTTCGTCGGGCTTCGGGGCCACGAATCGCTTGCGGTAGCGGAGCAGGTCGCTTTCGGCGAAGTAGATCGAGTTGGGGTCGTCCTCGTGCCGGGCATTGCGCTTGCTCACGCGGGACCAGAGTTCTTCGTGGCTGGCCTCCAGATAGACGACCACCGAGATTCCGCCACCTTCGGTAGCGACTGATCGCCAGTGGGCGCGGTCTTCCGGGGTCCAGAAACCGTGGTCGACCACCACGTCGTGCCCGGCCTGGAGCTGCTCACGGAGTTGGATAGCGGTCTCTTCGAGGATCGGCCGCTCAAGGGTCGGAAACGTGCCGCGTGGGAAATCGACCCCGTACACCCCGTGTCGGCGGAACATCTCCTCGTCCGGGCAGAGCCTGAGGAACCCGCGGGCTGTCAGTGCGCGAGCCAGGGTCGTCTTCCCTGAGCCGGGAAGGCCGGCCATGAGGACGCAGAACGGCCGGCGAGTGCTGCCGGTGGCCGTCACGAGGTGACTTCCGATTCTGTCTGCCACGTACGGCCGGGGCCACCGAGGTCTACGCCGTACTCCACCACGGTGCCGTCGCTGTCGATGAACTTCGCCGTCATCACGACCACCGGCTCCTGCGGCGGATTCGTGGGCTCCAGCTCCAGGAGCTTCGCGTCCTCCGGGGTCAGCAGCCGCGCCGACGCGGTGTCGACCCGATGTGTGATTGGTCGGCCGGTGGCTTGCGCGATGAGTTGCAGCGACGTACCCCCGGTCAGTCGCTCACTGCTCGTGAGCTGCGGAATCAGCTCTCCGTATCGCACGGGAATCCACGAAGTGGAGTGCGCGACGATGCCGTGCCGGTCGCGGTAGACCCGGCTTCGCCGGATCACCTCCGAGCCGGGCTTGATGTCCAGCGCTTGAGCCACTTCTGTGGGCGCCGGCACCACTGCGGCCTGGTGCGAGTCGGACCGTTCACCGGTTCCCCAACTCGACCCCGTGCGGCGGCCTCGGTCCTGACGCTGAGCCCCTGAGGACATGGGGGCAGGGCGGTCCAGGACCTCGGTCCCGATCCCGTGAATGCCCCTGACAAGGCCCTCATTGCGCAGCTTCCGCAACGCCTTCTCGGCAGTCGCGGTGCTGACGCTCCACTCCTGCGAGAGGTTCTTGATGCTCGGCAGAAGCGTGCCCGGCTGTAGTTCGCCAGACGTGATCAGCTCCGCGTAGTGGGCGGCAATCTGCGCGTAGGGCGCTCGATTGTCTGCCTGGTCGGACATTGCGTCAGCTCCCTTGTATCGGTGGCTACTTCCCTAGCGTACCGCTTGACACCCTAAGGTGCCCTAGGGAACCTTAGGGATGTACCACCGCACGGATGAGTGAGACCCGGCACCAACTACGCCTGCCCAGGGACGGCGCCTCAACCGCCAAGAAGAACCGCCGCCCCTGGCTCCCTCGAAGGGAAGTCCCATCATGCCCGTGATGCCTGTTGGCTCGCACCCGGCACGGTTAACCGCCCCGCTGTCCCGCCGCGAAGACGCTGTGGTCGTTCCTTCTTCCTGCTGGGCCTGCGGCGCGTCGGGAGGTCTCGACTGGATCAACGTGAACGGCATCGGCGTTCTGGTCCACGGCCGGGGGCGCTGCCCGGTGGCCGTGCCCTTCGACTGGGGGACGGGTAAGCCGCTGGCTCTCCTCCCCACCGGGGTGGTGGCCGCATGAGCACCGCGACGATCACCGGGAATGAGCGGCTGCGCGGGGCGATGGTCGCCGCGAACGTCACCATCGAGGGCCTGGCCGATCACCTCGGCGTCGACCCGAAGTCGGTCGACCGCTGGCTGAACTCGGACCGGACCCCGCACGCCCGCAACGCGGAAGCCGCCGCCAAGTTCCTCGGCGCGGACGCCTATCACCTGTGGCCCAAGCTCGGCGAGCGTCACCGCTCCACGCCGACCGCTCAGGATGAGGTCGTCGCCTGCTACCCGATGCGCTCCACCGTCCCCGACGGCCTGTGGCGCTCCACCCTGGCCGGTGCCACGACGGTCATCGACCTGGCGGTGTCCAACCTGCTGTTCTTGGCCGACGCCGTGTGGGACCTGCCGACGCTGCTGGCCGACAAGGCATCGGCCGGCGTCCGGGTCCGCCTCGTCACTCCGGAGAATCCGGCCGGGCCGGTCACCGGACTGGGTGACGTGTTCCCCTCGCTGCTGACGGTCCCTGGCCTGCGCCTGTCCACCCACCCCGGACTGCGGGCGGATGTGATGCGGGCGGATGATGACCTGCTGGTCACCACGCCGATCGACGGGCTCACCCCGGCTCTGGCCCCGGTTCTGCACCTGCGCCGGTTGGGGTCGGCTCCGATGGTCGGCGGCTACCTGGCCACCCTCGATCACCTCTACGCCACCGCCACCCCGACCCGGCCCACCACCCTTCACCTGCGGGCGGTGGCCGCGTGACGCACCTTCCCGTCCCCACGGCTGCCGTCGCTGACGTGGCGGCGGCCGTGGGCACAGACCCCCTCACCCTCGCCGATCTCCTGCGGGTCGCCAACACGCCGGGCTTCGACCGCTGGCGCGAGCAGATCCGCCGCACGGGCGGCTGCTCGAACCCGATCCACCTGCAAGGCTCCACGGTCACCCGCGACGCCAGGACCGGTGACGTCCTCTACTCCTACTCCACCGAGCAGGAGCCGGGCGGACGCCTGCGGGTGGCCTGCGGCAACCGCCGTGCCTCCCGCTGCCCGGCCTGCGCCTGGACCTACGCCGGGGACACCTACCACCTGATCCGCGCCGGGATCACCGGCGACGAACGCAAGGACGTACCCGCCACCGTGCGGGACCATCCGCGGGTCTTCGCCACCCTCACCGCCCCCTCCTTCGGCCCGGTTCACAACCGGCCCTCCTCGGGCCGCTGCCGCTGCGGCGTCCAGCACGCCGAGACGGACCCGGTCCTGGGCACGGCTCTGGACCCGGAGCGGTACGACTACGCGGGGGCGGTGCTGTTCAACAACTTCGCCGGGGACCTGTGGCGTCGCTTCACCATCTACCTGCGCCGGGAGATCGCCGCCCGCGCGGGCATCACCCAGGCCGCCCTGCGGGAGGTGTGCCGGGTCTCCTTCGGCAAGGTCGCCGAATTCCAGAAACGCGGCTCCGTCCACTTCCACGCCGTGGTGCGCCTCGACGGCCCGGACGGCCCCGACACTGCGCCCCCGGCCTGGGCCACCGTCGCGCTCCTGGATGCTGCGATCCGGGCCGCCGCCGCCCGCGTCGCCGTGCCGGTTCCGTCGGCCGGCGCCTTCCCCGCCCGCGTGCTGCGCTGGGGCGAGCAGGTCGACGTGCAGCCCATCGGCGCCCTCGGGCACGAGGAACTGACCGAACAGGCTGTCGCCTCCTACGTCGCCAAGTACGCCACGAAGGCGGCCGAGACGACCGGCACCATCGACCGCCGCATCGGGGAGCTGGCCGAACTCGACAAGCTGAGCTTGCCCGCGCACACGCGACGGCTGATCGAAGCGTGCTGGGCGCTCGATGACGCCTACCCGGACCGGCTGCTGGCCCGGTGGGCTCACATGCTCGGCTTCCGCGGCCACTTCTCCACCAAGTCCCGCCGCTACTCCACCACCCTCGGCGCCCTCCGCCAGACCCGGGCCGACTACCGCGCCCGGCAGGAACGCCGCGAACGCGGGCTCTCCGAAGACCTCGACGACACGGACGGCACCACGCTCGTCCTCGCCCACTGGACCTACGCCGGACAGGGCCATTCCCCCGGCGAATCCTGGCTCGCCGCCAGCATCGCCCGGGACCTGCGCCTGAACCGTGAGACGGCACGCGAAGCACTCGCTGACCTGCACGACATGGACGACATGGAGGTGTGGGCATGAAGCGCTCGCTGCCCGACCGCTACCTGACCCCCGTCGACCTGGCCGACCTCCTCGGCGTCCCCGTCGAGACGGTCTACCAGTGGCGCCGCAAGCAGACCGGCCCGCGGGGCTTCCGCGTCGGCCGGCACCTCCGCTTCGACCCCGAAGACGTTCGCGTCTGGGTCGAGTCCCAGATGGAAAGGGCCGCCTGATGGCCGGACACGTCCAAGACCGCTGGTACAAGGTCGAGACCGACGCCGACGGCAAGACCGTCAAGGTCAAGACCGACCGCTTCGGCGTCGGCCTGCGCTACCGCGCCCGGTACATCGGCCCCGACGGCTCCGAGAAGTCCAAGAGCTTCCCGGACAAGCAGAAGCGCAAGGCGGAACAGTGGCTCGCCAACATCGAGGCCGACATGTCGCGCGGCGACTACGTCGACCCGGACGCTGGCAAGGTCACGTTCGAGCAGTACGCCACGCAGTGGATGGCCACGCAGGTCACGGACCCGCTGACCCGTGAGTCGGTGGAGAGCCGCCTGCGACTGCACGCGATCCCCTATCTGGGAGCACGACCGCTCAAGTCGTTCACCCCGTCGCACCTGCGCCTCTGGCTGCGCACTCTGGAGGACCGTGGACTCTCTGCCGGATACAGGCGAGGGATCTTCGCGCACGTCTCCACGGTCTTCACCGCTGCCGTGGAAGACCGGATCATCCGAGTCAATCCGTGCAGTGCTCGCTCCGTGCGGGCGCCACGTCTGGAGCCTCGCAAGGTCAAGCCGTGGCCTGCCGAACGAATCATGACCGTGCGCTCGGTGTTGCCGGACCGGTACCAGGCGCTCGTCAACGTCGCTGCCGGGTGCGGCCTGCGCCAAGGTGAGGTCTTCGGCCTGGCCGTGGAAGACGTCGACTTCCTCGGGGGAGTGGTGCACGTCGTGCGGCAGGTCAAGCTCCTGAGGCTGCATCGGCCGGTGTTCGCTCCGCCGAAGGGCGGCAAGGAGCGTGACGTTCCTCTGCCCGAGTCCGTCGCCTTCGCACTGGCCGCTCACCTCAAGCGCAATCCGGCTACGAAGGTCACACTGCCGTGGAAGACCCCCGATGGTCCGCCCGTCACGGCGTCGCTCATCTTCACCAGCCCCATGGGGCTGCCGCTGGACCGGAACCGCTTCAACGACCGCGTGTGGCGGCCGGCGCTTCGGGCCGCGGGTGTCGAGACCGGGCGGGACAACGGCATGCACGCGCTGCGGCACTTCTACGCCTCGGTGCTGCTGGATGCGGGGGAGAGCATCAAGGCTCTCAGCGAGTACCTGGGCCACCATGACCCCGGCTTCACGCTGCGGACGTACACGCACCTGATGCCGTCGAGCGGTAGTCGGACCCGGGCCGCCGTGGACCGCGTCTTCTCGGAGGGGGAACCCGCCGTTGACGGCCCGGACACGGCCCACGAGGGTGCCTAGCCCTCTGACCTGCGGTTATCTCAGTAGCCGAAGTCCTGTGTCCACCAGGGGCCGCCCGGGCCGAAGTGGACGCCGACGCCCAGGGTCCGGAAGTCGCAGTTCAGGATGTTGGCCTTGTGCCCCGGGCTGTCCATCCAGGAGTCCATCACGGCCTGGGCGTCGGCTTGTCCGCGGGCTATGTTCTCGCCCCCGAGGCTGCTTATCCCCGCCGCCTCGGCCCGGTCCCAGGGAGTGGCGCCGGCGGGGTCGGTGTGATCGAAGAAGTCCTGTGTGGCCATGGCCCGACTGAAGTCCTCGGCCAGTTCGCGCAGCGCGCTGTTCGCGGCCACCGGGCTGCAGCCCGCCTCGGCCCGCTCGTCGTTGACGAGCTCGAGCACCTGGGCCTCGGCCGCGGCCTGCTCGGACAGGGTGCCGACGGGAGAGCCGGTCTTCTGCCCCGGAGCCTGCGTGGCCGTGCGCGACGGCGTGGGCTGCCGTTTCCGGCTGGGCGTGGAGGCCTCCGGCTCGTCCGCCTCCGACGGCGTACCGGTCGGCGCCGCGGACGTCGACGCCGATGCCGACGGGGAAGGGGAGGCCGAGGAGGAAGAGGAGGACGCGGTGGCGGAGGGCGGGACGGAGCGGCCCGTGCCACGGCTCGCGGACGCGCCGCCGTCGAGGCCGGTGTCCGCGCTGCCGTAGGCGCCGCCCTGCCCGGCCGGGTCGTTGGCCGGGTCGTCGGCCGACTGCACCCGGTCACCGCCGCCGACACGGCCGAAGCGGTAGTTGTCGAGGCCGGGGACCGCACCCGTGGCCACGGCGACCGCGCCGAGCGCGACCGCGGCGGAGACGCCGAGCAGTCCCGTGCGGACCGGCGTGACGGCCCTCTTCTTCCGGCGGCGCCGTGACCGCGCGCGCCGGGGACCGTCGTCGGGGGTGAAGCCCTCACCGGGGAAGGGGACCGTACGGCTCACGCCCGGGCGGTCCTCGGCGTCCCGGCCGTCCGGCCCGAACAGATAGGCGTCGCTCTTCGCGCAGGCCTCGGCGTACGCCTCGGGGTTCAGGTAGGGCGCGGTGCCCATCGTGGGGCGGTCGCCCGGGCCCGGGGCCGACGGGAGCCCGCCCTGCCCCGCGGAGCCGTCCGTCCGGTGACCCTCGGTGGCGTGGCCGGCGGCGGCGCGGCCGGCGGCGGAGCGTCGGTGGCGTCCCATGTCCTGGCCTTCCTCGTCCTCGCGGTCGACGTGTCCTGGCATTCACCCCAGAACTCACACGTTCGGGTGAGTTTCAGATGGGGTTCATTGGGTGGGGACGGTACCGCACGACACAAGGGGGTGAAGTGCCCGGTGTGACATTGACTGGTTAGGTTGCATTCATGAGCGAGGATGTACGGCTGGTCGCGTGGGTTCGCGGACAGGTCCAGGGGGTGGGTTTCCGCTGGTTCACGCGGGCCAGGGCGCTGGAACTCGGTGGCATGAGTGGTTTTGCTCTCAATCTGGCCGACGGGCGTGTCCAGGTGGTCGCGGAAGGCCCGCGCGAGCGGTGCGAGGGGCTCCTCGACTGGCTGCGGGGCGGCGACACGCCCGGACGCGTGGACGGCGTCACCGAGATCTGGGACACACCCCGCGGCGGCTACGACGGCTTCGCCATCCGCTGACGCGGCGGCGCGCGGAGCCCAGTCGGCACCCGGTACGGGGGTGCGCCGAGAGGGCGCGGGAAGGAAAACGGGCAGGTGGTTGCGGAGAACGCCGCCTTCGTGGCAGGCTCCCCATCCAGGATGATCGCCACGCCCCCCAGGGGCCCGCAGGAGTTGCCGCGCCGCCGTTTCCCGGCCGCGCGCCCCGGGCACCCGTCAATACGGGGCGTGATCGTGTTGACCGTCAAACTTTTTGGTGAGACGCTGAAAGCCCCGCGCACCTTAGCTGTTTGGCATGGTTGAACGGCAGTAAAAACTGAAGAGTGCCAAGCACCGCGGGTGCGAATCCCTCACGACCCACACCGCTTCGGTCGGTCACTCATTGTGGAGGACCATCCATCATGGCAAAGGCGCTTCTCGGTTACGTCGGCGGCTCCGACCCTCGACTCCTCGCCGAGATGCGACGGCTCCAGCAGCGCGTCCAGGACCTGGAATCCGAGCTCGGACGAATCCAGGCGGAGAAGGACGCGTTGGCGGCTGCCGCTTCTCACGACAGGATCATGGAGAGCGTTGACGCACACCAGGCGGAGCCTGCGCTCACCTGATCACTGCATCGCTCCACGACGGCACAGCAGTGGTTGGGCCGCCTGCACAACCGCTCAGTCGTCTGAGTTGCAAGGGACGCTTCGGCGTCCCTTCTTTCTTTCTCCGCCTTGTCCCTCTCGGTCCGTCTCGTCCGTGGCTCCCGCCCGGCCCGGCCCTTCCCCGTGCATCCTTTCACCCTCTTCAACGTCTGATGTGCCCTGCATGTGCACCTGTGAAACCGCGCTGGTCCACCGGTTCATGGAGTGGGACATCCCCGAAAGGTAGAGTCCGACGGCGTGCACCTGAAGGCCCTGACCCTCCGCGGGTTCAAGTCGTTCGCCTCGGCGACCACGCTCCGGTTCGAGCCCGGCATCACCTGCGTCGTCGGCCCCAACGGATCGGGCAAGTCCAACGTCGTGGACGCGCTCAGCTGGGTGATGGGCGAACAGGGAGCCAAGTCCCTGCGCGGCGGCAAGATGGAGGACGTCATCTTCGCCGGCACCACCGGCCGTCCGCCACTGGGCCGCGCCGAGGTGTCCCTCACCATCGACAACTCCGACGGCGCCCTGCCCATCGAGTACGCCGAGGTCACCATCACGCGGATCATGTTCCGCAACGGCGGCAGCGAGTACCAGATCAACGGCGACACCTGCCGCCTGCTCGACATCCAGGAACTGCTCTCCGACTCCGGCATCGGCCGCGAGATGCACGTCATCGTCGGCCAGGGCCAGCTCGACTCCGTCCTGCACGCCGACCCCACCGGCCGCCGCGCCTTCATCGAGGAGGCCGCGGGTGTCCTCAAGCACCGCAAGCGCAAGGAGAAGGCGCTCCGGAAACTGGACGCCATGCAGGCCAACCTCGCGCGCGTGCAGGACCTCACCGACGAACTGCGGCGCCAGCTCAAGCCGCTGGGCCGGCAGGCGGCGGTGGCGAGAAGGGCCGCCGTCATCCAGGCCGACCTGCGCGACGCCCGGCTCAGGCTCCTCGCCGACGACCTCGTACGGCTGCGCGAGGCGCTCCGGGCCGAGATCGCCGACGAGACGGCCCTGAAGGAACGCAAGGAGAGCGTCGAACGGGAGCTGGCCAAGGCCCTGCGCCGTGAGGCGGACCTGGAGGACGAGGTCCGCCGGCTCACCCCGCGCCTGCAACGCGCCCAGCAGACCTGGTACGAGCTGTCCCAGTTCGCCGAGCGGGTGCGCGGCACGATCTCGCTGGCCGACGCCCGCGTGAAGAGCGCCACCTCCACGCCCCCCGAGGAGCGGCGCGGCCGGGACCCGGAGGACCTGGAGCGCGAGGCCGCCCGGGTGCGCGAACAGGAGGCCGAGCTCGAAGCGGCCCTGGAAGCGGCCGAGCGCGCCTTGGAGGACACGGTCGCCCACCGCGCCGACCTCGAACGTGAACTGGCCCTGGAGGAGCGCCGCCTCAAGGACGCCGCCCGCGCCATCGCCGACCACCGGGAGGGGCTCGCCCGGCTCAGCGGCCAGGTCGCCGCGGCCCGTTCCCGCGCCGCCGCCGCCCAGGCGGAGATCGAACGGCTGGCCGCTGCCCGGGACGAGTCCCGGCAGCGGGCCGCCGCCGCCCAGGAGGAGTACGAGGCGCTCCGGGCCGAGGTCGACGGACTCGACGCCGGCGACCAGGAACTCGCCGAGCGGCACGAGGCCGCCAAGCGCCGGCTGGCCGAGGCGGAGGCCGCCCGGAACGCCGCCCGCGAGGCGGCCACCGCGGCGGAGCGCGAGCGCGCGGCGACGCAGGCCCGCCACGACGCCCTCGCCCTGGGCCTGCGCCGCAAGGACGGCACCGGTGCCCTGCTCGCCGCACGGGACGGCCTCGACGGGCTCCTCGGCCCCGCCGCCGGACTGCTCACCGTGGTGCCGGGCCACGAGGTCGCCCTCGCCGCCGCCTTCGCGGCCGCCGCCGACGCCCTCGTGACGACGTCCCCGGAGGCCGCCGCCGACGCCATCCGGTACCTGCGCAAGCAGGACGCGGGCCGCGCCTCGCTGCTGCTCACCGGTGCCCCCGACGACGTGTCGCACGAGCCGCGCGGCGACGGGCCGCCGTACGCCGCCGACCTCGTCCGGGGCCCCGGCGACCTGATGCCCGCCGTACGGCGGCTGCTGCGCGGGATCGTCGTCGTCGGCACCCTGGAGGAGGCCGAGGACCTCGTCCGCGCCCGTCCCGGGCTGACCGCCGTCACCGCCGAGGGCGACCTGCTGGGGGCCCACTTCGCGCAGGGCGGGTCCGCCGGGGCGCCCAGCCTGCTGGAGGTGCAGGCGTCCGTGGACGAGGCCGCGGCCGAGCTGGCGGAGCTGGACGTGCGGTGCGCGGAGCTGGCCGAGGCGCAGCAGGCGGCCGTCGAACGGCGCCGGGAGTGCGCCGCGCTCGTCGAGGAACTGGGGGAGCGGCTCCGCGCCGCCGACCGGGAGAAGTCGTCCGTCGCCCAGCAGCTGGGGCGGCTCGCCGGACAGGCGCGGGGCGCGGTCGGCGAGGCCGAGCGCTCCGCCGCCGCGGCGCAGCGGGCGCAGGAGGCGCTGGACAGGGCGCTCATGGAGGCCGAGGAACTGGCCGAGCGGCTCGCCGTCGCGGAGGAGAGTGCCCCTTTCGGGGAAGGAGGGGTGGAGGAACCCGACACCTCCGTCCGCGACCGGCTCGCTGCCGACGGCGCCAACGCGCGGCAGACCGAGATGGAGGCCCGCCTGCAGGCCCGTACGCACGAGGAGCGGGTCAAGGCGCTCGCCGGACGCGCCGACTCCCTCGACCGGGCCGCCCGCGCCGAACGCGAGGCACGCGCGCGTGCCGAACGGCGGCGGGCCCGGCTGCGGCACGAGGCGGCCGTCGCGGCGGCCGTCGCCGCGGGCGCCCGGCAGCTGCTGGCGCACGTCGAGGTCTCCCTGGTCCGCGCCGACGAGGAGCGCGCCGCCGCGGAGGCCGCCAAGGCCCGCCGCGAGCAGGAACTGGCCGCCGCGCGCACCGCCGGACGCGACCTCAAGGCCGAGCTCGACAAGTTGACGGATTCAGTTCACCGGGGCGAGGTACTCGGCGCCGAGAAGCGGCTGCGCATCGAGCAGCTGGAGACCAAGGCGCTGGAGGAACTCGGTGTGGAACCGGCGGGACTCGAAGCCGAGTACGGGCCGCATCAACTGGTGCCGCCCTCGCCCCCCGCCGAGGGCGAGCAGCTCCCGGAGGATCCGAAGCACCCGCGCAACCGCCCTCGGCCCTTCGTGCGGGCCGAGCAGGAGAAGCGGCTGAAGGCGGCCGAACGGGCGTACCAGCAGCTCGGCAAGGTCAATCCGCTGGCCCTGGAGGAGTTCGCGGCGCTGGAGGAGCGGCACCAGTTCCTCGGCGAGCAGCTCGAGGACCTGAAGAAGACCCGCGCCGACCTGCTCCAGGTCGTCAAGGAGGTCGACGAACGCGTCGAGCAGGTCTTCACGGAGGCCTTCCGGGACACGGCCCGGGAGTTCGAGGGCGTGTTCGGCCGGCTCTTCCCCGGCGGCGAGGGGCGCCTGGTGCTGACCGACCCCGACAACATGCTCACCACGGGTGTGGACGTCGAGGCACGGCCACCGGGCAAGAAGGTCAAGCGGCTCTCGCTGCTCTCGGGCGGGGAGCGCTCGCTGACCGCCGTGGCGCTGCTCGTGTCGATCTTCAAGGCGCGGCCCAGCCCGTTCTACGTGATGGACGAGGTCGAGGCGGCGCTCGACGACACCAACCTGCAGCGGCTGATCCGGATCATGCAGGAGCTGCAGGAGGCATCGCAGCTGATCGTCATCACGCACCAGAAGCGGACGATGGAGATCGCCGACGCACTGTACGGCGTCTCCATGCAGGGCGACGGTGTGTCGAAGGTCATCGGTCAGCGCCTGCGTCAGCCTGCATAGAACGGCGCAAGCCGGACTTTTGAACTTCAACTCTTGAACGCATTGACGTTAAGTGCGTCGGATACCTCACAGCTCTCCCCCTATTGACTTCGAAACTTGAAGGCATAGTCTCTGCAACGTTGCTTTTACCTTCAGGTCCCTTCGGTGGTACCTCGAAGGCGAACCGCCCCGGCAGCGTTGCCGGAAGCCCGAGGAGTACACGTGGCCAGCACAGCGCAGGCACCCAATCCAGGAGCCAGAACGGCTCACCCCGATCATCTCGGGCACGTCATCTTCATCGCGGCGGCGGCCGCGATGGGCGGTTTCCTCTTCGGCTACGACAGTTCCGTCATCAACGGCGCCGTCGAGGCCATCCGGGACCGCTACGACGTCGGCTCCGCACTGCTGGCCCAGGTCATCGCCATCGCGCTGATCGGCTGCGCCATCGGCGCCGCGACCGCCGGACGCATCGCCGACCGCATCGGCCGCATCCGCTGCATGCAGATCGCCGCCGTCCTGTTCACGGTCAGCGCCATCGGCTCGGCCCTGCCCTTCGCGCTGTGGGACCTCGCCATGTGGCGCGTCATCGGCGGCTTCGCCATCGGCATGGCCTCGGTGATCGGCCCCGCCTACATCGCCGAGGTCTCCCCGCCCGCCTACCGCGGCCGGCTCGGCTCCTTCCAGCAGGCCGCGATCGTCGTCGGCATCGCCGTGTCGCAGCTGGTCAACTGGGGACTGCTGAACGCCGCCGGCGGTGACCAGCGCGGTGAGCTGATGGGCCTGGAGGCCTGGCAGGTCATGCTCGGCGTCATGGTCGTCCCGGCCGTCCTCTACGGCCTGCTGTCCTTCGCCATCCCGGAGTCCCCGCGCTTCCTGGTCTCCGTGGGCAAGCGCGAGCGTGCCAAGCAGATCCTCGCGGAGGTCGAGGGCAAGGACGTGGACTTCGACGCGCGCATCGCCGAGATCGAGCACGCCATGCACCGCGAGGAGAAGTCGTCCTTCAAGGACCTGCTCGGCGGCAGCTTCTTCTTCAAGCCGATCGTCTGGATCGGCATCGGCCTGTCGGTCTTCCAGCAGTTCGTCGGCATCAACGTCGCGTTCTACTACTCCTCGACGCTGTGGCAGTCGGTCGGCGTCGACCCGTCGCAGTCGTTCTTCTACTCGTTCACGACGTCGATCATCAACATCGTCGGCACCGTGATCGCGATGATCTTCGTGGACCGCGTCGGCCGCAAGCCGCTCGCGATCGTCGGCTCGGTCGGCATGGTGATCGGCCTGGCGCTGGAGGCCTGGGCCTTCTCCTACGACCTGGTCGACGGCAAGCTCCCGGCGACCCAGGGCTGGGTCGCCCTGATCGCCGCCCACCTGTTCGTCCTCTTCTTCGCCCTGTCCTGGGGCGTGGTCGTCTGGGTCTTCCTCGGCGAGATGTTCCCGAACCGGATCCGCGCCGCCGCCCTGGGTGTGGCCGCGTCCGCGCAGTGGATCGCCAACTGGGCGATCACCGCGAGCTTCCCGTCGCTGGCCGACTGGAACCTGTCCGGTACGTACGTGATCTACACGATCTTCGCCGCGCTCTCCATCCCGTTCGTGCTGAAGTTCGTGAAGGAGACGAAGGGCAAGGCCCTGGAGGAGATGGGCTGACAGCCCTCCCCGAACTCGGGGAGAAGGGCCAAGACCCCGCTGCCCTCTCCCCGTACCGTGCCGCCGCCCCCGTCCGGTCACCTCCGGACGGGGGCGGCGGCGTTTTCAGGACCGGCACCGGACGGGGCGCACGCAACCGGACGAGCGGCCGGCCACCGCGAAGGCGCGGTGCCGCGTCTCCGGCCGGACCGCTCCCGGCCGGCACGGGTGGGACCGCGCGGGGCCCGGCGGGGAGGAGCCGCTCGGGCCGGGCGCATCGGGGGGACGGGAAAGTGCTGTCCGGCCTGGCGCTCGGCGAAGGGGAGGCACTTCCCGGGCCCGGGGCGGGGCGGACGGGAGGGGATCGTCCGGGTTCGGTGCGGGGTGCGGTACCCGGGACGGGCCACCGGGTCCGTGGGCGGGGGAGAGGGAACGGAGACCCGCCTGGCCCGTCGGTGGGGACGACGGCGACCGCCACGAGCCTCGGCCGACCGCGCTTACCGGCCCCGGGCGGTCGCGCCGGCCGGCCCGGGTGAGCTGTGCGCGGCGCACCCGCCGGACGTGCCCACCGCCCGGTCGGCTACGCGCGGCGCGCTCGTCGGCCGGTGCCGGCCGGACCCCGGTCGGCCGCACGCGGCGCACCCGCCGGCCGGCCGGAGACCGATGATCCGCCGGTGACGCGAACGTCCCCCTCCGCCGGGCCGGGCGAAGGGGGACGCGGGTGGGGAGCGGTGTCAGACGCTCAGCGGCTCGGGCTGCTCGGCCCGCTCGGCGGAGGCCGCCGGGACGACCACCGCCGGCTTCGGCAGCACCGCGTACAGCAGACCGGAGATCACCACCGTGGCGACCCAGCCGAGGCCGTACTCGCCGATGACGTTGTTCGCGGCGAGCGGGCCCGTGAACCAGTCGGACGTCGTGAACATCAGGCCCGCGGCCAGGCCCACCGCCCAGGCGGCGACGGCGGCGGGGGAGAAGCCGCCCCGGTACCAGTAGGCGCTGGTGCGGCCGGTGTCGGCCAGGGCCTCGCCGTCGTACTCCCCGCGGCGCAGCATGTCCGCCCCGAAGACGCCGACCCAGGCGGAGAAGGCGACCGCGAGCAGCGACAGGAAGGCGATGAAGGAGCCCATGAAGCTGGTCGCCACCAGCATCAGCACGCCGCCGAAGACCAGCGAGATCACGGCGTTCACCGAGACCGCCCAGTGCCGCGGGACCTTGAAGCCGAGGGTCTGCGCGGTGAAGCCGGCCGAGTACATCGACATGGAGTTGATCAGCAGCATGCCGATCAGCGCGATCAGCAGGTACGGCACCGCTATCCAGGTCGGCAGGATCTCGCCGAGGAAGGAGACCGGGTCGCTGGCGGAGGCCAGGTCCGGCGTCGAGACCGCCATCACCATCCCCATCAGCACCATGGGCAGCACGACGATGCCGGCGCCGCCGATCGTCACGCCCACGATGCCCTTGGAGGAGGCGGTGCGCGGCAGGTACCGCGTGAAGTCCGGCGCGGACGGGATCCAGCTCACGCCGCCCGCCGCGATCAGCCCCACACCGGTGATCATCGCGGCGACCGAACCGGCGGACCGGTCGAAGACCGCGGACCAGTCGGTGTCGACGACCAGGTAGCCCAGCACCAGCACCGAGAAGACGCCGAAGAGGTACGCCGCGTACTTGTTGCACTTCTGCACCGCGTTGATGCCCAGCCCGGAGATCGCGAACGTGGCGACGACGAAGACGAGCAGCGTCACGATGTCCAGCACGCTGTTGGCCTTGACGCCGAACACGATGTCCAGCACGGTCAGCACCGCGTAGGCGCCGGTCACCGCGTTGATCGTCTCCCAGCCCCAGCGGGCGACCCAGATCAACGCCCCGGGCAGCAGATTGCCCCGCTGACCGAAGACCGCCCGGGACAGCGCCATGCCGGGGGCGCCGCCGCGCTTGCCGGCGATGCCGATCAGGCCGACCAGGCCGTACGACACCACGGGCGCGACGGCCGCGACGACCAGGGCCTGCCAGAAGCTGAGGCGGTACGCCACGACGAGGCTCGCGCCCATGGTGAGCAGCAGCACGCTGATGTTGGCGCCGACCCAGGTCGGGAAGAGCTCGCGGGTCCGGGCGGTGCGCTCCTGGTCGGGCACCTGCTCGATGCCACGGGTTTCCAGGGCGCCTTCTGTCTCGGCGGTCTTGCTCATGTGGGGGGTCCGTGCCTCGATCGTGGGGAAGAGGGTGCGTTCGGGACTCTACGCGCGTTGAAGCGGCCTCCTCCATCGTACTTTGATCCGACTCCTTCCATCCAGCGGCCTTTGTCCTTCGGAGGAAGCCACGAGTGACGCTCCGTGCCGGATCCTCACGGGAAGGCGTGGCACGGTCCACCGCATGGGCCGTGCCACGCCCCGGGTGCGCCTCGGCGCCCTTCGACCCGGTCCTTCGGGCATCAGCGCACGCTGATACCGGACGGGTGGTGACTCCGCCTGGACGGGCCTCCCACCGGCCATGAGCCAGGTGCGGGGCAGGCGTGCCCCGGCCGGGGCACGCCTGCCCCGCTGAGCAACAAAGGGCCGGGGCAGGGGTCACGCATACTGGGGCTGTTATGGAAATCGTCATCCTTGCTGTAGTCATCGCCGTGGTCGTGATCGGCGCGCTCGGCGGGCTGGTCGTGGGCAGTCGCCGCAAGAAGCAGCTGCCTCCGCCACCTCCCTCGACGCCCGACATCACCGCCCCTCCGGCCGAGCCGCACGTCGGCGACGAGGCCGAGACGCCCCACGACGAACCGCGCCGGACGATAGAGGAGGTCGACCTCCCGGACGGCGGCACCGCTCCCGTCGGTGTCGAGGAACCGCCCGTCGTCGAAGAGCTCGAGATCCCTCAGATCGAGGTCCCCGAGCCCACCGCCGGCCGTCTGGTCCGGCTCCGTGCCCGCCTCTCCCGCTCGCAGAACGCCCTCGGCAAGGGTCTGCTGACCCTGCTCTCCCGCGAGCACCTCGACGAGGACACCTGGGAGGAGATCGAGGACACGCTGATCACGGCCGACGTCGGCGTGCAGCCCACCCAGGAGCTGGTCGAGCGGCTGCGCGAGCGGGTGAGGGTGCTCGGCACCCGCACACCCGAGGAGCTGCGCGGCCTGCTGCGCGAGGAGCTGATCACGCTGGTCGGCCCCGACATGGACCGCGAGGTCAAGACCGAACCCGCCACCGGCAAGCCCGGCATCGTGATGGTCGTCGGCGTCAACGGCACCGGCAAGACCACCACCACCGGCAAGCTCGCCCGGGTCCTGGTCGCCGACGGCCGCAGCGTCGTCCTCGGCGCCGCCGACACCTTCCGCGCCGCCGCCGCCGACCAGCTGCAGACCTGGGGCGAGCGGGTCGGCGCCCACACCGTGCGGGGCCCGGAGGGCGGCGACCCCGCCTCCGTCGCCTTCGACGCGGTCAAGGAGGGCAAGGACGTCGGCGCCGACGTGGTGCTCATCGACACCGCCGGCCGCCTGCACACCAAGACCGGGCTCATGGACGAGCTCGGCAAGGTCAAGCGCGTGGTGGAG
This sequence comes from Streptomyces sp. NPDC093586, assembly GCF_044764905.1. Classification (NCBI taxonomy): domain Bacteria; kingdom Bacillati; phylum Actinomycetota; class Actinomycetes; order Kitasatosporales; family Streptomycetaceae; genus Streptomyces; species Streptomyces sp. NPDC093586. The sequence continues at coordinate 94,848 of NZ_JBIWJA010000018.1, read as the reverse complement.
AAGCAGGCCCCGCTGGACGAGGTGCTGCTGGTTCTCGACGCCACCACCGGCCAGAACGGCCTGATCCAGGCCCGCGTCTTCGCCGAGGTCGTCAACATCACAGGCATCGTCCTCACCAAGCTGGACGGCACGGCCAAGGGCGGCATCGTCGTCGCCGTGCAGCGTGAGCTGGGTGTGCCGGTCAAGCTGATCGGGCTCGGTGAGGGCCCCGACGACCTGGCGCCGTTCGAGCCCGCTGCGTTCGTGGACGCGCTCATCGGCGAGTGACGCCCCGCCGGCCCCGCGCCGGTACGCGCACGAAGAAGCGCCCGCCCCCGAGGTGCAGTCGGGGGACGGGCGCTTCGCCGTGCCGGGCGGGTGCCGGGGCCGGACGGCCGCCGGCCTACGCCCGTGACCGGTGGGCCACGTACGCCAGCGTCCCCAGCAGCAGCCGGGCCGCGGGCGGTCTCGTCGCCGAGTCGAGGGCCGGCGGACGCAGCCAGCGCACCGGCCCGAGTCCGCCGCGGTCCGAGGGCGGGGCCGTGACATGCGTACCGGGGCCGAGCCCGCGCAGGTCGAGCGCGGCCGGATCGTCCCAGCCCATGCGGTAGAGCAGCCGGGGCAGCTCGGCGGCGGCGCCGGGGGCGACGAAGAAGTGGGCGCGGCCCTCGGGGGTCGCCGCGACCGGGCCGAGGGGCAGGCCCATGCGCTCCAGCCGCGCCAGCGCCCGGCGCCCGGCGGCCTCGGCCACCTCGACCACGTCGAACGTCCGCCCCACGGGCAGCATCACCGCGGCGCCCGGGAACTCGGCCCAGGCCGCGCTCGCCTCGTCCAGCGTCGATCCGGCCGGCAGCTCGGGCGCGAAGTCCAGCGGATGCGCGCCCGGTGCCGGGCAGCCGCGCCGGCCGCAGGAGCAGGCGCCGGCGGCGGCCCGCGCCCCCGGCACCACGTCCCAGCCCCACAGCCCCGTGAACTCGGCCACCGCGGTGGCCTCCGACGCGCGGCCGCGGCGGCGTGTGACGGGCCGGACGTCGCGCGTGCCCCGACTGGTCCCGATGCCGATCGTGAAGCCCATGCCCCCTCCAACGGGTCCGACGCAGCGACGGTTACGCAACGGACGTAATGCGTGACTCTCTGTTTCCCCTGTGTTTCCCACTCCCCGGTCCGACGCGGTTCAGACGGCGCCCGGAGGCGCTGCGGGTGGTGCGCCCGGCGGCGCACGCCCCGGCGAGCCCCGTTGCGCTGTCTCCCGGTCGTCCTGTGTCAAGTGAATCGTGCGCAGGTCACCGGGAGTTCATCCGAAGGGGTGGCGAATGGTGGCGATTCCCGAATCGCCATGGCAGAGCCAGTGATCGTAGGATTACTTTGTGTGCATGGAGCCTTGGGGTGCGTGCACTTGTGGATATGCCGGAGGCAACTCGGCTTTCCGTTCGAAGGGTGGCGTACGCCGAACGGAGGGTCCGGGCCACCGGCATTCTGATAAGGCTTGGCGCACTCGGCGACAGATGGTCTCAGGGATGGGGGCGTTCCAGTGAGCGGCAACGGCGAAGGCGGCACGAGCGCGGGCAGCGCGACGCACGCTGACAAGCGCCCCAACGAGCTGCTCACCTCGTGGTTCGCCCGCAGCGGCTGGTCCAAGGGCGAGCTCGCCCGGCAGGTCAACCGCCGGGCCCGCCAGCTGGGCGCCAACCACATCTCCACGGACACCTCGCGCGTACGCCGCTGGCTCGACGGCGAGAACCCGCGCGAACCGATCCCCCGGATCCTGTCCGAGCTGTTCTCCGAACGCTTCGGCGTCGTCGTCTCCGTCGAGGACCTGGGCCTGCGCACCACCCGCCCGTCGCCCTCCGCGACCGGCGTCGACCTGCCCTGGACGGGCCCGCAGACCGTGGCCCTGCTCAGCGAGTTCTCGCGCAGCGACCTGATGCTGGCGCGGCGCGGCTTCCTCGGGAGCTCGCTGGCCCTCTCCGCCGGCCCGTCCCTCATCGAGCCCATGCAGCGCTGGCTGGTCCCCTCGCCGCCGGCCGGCCCGTCCGTGCGCGAGCCCGAGCCGGCCACGCGTGCGCGCGGCCGGCTGTCCCGGCCGGAGCTGGAGCTGCTGGAGTCCACCGCCGTGATGTTCCGCCGCTGGGACGCCCAGTGCGGCGGCGGCCTGCGCCGCAAGGCGGTCGTCGGCCAGCTGCACGAGGTGACCGACCTCCTCCAGGAACCCCAGGCGGAGACCACCCGCGCCAAACTCTTCAAGGTCGCCGCCGAACTCGCCGAACTGGCCGGCTGGATGTCGTACGACGTCGGACTCCAGCCCACCGCGCAGAAGTACTTCGTCCTCGCCCTGCACGCCGCCAAGGAGGCCGGTGACCGGCCGCTCGGCTCGTACATCCTCTCCAGCATGAGCCGCCAGATGATCCACCTCGGCCGGCCCGACGACGCCCTGGAACTCATCCACCTCGCGCAGTACGGCAGCCGGGACTGCGCGAGCCCGCGCACCCAGGCGATGCTGTACGCGATGGAGGCCCGCGCCTACGCCAACATGGGCCAGCCCGGCCGCTGCAAGCGGGCGGTGCGCATGGCCGAGGAGACCTTCGCCGAGGCCGACGAGTGGGACGAGCCGGACCCCGACTGGATTCGCTTCTTCTCCGAGGCCGAGCTGCACGGGGAGAACAGCCACTCCTTCCGCGACCTCGCCTACGTCGCCGGCCGCAGCCCCACCTACGCCTCCCTGGCCGAGCCGCTGATGCGGCGGGCCGTGGAGCTCTTCGCCAAGGACGAGGAACACCAGCGTTCCTACGCGCTCAACCTGATCGGCATGGCCACCGTGCACCTGCTGCGGCGCGAGCCGGAGCAGAGCACGGTCCTCGCCACCGAGGCCATGGCCATAGCCAAGAAGGTCCGCTCCGAACGCGTCAACACCCGCATCCGCAAGACCGTCGACACGGCCGTACGCGATTTCGGCGACCTGGCCGAGGTCACGGACCTCACCGCGCGGCTCGCCGTCGAACTGCCCGAGACCGCCGAAGCGGTCTGACCGCCCACAGATCCCGGCCGCGGCCGGCCCTCCCGAACTGTCCGACTCGGCTCCCCCATGCCAGGTCACTCGGAAGGCCGCCGCGGCCGGACCCCTTTTTGCGCCTGAACCGGCGCCGCTCTCGCGGACGTGGTTGCTCGCCGTGGGGGTGCTCGATTGACGGTCGCGGACATCCTCGGGAAGGCCGCGTCACGGTATCGGCGACCCGGTCCGCGAACCGGCCGTTCACTCACGCGTAACACCTACGGCGTCTTCGTCACGGCGGCGAAACAACGTGGGGCACCCGGCGAAACGGCGCTGCGCCAATCTCGTGGCGCATAACCGGCCCACCCCTCATTGCCGCCCAGGCTTCGCCCGCACGGGGCCGTACAACGACGAGGAGACGCCGATGGCTCCAGCCATCACGCTCGCCGCGGAGACACAGCTCTCCGCCGCCAACACGGGCTTCATGCTCATCTGCACCGCCCTGGTGATGCTCATGACCCCGGCTCTGGCCTTCTTCTACGGGGGCATGGTCCGCGTCAAGAGCACCCTGAACATGCTGATGATGAGCTTCATCAGCCTCGGCATCGTCACCGTGCTGTGGGTGCTGTACGGCTTCTCCATGGCCTTCGGCACCGACTCCGGGAGCCTCGTCGGCTGGAACTCCGACTGGGTCGGCCTCAGCGACATCGGGCTGACCGAGCTGTGGGACGGCTACACCATCCCCGTCTTCGTCTTCCTGGTCTTCCAGATGATGTTCGCCGTCCTCACGCCCGCGCTCATCAGCGGCGCCCTCGCGGACCGCGTCAAGTTCACGGCCTGGGCGCTGTTCATCACCCTGTGGGCCACGGTCGTCTACTTCCCGGTCGCCCACTGGGTCTGGGGCGCGGGCGGCTGGGCCTTCGAACTGGGTGTGATCGACTTCGCCGGCGGCACCGCCGTGCACATCAACGCCGGTGCCGCGGCGCTCGGCGTGATCCTCGTCATCGGCAAGCGGGTCGGTTTCAAGAAGGACCCGATGCGCCCGCACAGCCTGCCGCTGGTCATGCTCGGCGCGGGCCTGCTGTGGTTCGGCTGGTTCGGCTTCAACGCCGGCTCCTGGCTCGGCAACGACGACGGCGTCGGCGCGCTGATGTTCGTCAACACCCAGGTCGCCACCGGCGCGGCCATGCTGGCCTGGCTCGCCTACGAGAAGATCCGCCACGGCGCCTTCACGACGCTGGGCGCCGCCTCCGGCGCCGTCGCGGGCCTGGTCGCCATCACCCCGGCCGGCGGCGCCGTCTCCCCGCTCGGCGCGATCGCCGTCGGCGCCATCGCCGGTGTGCTGTGCGCCATGGCCGTCGGTCTGAAGTACACGTTCGGCTACGACGACTCCCTCGACGTCGTCGGCGTCCACCTCGTCGGCGGCATCGCCGGCTCCCTGCTCGTCGGCCTCTTCGCCAGCGGCAAGGGCCAGTCCGACGTCCAGGGCCTGTTCTACGGGGGCGGGCTGGACCAGTTCTGGAAGCAGTGCGCCGGTGTCTTCGCCGTCCTCGCCTACTCCCTGGTCGTCTCCGCGGTCCTGGCGTTCGCCCTGGACAGGACGATGGGTATGCGGGTGTCCGAGGACGACGAGGTGACCGGCATCGACCAGGCCGAGCACGCCGAGACCGCATACGACTTCAGCGGCGCCGGCGGCGGTGCCGCCCGGACCGCCGCACCGGCCGCGCAGGCCCCGAGCAAGAAGGTGGACGCATGAAGCTCATCACCGCCGTCGTCAAGCCGCACCGGCTCGACGAGATCAAGGAGGCCCTCCAGGCCTTCGGAGTCCACGGCCTCACCGTCACCGAGGCCAGCGGCTACGGCCGGCAGCGCGGCCACACCGAGGTCTACCGCGGCGCCGAGTACACCGTCGACCTGGTACCCAAGATCCGCATCGAGGTACTGGTCGAGGACGACGAGGCCGATCAGCTGATCGAGGTCGTCGTCAAGGCCGCCCGCACCGGCAAGATCGGCGACGGGAAGGTCTGGTCGGTCCCCGTCGACACGGCCGTACGGGTCCGCACCGGCGAGCGCGGCCCCGACGCGCTCTGAACCAGGACGAGGGAACAGGAGCCGCCGGGTGACGCGTACGGAGCTGACGGACGAAGCAGAGGACTCGGGACCCGGCGGTTACGCGGCGGCCCGGCTGCGTCTCCTCACCGAGGGGACGCGGTCCGGGCCGCCGCGCCGTGCGGCCCTCGCCCGACTGACCGACGACTGGCTGGCGGGCCTCTTCGACGCGGGCGCCGAGGGCCACGCGGGGGTGTCGCTCGTCGCGGTCGGCGGCTACGGACGCGGCGAGCTGTCCCCGCGCAGCGACCTGGACCTGCTCCTGCTGCACGACGGCGGCGACGACAAGGCGGTCGCCGCCCTCGCCGACCGCCTCTGGTACCCCGTCTGGGACCTCGGCCTCGCCCTCGACCACTCCGTGCGCACCCCCCAGGAGGCCCGGAGGACGGCGGGCGAGGACCTGAAGGTCCAGCTGGGCCTGCTGGACGCCCGCCATCTCGCGGGCGACCTGGGACTGACCGCCTCCCTGCGCACCGCCGTCCTCGCCGACTGGCGCAACCAGGCCCCCCGGCGCCTGCCCGAACTGCGGGAACTGTGCGCCGAGCGCGCCGAACGCCAGGGCGAGCTGCAGTACCTGCTCGAACCCGACCTCAAGGAGGCCCGCGGCGGCCTGCGCGACGCCACCGCCCTGCGCGCCGTCGCCGCGTCCTGGCTCGCCGACGCCCCGCGCGAGGGCCTCGCCGACGCCCGGCGCCGCCTGCTCGACGTACGCGACGCGCTCCACCTGGCGACGGGCCGGGCGACCGACCGGCTGGCCCTCCAGGAGCAGGACCAGGTGGCCGCCGAACTGGGCCTGCTGGACGCCGACGCCCTGCTGCGGCAGGTCTACGAGGCGGCGCGTGTCATCTCGTACGCCGGTGACGTCACCTGGCGGGAGGTGGGGCGCGTGATCCGGTCGCGCTCCGTGCGGCCGAGGCTGCGCGCCCTGCTGGGCGGTGGCAAGCAGGTCGCCGAGCGGTCCCCGCTCGCCGAGGGCGTCGTCGAGCAGGACGGCGAGGTGGTGCTCGCCCGCACCGCACGACCCGAACGCGACCCCGTGCTCCCGCTGCGCGCCGCGGCCGCCGCCGCACAGGCAGGGCTGCCGCTCTCCCCGCACGCCGTACGGCGCCTGGCGGCCACCGCGCGCCCGCTGCCCGCCCCCTGGCCCGCGGAGGCGCGCGAACAGCTCGTCACCCTGCTGGGCTCCGGCCGGCCCACCGTAGCGGTCTGGGAGGCGCTGGAGGCCGAGGGGCTGGTCACCCGGCTGTTGCCCGACTGGGAGCGGGTCCGTTGCCGCCCGCAGCGCAACGCCGTGCACCTGTGGACCGTCGACCGGCACCTCATCGAGACCGCCGTCCGCGCCTCCGCGTTCACCCGCCGCGTGCACCGGCCCGACCTGCTGCTGGTCGCCGCCCTGCTGCACGACATCGGCAAGGGCTGGCCCGGCGACCACTCCGTGGCCGGCGAGACCATCGCCCGGGACGTGGCCGCCCGCATCGGCTTCGACCACGCGGACACCGCCGTCCTCGCCGACCTCGTACGCCACCACCTGCTGCTCGTCGAGACCGCCACCCGGCGCGATCTGGACGACCCGGCCACCGTCCGCGCGGTCGCCGAGGCGGTCGGCGCCCAGGGCACCCTGGAGCTGCTGCATGCCCTGACCGAGGCGGACGCGCTGGCCACCGGGCCGGCCGCCTGGTCGGCCTGGCGCGCATCGCTCGTCGCCGACCTGGTCAAACGCGTCTCGACGGTCCTCGCCGGGGGCCCGCTGGAGGAACCCGAGGTCCCCGCGCCCACCGCCGAGCAGGAGCGGCTCGCCGTCGAGGCGTTCCGCACGGGCGGGCCGGTGCTGACCCTGCGGGCACAGGCCGAGCCGTCGGCCGAGGAGCAGGAGCCCCTCGGGGTGGAGCTGCTCATCGCCGTACCCGACCAGGCGGGCGTGCTCCCCGCCGTCGCCGGCGTCCTGGCCGTGCACCGCCTGACCGTCCGCGCGGCCGAGCTGCGCTCCGTGCCGCTGCCGGACGGCGTCGAGGGCTCCGTCCTGCTGCTGGCCTGGCGGGTCGCCGCCGAGTACGGCTCCCTGCCCCAGGCCGCCCGGCTGCGCGCCGACCTGGTCCGCGCCCTGGACGGCACCCTGGACGTCGCTGCCCGTCTCGCCGAGCGGGACGCCGCCTACCCGCGCCGCCGGGGCGTGGTCCCGCCCCCGCCCCGGGTGACCGTCGAACCGGCCGCGTCCCGCCACGCCACGGTGATCGAGGTCCGCGCCCAGGACGCGCCCGGCCTGCTGTTCCGCATCGGGCGGGCGCTGGAGGGGGCGGGGGTGCGGGTGCGCAGCGCGCACGTGTCGACCCTGGGGTCGAACGCCGTCGACGCGTTCTACGTCACCGGTCCGCAGGGGGAGCGGCTGCCGGGGGAGGTGGCGGGGGACGTGGCGCGGCTGCTGGAGGAGGTGCTGCGGGGGTGACGGCCGCCGTCCCCACCCGCGGGAATGCGGCGGGCGGGGACGAATGGCTTGCGGAGGCAGATACCCTGGAAGACGCTCAGACCGCCCCCGACCCCGAGGACCGACGCCGCCGTGTTCGACACTCTCTCCGATCGCCTCTCAGCGACTTTCAAGAACCTGCGGGGCAAGGGACGGCTCTCCGAGGCGGACATCGACGCCACGGCTCGCGAGATCCGCATCGCGCTCCTCGAGGCCGATGTGGCCCTGCCCGTCGTGCGTTCCTTCATCAAGCAGGTCAAGGAGCGCTCGCTGGGCTCCGAGGTCTCCAAGGCGCTCAACCCGGCCCAGCAGGTCCTCAAGATCGTCAACGAGGAACTGGTCACCATCCTCGGTGGCGAGACCCGCCGCCTGCGCTTCGCCAAGCAGCCGCCGACCGTGATCATGCTCGCGGGTCTGCAGGGTGCCGGTAAGACCACCCTCGCGGGCAAGCTCGGCAAGTGGCTCAAGGACCAGGGCCACTCGCCCCTCCTCGTCGCCTGTGACCTCCAGCGCCCCAACGCCGTCAACCAGCTGAGCGTCGTCGCCGAGCGCGCCGGCGTCGCGGTGTACGCGCCCGAGCCGGGCAACGGCGTCGGCGACCCGGTCAAGGTCGCCCAGGACTCCGTCGAGTTCGCCAAGGCCAAGGTCCACGACATCGTGATCGTGGACACCGCCGGCCGTCTCGGCATCGACCAGGAGCTGATGCAGCAGGCCGCGGACATCCGCGACGCCGTCTCGCCCGACGAGATCCTCTTCGTCGTCGACGCGATGATCGGCCAGGACGCCGTCAACACCGCCGAGGCCTTCCGCGACGGCGTCGGCTTCGACGGCGTGGTGCTGTCCAAGCTCGACGGCGACGCCCGCGGTGGTGCGGCCCTGTCGATCGCCTCGGTGACCGGCAAGCCGATCATGTTCGCCTCCAACGGCGAGAAACTCGACGACTTCGACGCCTTCCACCCGGACCGGATGGCCTCCCGCATCCTCGACATGGGTGACCTGCTCACCCTGATCGAGCAGGCGGAGAAGACGTTCAGCCAGGAAGAGGCCGAGAAGATGGCCTCCAAGCTGGCGTCCAAGAAGGGCCAGGACTTCACCCTGGACGACTTCCTGGCCCAGATGGAGCAGGTCAGGAAGATGGGCAGCATCTCCAAGCTGCTCGGCATGCTGCCCGGTATGGGGCAGATCAAGGACCAGATCAACAACCTCGACGAGCGGGACGTCGACCGCACGGCCGCCATCATCAAGTCGATGACCCCGGCCGAGCGCCAGGACCCGACGATCATCAACGGCTCGCGCCGCGCCCGTATCGCCAAGGGTTCCGGTGTCGACGTCAGCGCGGTGAAGGGCCTGGTCGAGCGGTTCTTCGAGGCCCGCAAGATGATGTCCCGCATGGCTCAGGGCGGCGGGATGCCCGGTATGCCGGGCATCCCGGGCATGGGCGGCGGTCCCGGCCGGCAGAAGAAGCAGCAGAAGAAGGCCAAGGGCAAGCAGCGCTCCGGCAACCCGATGAAGCGCAAGCAGCAGGAGCAGGAGGAGGCCGCCCGGCGTGCCGCCGCCGCGCAGGGCGGAAACGCCCTGGGGCTGCCGCAGCAGGGCGCGCAGGACTTCGAGCTGCCGGACGAGTTCAAGAAGTTCATGGGCTGACGCCGACTCCGCCCGGCGCCCGCCGCGCCGTACGTCACCGGGGGCGCCCCCCTCTTGCAACAGGGGGGCGCCCCCGGCGTCGTACACGCACATGCCCGCGCGGCTTTCCTGTCGTAACGTCCCGGTATGACCAACCCCTCTCCGCCGCGCAAGGCCCCCGAGCCGCCCTGGCGCACCGAGGGCACGCCCGACGAGCCGCCGAAACCGCCGTCCGGCGGACGGCGGTGGCGCGGCGGCTGGTGGAACCTGGTCCTCGCCGCGCTGGTCGTCTTCCTCATCGCCAACCTGGTGCTGTCGTTCTTCAACGAGGGCGACGAGCCGACGATCTCGTACACCGAGTTCAGCAAGCAGGTCGGCGAGGGCAACGTCAGCAAGATCTACGCCAAGGGCGACGCGATCCAGGGCCAGCTGAAGAAGGCCCGGGACAATCCCGAGGGCGGCGGGACGTACACCAAGTTCACGACCGAGCGGCCGACCTTCGCCGACGACCGGCTCTGGGCGGAGCTGACCGAGCACAAGGTGACCGTCACCGCCGAGCCGGTCGTCCAGCAGCGCAGCTTCCTGGCCAACCTGCTGATCTCGCTGGCCCCGATGCTGATCCTGGTCGTCCTGTGGGTCGTCATCGCGCGGCGGATGCGCGGGGCGCTGGGCGGCGCGGGCGGCATGCTCGGCCGCAAGGCGCCGCCCAAGCCGGTCGAGCTGGAGGCGGGCGAGCCGCGCACCACCTTCGCGGACGTGGCCGGCATCGACGAGGTCGAGGGCGAGCTCAACGACGTCGTCGACTTCCTGAAGAACCCCGGGGCCTACCGCCGGATGGGCGCCAAGATGCCCCGGGGCGTCCTGCTGACCGGCCCGCCCGGCACCGGGAAGACGCTGCTCGCGCGTGCGGTGGCCGGTGAGGCGGGGGTGCCGTTCTTCTCGGCGTCCGCGTCCGAGTTCATCGAGATGATCGTGGGCGTGGGCGCCTCCCGGGTGCGGGAGCTGTTCGCCGAGGCCCGGAAGGTGGCGCCGTCGATCATCTTCATCGACGAGATCGACACCATCGGCCGGGCCCGGGGCGGCGGCTCCGGCATGGGCGGCCACGACGAGCGCGAGCAGACCCTGAACCAGATCCTCACCGAGATGGACGGTTTCTCGGGCTCCGAGGGCGTCATCGTCATCGCCGCCACCAACCGCGCCGACATCCTGGACCCGGCCCTGACCCGTCCGGGCCGCTTCGACCGGGTGGTGAGCGTCTCGCCCCCCGACCGGGGCGGCAGGGAGGCCATCCTGGAGATCCACACCCGTGAGATCCCGCTCGCCCCGGACGTCGACCTCGCCCAGGTCGCCCGTACGACGCCGGGGATGACGGGTGCCGAACTGGCCAACCTCGCCAACGAGGCGGCCCTCCTCGCGGTCAAGCGGAAACAGGACCGGGTGACGCAGGCGAACCTCTCCGAGGCCCTGGAGAAGGTCCAGCTCGGGGCCGAACGCCCCCTGGTGATGCCCGAGGAGGAACGCCGGCGCACCGCCTACCACGAGAGCGGGCACGCCCTGCTCGGCATGCTGCAGCCTGGCGCCGACCCCGTACGCAAGATCACCATCGTGCCGCGCGGACGGGCGCTCGGCGTGACGCTGTCCACGCCGGACGCCGACAAGTACGCGTACACGGAGGAGTACCTGCGGGGCCGGATCATCGGTGCGCTCGGCGGCATGGCGGCCGAGCACGTCGTGTACGACGTGATCACCACCGGTTCGGAGAGCGACCTCGAACAGGTCACCCGGATCGCGCGCGGCATGGTCGGCCGCTGGGGCATGAGCGAACTGGTCGGCCGGCTGTCCGCCCTGCCCGGCGACGCCCAGCAGGCCTACGGGCTGGCCGCCGCCCCGGGCACCCTGGACGCCATCGACGCCGAGATGCGCCGGGTCGTCGACGAGTGCTACGCGGAGGCCGTCCGCAAGCTGCGCGACCACCGCGGGCAGCTCGACGCCCTCGCCGAGGCGCTGCTGGCCAACGAGACGCTGGACGAGGCGGACGCCTACCGGATCGCCGGGATCACCCGGCTGACGAAGGACGGCCCGCAGGCCTGAGCCTTCCCGCCCCCGCGCACGGCGAGGACCGCGGTGGGGGCGGGGACGCGATGCGCCCGGAGGTCAGCGCGTGCGGGCGACGAGGTACCGGAACACGTTCGGCATCCACACCGTCCCGTCCGGCCGCCGGTGGGGGTGCAGGGCCTCGGTCAGTTCCTTGTCGACCTGCTCCTGGCCGGTGGCGGCGATCGCCGCGTCGAACAGTCCCGTCGACAGCAGCCCGCGCACCGCGCTGTCGATGTCGGCGTACCCGAACGCGCACGCCACGCGGCCGGAGCCGTCCGGCGCGAGTCCGGCCCGGTGGGCGACCTCCTCCAGGTCGTCGCGCAGGGCCGGGCGCCAGCTGCCCGCGCTGCGCACCGGATCCGCCAGCTTGGTGGCCACCCGCAGCACGGACGTCGTGGCGCACCGCTCCGGCGGGCCCCAGCCGGCCAGCACCACGGCCGCTCCCCGCGCGGCGAGCGGCGTCGCCTCCGTCAGCAGCTCGCCCAGGCCCTCCGAGTCGCCCGCGAGGCATCCGATGGGTTCGAAGGCGGTCACCAGGGTGAACGCGGGCGCCGACGGATCCCGGGCGTCGCGGGGGTCCCCGTCGACGATCCGGGTGTCCGCGCCCGTGCGCGCGTCCCGTGTCCCGGGTGCCTCGGGCAGCAGCCGCTGCCGTGCGAGGGCCAGACGCTCCGGCGAGCCGGAGTCGACGCCGGTCACGGCCGCGCCCCGCGAGGCGGCCATCAGCAGGGCCAGCCCGGAACCGCAGCCCAGTCCCAGCAGCCGTGTGCCGCCGCCGACGTCCAGTCGCTCGTAGACGGCCTCGTAGAGCGGTACGAGCATCCGCTCCTGTATCTCGGACCAGTCACGCGCGCGTGCATCCAGGTCCACGCCGGGCGTCGCCCTCGCGTGGGATGAGTGCTGCCGCACGAGCGTAGGTGTCATAGGAAAGTGCCCCAATCGCCGACTGTTGCCGATGTGCCCGATTCCATGGCCCCCGTGCAGTGCGCTCGCACTCCCCCCGTATGTCAGGTAACTCCGGGCTCGCCGTGGCGTCCAGTGGTAGAGAGGGCCGGTTTGCCCGATGTCCGCCCGAGTGGCGAGATTTCACTTCCCGGCAATGTGCGCCCGCCGTGAAGTACGGCCGGTGGCCCCTTCCCGGGGTCTGCGGCGGATGGCCTGATCGTGTCGGTCGGCGATGACAGCGGGTGGCGGCGGTGCCGGAGAGGCCGTTTCGGCCAGGGCCTACGGGCCGCGCGAGCGCTCTTCGGGGCCGGGAACGGTGGCGGGGCGGGGCGGTGCCGCACGCCGGCGGTCGACCCGGTAACGTCACGCCCGTCGGCACGCCCGCCCAGGTGGCGTCCTTCCGTTCCGACGGCGGCCGAAACGCCCCTTGCGCCTTTGCGAGCCCCACGCACCCCGGCGCGCGGACGAGGCTACGCGCCGGCGCGTACGCCGGACTACGCACCAGCTTGGTACGAGCTGCGAGGCTTCTCCGCAGATCAGCGCACCCGCCCTCGTCAGGACGCATCAGCGGCAACTGACGGGTACGTGCAAATTATTTGGGATGCCCCGGAATAGGAACACAGCGGCACCCCGGCTCGTTGTCATTACGTGAGCACGACACCACCTGTTCTCGCCGCAGAGCTGGCGCAGGCGTGGGCCGACATTCAGCGGTACCACTCCGAGCTGCCCGATCTTGCCGCGCCAGAGTCCCTGATCGGAGAGTCGTCGTCCGCCTGCGGGCACGAGCTCTCCTTCGAGCGACTGCTTCACGAGGCAGTCCACGGCATCGCCGCCGCGCGCGGAGTGCGCGACACCTCCCGCGCCGGCCGCTACCACAACCGACGATTCCTCGCGATCGCCGAGGAGCTGGGCCTGGACCATCCCGAGGAGCCGCATCCCAGCAGCGGTTTCTCCCTGGTCACGCTCACCCCCGAGGCGAAGCGCCGCTACCGCCCGACGATCGAACGCCTCCAGCGCGCGCTGAAGGCCCACACCGCCGCCACCGCGACCGACTCGGCCCGCAGCTTCCGCGGTCCGGCCGCCCGCCACGGTTCCTCCGGAGGCGGGGTGCGGGTGAAGGCGGTCTGCGACTGCGGCCGCAACGTGCGCGTCGTCCCGTCCGTCCTGGCCCAGGCCCCGATCGTGTGCGGCGGTTGCGGCAAGCCGTTCCGCATCCCGGAGGCGGTGGGCGCGGCGGCGGGCTGACGGTCCGGCCGCTCGTGGCGGCCGGACCGTGGAGCGGTGCCCCCGGTCGGGAGGGGCGGCGGCGTATGGCAGAATGGCCAGCTGTACTCGACAGCCGAACAGGACCCCTCTCTCCTCCGGCTGACGCGTCCGTCGGGCACTCGGGTACCGCAACCCCACGCGGCTCTCTCGCCGTGCCCAACCACGTCAATCCAGGAGAACCCACTCCCGTGGCAGTCAAGATCAAGCTGAAGCGTCTGGGCAAGATCCGTTCGCCTCACTACCGCATCGTCGTCGCCGACTCCCGTACCCGCCGTGACGGCCGGGCCATCGAGGAGATCGGCAAGTACCACCCGACGTACAACCCGTCGGTGATGGAGGTCGACGCCGAGCGTGTGGCGTACTGGCTCGGTGTCGGCGCCCAGCCGACCGAGCCCGTGCTCGCCATCCTGAAGAAGACCGGCGACTGGCAGAAGTTCAAGGGCGAGCCCGCCCCGGCGCCGCTGCTGCAGCCGGCCGAGAAGCCGGCCCGTCCGTCCTTCGAGGCGCTCGGCGGCGACGACCAGGGCAAGGGTGAGGCCATCACCCCGAAGAAGAAGGCCGACAAGAAGGACGAGGCCGCGGCTGAGTCTTCCTCGTCTGAGCCGACCGAGGCCTGAGCATGCTCGAGGAGGCTCTCGAGCACCTCGTGAAGGGCATCGTCGACAACCCTGACGATGTACAGGTCGCCTCGCGCGACCTGCGCCGCGGACGCGTGCTCGAGGTCCGGGTCCACCCGGACGACCTCGGCAAGGTGATCGGCCGCAACGGCCGCACCGCACGCGCTCTGCGCACCGTCGTGGGCGCCATCGGCGGCCGCGGTGTCCGCGTCGACCTCGTCGACGTGGACCACGTCCGCTGACGCTTCGCAACGCAGCACCGGCTCGGGCCGGGGAAGGCCACTGGGCCGTCCCCGGCCCGCAGTCGTATGACAGGAGATCAAGCACAGTGCAGCTGGTAGTCGCGCGCATCGGCCGCGCCCACGGGATCAAGGGCGAGGTCACCGTCGAGGTCCGCACCGACGAGCCGGAACTGCGGCTCGGGCCCGGTGCCGTACTCACCACCGACCCCGCCTCCGTCGGACCGCTCACCATCGAGGCCGGCCGGGTCCACAGCGGCCGCCTCCTGCTGCGCTTCGCCGGCGTCGGTGACCGCACCGCCGCCGAGGCGCTGCGCAACACCCTCCTCATCGCCGACGTCGACCCCGACGAGCTGCCCGAGGAGGAGGACGAGTACTACGACCACCAGCTGATCGACCTCGACGTGGTGACCGAGGACGGCGAGGAGGTGGGCCGCATCACCGAGATCTCCCACCTGCCCACCCAGGACCTGTTCGTCGTGGAGCGCCCCGACGGCAGCGAGGTCTACGTGCCGTTCGTGTCCGAGATCGTCACCGAGATCGACCTCGAGGAGCAGCGCGCGGTCATCGACCCGCCGCCGGGACTGATCGACGACCGTGCGGAGATCGCCTCCTCCCGTGACGAGGACGCCGGCGCATGAGGCTCGACGTCGTCACGATCTTCCCCGAGTACCTGGAACCGCTGAACGTCTCCCTCGTCGGCAAGGCACGCGCGCGCGGACAGCTCGACGTCCACGTGCACGACCTGCGCGACTGGACCTACGACCGGCACAACACCGTCGACGACACCCCGTACGGCGGCGGCCCCGGCATGGTGATGAAGACCGAGCCGTGGGGCGACGCGCTGGACTCCGTCCTGGCCGACGGCTACGAGGCGGGCTCCGGCGAGCCCGCCCTCATCGTGCCGACGCCCAGCGGCCGGCCCTTCACCCAGGAACTCGCCGTCCAGCTCTCCGAGCGCCCCTGGCTGATCTTCACGCCCGCCCGCTACGAGGGCATCGACCGCCGCGTCGTCGACGAGTACGCGACCCGGATGCCGGTGTACGAGGTGTCCATCGGCGACTACGTCCTCGCCGGCGGCGAGGCGGCCGTACTGGTCGTCACCGAGGCCGTGGCCCGGCTGCTGCCCGGCGTCCTGGGCAACGCCGAGTCCCACCGGGACGACTCCTTCGCCCCCGGCGCCATGGCCAACCTCCTGGAGGGCCCCGTCCACACCAAGCCGCCCCTGTGGCGCGGGCGCGGCATCCCGGACGTGCTGCTCAGCGGCCACCACGGGAAGATCGCCCGCTGGCGCCGCGACGAGGCCCTGCGGCGCACCACGGCCAACCGGCCCGACCTGATCGAGCGGTGCGAGCCGGCGACCTTCGACAAGAAGGACCGCGAGATGCTCTCCATCCTGGGCTGGGAACCCGACCCGGACGGGGAACCGTACGGCCGATTTTGGCGCAGGACGCCGGGCGTGGAACAATAGGGCGCTGTTGTGCGTCCGTCCGGAGCGCGCCCCTGCCACAGGGGGACACGACGCCCGTCCCGACCCGCACAGCCCTGATTCCGACACACCTAGTTTCCGTTGATGACCTGTGGCATCAGCGAGGAAAGCAGACGAAATGTCTCACCTGCTCGACACCGTCGACGCCGCGTCGCTGCGCAGCGACGTCCCGGCCTTCCGCCCCGGCGACACCGTCAACGTGCACGTCCGCGTCATCGAGGGCAACCGCTCCCGTGTGCAGCAGTTCAAGGGCGTGGTCATCCGCCGCCAGGGTGCCGGCGTGCGCGAGACCTTCACGGTCCGCAAGGTCTCCTTCTCCGTCGGCGTCGAGCGCACCTTCCCGGTGCACACCCCGATCGTGGAGAAGATCGAGCTCGTCACCCGCGGTGACGTCCGTCGCGCCAAGCTGTACTACCTGCGCGAGCTGCGCGGCAAGGCCGCGAAGATCAAGGAGAAGCGCGAGAGCTGAGCGCACTCCGAGGTCCATGGCGGAGCCGGATAACATCTGGCTCCGATGGACACCGAAGCACAGCCCACGGAGCGCGACCGCTCCTCCCGCCCTTCCGACGCCGAGCACCCCTCGGACACGGAGGGACCGGAGGGACGGTCGCGTTCCGCGTTCTCGGCGTGGATCGCCGACTGGGTGCCGGGCGGACGGATCACCGTGACCCTCCTCGTCCTCCTGATGTCCCTGCTGCTGCTCAGCACCTTCGTGCTGCGGCCGTTCCAGATCCCCAGCGGTTCCATGGAGCGCGGACTGAGAATCGGTGACCGGGTTCTCGTCAACAAGTTGGCGTACCGTTTCGGTGGCCGGCCGCAGCGGGGCGACATCGTCGTGTTCGACGGCACCGGTCTGTTCGGGCACGGCGACTACATCAAACGCGTTGTCGGCGTGGGCGGGGACCACGTGGTGTGCTGCGACAAGGAGGGGAGGGTCGAGGTGAACGACCGTCCGGTCGACGAGTCGGCGTTCCTGTACCCCGGTGACCGACCGTCCGCGGTGCCCTTCGACGTCGTCGTACCCGACGGAACCCTGTTCGTCCTCGGTGACCACCGCGACGACTCCAGCGACTCGCGCGACCACCTGGGCTCGCCGGGCGGCGGCATGGTCCCGGTGGGCGAGGTGATCGGCCGCGCCGACTGGATCGTCTGGCCCTTCGGTCACGCCACCCACCTCGGCCGTCCGGACGCCTACACGCGCGTGCCCGCACCGGCGCCGGCCGCCGAGGGCGCCGATGGGTAGCCGGGGCAAGCCGCGCGGGACGCCCAGCAGCCCCACGGAGGACCTCCTGCCCACCGGGTCCCGGCGCGCCGTCGCTCCGGCCGGCGGCCGGACCCGTGCCGAGCGGCGCAAGCTCCAGCGCAAGGTCAAGCGGCGCCGCAGACGCGGTGCCGTCAAGGAGATACCGCTCCTCATCGGCGTCGCCGTTCTCATCGCGCTGGTCCTGAAGACCTTCCTCGTCCAGGCCTTCGTCATCCCGTCGGGCTCGATGGAGCAGACGATCCGGATCGGCGACCGCGTCATGGTCGACAAATTCACCCCCTGGTTCGGCTCCAGGCCGGAGCGCGGGGACGTCGTCGTCTTCCGCGACCCCGGTGGCTGGCTCCAGGGCGAGCAGACCGCCAAGAAGCACGACCCCGTCGTCGTCAAGCAGGTCAAGGAGGGCCTCGCCTTCATCGGCCTGCTGCCCTCCGACGACGAGAAGGACCTCATCAAGCGGGTCGTCGGGGTGGGCGGGGACCACGTCAAGTGCTGCGACACCCAGGGACGGATCACCGTCAACGGCGTTCCCCTGAACGAGGACTACCTGTATCCCGGCGACGTCCCCTCCACGACGCCGTTCGACGTCACCGTCCCCGAGGGGCGGCTGTGGGTGATGGGCGACCACCGCTCCAACTCCGCCGACTCCCGCGTCCACCAGGACACCGACCACGGCACGGTCTCCGAGGACGAGGTGGTGGGGCGGGCCATGGTGATCGCCTGGCCGTTCGGCCACTGGACCACTCTGGACGAGCCGGGAACGTACGCGTCCGTGCCCGACTCGGCCTCCGGTTCGGCCGCTGCGCCGGTGCTGTCGCATAGGGTTGCCCCCGACGATCCGAACGCGAAGATTCAACTCCCGACCCCTGCGGAACTCCCGCTCGTTATGGGAGTGGTGGGCCTGCGCCGTGTACGGGGCAGGCGGTGGCAGAGAGTAAGGAGTTGGCGTGGGGGATGTGGCGGTTGGCGCACGGTCCGGTCACGACGGCGAGGAACATCCGGAACGCCCCACGGAAGCGGCCGGTCCGTCCGCGGACGGACCCCAGGCCTTCGCGAGCGACTCCGGGACGGCCGAGGGCGGCAGAGTGACGGACGAACAGAACGGGACCGAGGACGAAGGAGTGGGCGGAACCCCGCCCACGGAGCGTCCCGCGGCCAAGAAGCAGCGTTCCTTCTGGAAGGAACTGCCGATCCTCATCGGCATCGCGCTGGTACTCGCGTTGCTGATCAAGACCTTCCTGGTGCAGGCGTTCTCGATCCCGTCCGCATCGATGCAGAACACCCTCACGGAGGGTGACCGGGTCCTGGTCGACAAGCTCACCCCGTGGTTCGGCTCGGAGCCCGAGCGCGGGGAGGTCGTGGTCTTCCACGACCCCGACCAGTGGCTGGCGGGCGAGCCGACGCCCCAGCCGAACGCACTGCAGACGGTTCTCAGCTGGATCGGCCTGATGCCGTCCGCGGACGAGAAGGACCTGATCAAGCGCGTCATCGGAGTCGGCGGCGACACGGTCGAGTGCAACGGCACGGGCCCGCTCAAGGTCAACGGCATGGCGCTCGACGAGCCGTACGTCTACCCCGGCAACACGCCGTGCAGCGACGACGACCAGGGCGGCCGGTTCAAGGTGAAGGTCCCCGAGGGCTCCCTCTGGGTCATGGGCGACCACCGGCAGAACTCCGCGGACTCCCGCTACAACCAGTCGGACAAGCACGGCGGCATGGTCCCCGTGAAGGAGGTCGTCGGCCGCGCCATCGTGGTCGCCTGGCCGGTCAACCACTGGGACACCCTGCCGGTTCCGGAGACCTTCGACCAGGACGGCCTGAAGAACCCGCCGTCGGCCGCCGCCGCGCTCGCGGCCGCACCCCAGGGCCTCGCCCTCGCCGGTGTCGCCCCGGTCGTCTGGTGGCGCCGCAGGAGGACCGCCCCCGCCGACACCCGCTGAAGCGCCCCCCCCGGAGCGCGTCCTTCCGGGCCGGCGGTCTCCGGTGCCGGAAGGGACTGCCCCGTTCGGGTACTGCCCGGTAGGGTGCGGATCCATGGGTGGCGAGAGCACGACACGTACGGCCCCGCACCGCGGTGGCGCGAAGAAGGCCCCGGCGGGCGGCAGGACCGGGCAGCGGCTGTCCGGCATCGCCGTGGCGCTGGGCCTGGTGCTGTTCCTCGGCGGGTTCGCCTGGGGGGCGGTGGTATACCGGCCCTACACCGTGCCGACCGGCTCCATGACGCCGACGATCCACGCCGGTGACCGGGTGCTCGCGCAGCGGATCGACGGCACGGACGTCCGCCGCGGCGACGTCGTCGTCTTCAAGGACGCGACCTGGGCCGACGCCCCCATGGTCAAGCGTGTGGTGGCCGTCGGCGGGGACACCGTCGCCTGCTGCCAGAAGGGCAGGCTCAAGGTCAACGGCAAGGTGATCGACGAGCCCTACCTGCCGGCCGGTACGCCTGCCGAGATCAGCAACTTCCCGACCGTGACCGTCCCCGAGGGGCGCCTGTTCCTGCTCGGCGACGAGCGCGACAACTCCGTGGACTCCACCGCCCACCTCACCGACGCGGCCGGCGGCACCGTGTCGCGCGACGCCGTGGACGCCCGCGTGGACGCCGTCGTGTGGCCGATGAACGGCATGCTCGTACGGCCGACGGGCTTCGAGGCGCTGGGAGGCATCTCCTCGCCGGGCCCGCTGCGCACGGTCGTCGCGCTGGTGATCGCCGGGGCCGTCCTCATCCTCGGCGGCGCCGCCTACGGCCCGATCGCCGAACGGGCCGCCGCCTCCCGGACCCGGAAGGAGCCCGCCGGTGGCCGCTGAGACGCCGGCGGGGGAGGGCGCCCGCGAGGGTGGCCTGCGCCGGGTCGCCCGGGTGGTGCTGCTCGACCCCGAGGACCGCATCCTGCTGCTCCACGGCCACGAACCGGACGACCCGGCCGACGACTGGTGGTTCACCCCGGGCGGAGGTGTGGAGGGCGACGAGACCCGCGAGGAGGCCGCCCGGCGGGAACTCGAGGAGGAGACCGGCATCACCGAGATCGAACTCGGCCCCGTGCTGTGGCGGCGCCGGTGCTCCTTCCCGTTCGCGGGCCGCCGCTGGGACCAGGACGAGTGGTACTACCTGGCCCGCACCGCCCAGACCACGACCGAGGCCGCGGGCCTGACCGAACTGGAACGGCGCAGTGTCGCCGGAGCGCGCTGGTGGACGTGTCGGGAACTGGCCCACGCACGTGAGACGGTGTATCCGACCAGACTCGCCGAGCTGCTGCGCACGCTGCTCGACGAGGGCCCCCCGGCCGGACCGGTGATCCTGGACACCGAAATCGTCTAGGGGAGCACGGGGCTGGCGCACAATGGGGAGATCGCACGGCTGAAGGGGAACATGCCATGAGCGCCGAGGACCTCGAGAAGTACGAGACCGAGATGGAGCTCAAGCTCTACCGGGAGTACCGCGATGTCGTCGGTCTGTTCAAATACGTGATCGAGACCGAGCGGCGTTTCTACCTCACCAACGACTACGAGATGCAGGTGCACTCGGTCCAGGGTGAGGTGTTCTTCGAGGTCTCCATGGCCGACGCCTGGGTGTGGGACATGTACCGCCCGGCGCGCTTCGTGAAGCAGGTACGGGTGTTGACGTTCAAGGACGTGAACATCGAGGAGCTGAACAAGAGCGACCTGGAGCTTCCGGGCGGGTGACGGAGTTTTCCACAACCGGTGAGTAGTTCACCGTGAGCGACGGGATCGGCCCGTCTGCGTGATCGTTGGCGCCGGAGGTGGTGCCGACATGAACGCACGAGGTGCGCTGGGCAAGTACGGCGAGACGCTCGCCGCCCGCCGGCTGGGTGAGACCGGACTGACCGTCCTGGAACGCAACTGGCGCTGCGGCAGGGCGGGCGAGATCGACATCGTCGCGCGGGACGGGGACGTCCTGGTCGTCTGCGAGGTCAAGACCCGCAGGGGCGGCGTGTTCGAACACCCGATGGCCGCGGTGACCCCCGACAAGGCGGAGCGGCTGCGCCGGCTCGCCGACCGCTGGATCCAGACCCACGGGGGAGCCCCGCCCGGGGGCGTCCGCATCGACCTGGTGGGCGTGCTCCTGCCACGGCGTGGCGCGCCCGTCGTCGAGCACGCGCGGGGGGTGGCGTGATGGGGTTCGCGCGTACGTGCTCCGTGGCGCTGGTCGGCGTCGAAGGCGTGGTGGTCGAGGTCCAGGCCGACCTCGAACCGGGCGTGGCGGCGTTCACGCTGGTGGGGCTGCCGGACAAGAGCCTGACGGAGAGCCGGGACCGGGTCCGGGCGGCGGTGGTGAACTCGGGTGCGGAGTGGCCGCAGAAGAAGCTGACGGTGGGGCTCAGTCCGGCGTCGGTGCCCAAGAGCGGCAGCGGGTTCGACCTGGCGGTCGCCGCGGCCGTGCTCGGTGCCGCCGAGCGCATCGACCCGCGGGTGCTGGCCGACATCCTGATGATCGGGGAACTGGGCCTGGACGGACGGGTGCGACCGGTGCGCGGCATCCTGCCGGCGGTCCTGGCCGCGGCGGAGGCCGGGTACGAGCAGGTGGTCGTGCCCGAGTGCGCCGCCGCCGAGGCGTCCCTGGTCCCCGATGTCTCCGTCCTCGGCGTGCGCAGTCTGCGCCAGCTGATCGCCGTCCTCTCCGACGAACCCGTGCCGGAGGAGGAGCAGGACCGGCAGGGCGGCCCCGACCCGCTCATGGCCGGCCTGCGCATGCCCGGCACGGGCGCGGCCACGGGGATGCACAGCATGGGCGCGGCCCAGCACGACCACGGCCACGACCTCGCCGACGTCGTCGGTCAGACCTCGGCCCGCACGGCGGTGGAGGTCGCCGCGGCCGGCGGACACCACCTCTTCCTGGAGGGGCCGCCCGGCGCCGGGAAGACCATGCTCGCCGAGCGGCTGCCCGCCATCCTGCCCCGGCTGGGCCGGGCGGAGTCGCTGGAGGTCACCGCGGTGCACTCGGTGGCGGGCCTGCTGCCGCCGGGCAAACCCCTCATCGACGTCGCTCCCTACTGCGCGCCGCACCACTCCGCCACGATGCAGGCCCTCGTCGGCGGCGGCCCCGGCGTGGGCCGGCCCGGCGCCGTGTCGCTCGCCCATCGTGGAGTCCTCTTCCTGGACGAGACTCCCGAGTTCAGCAGCCATGCCCTCGACGCGCTGCGCCAGCCGCTGGAGGCCGGACACGTCGTCATCGCGCGGAGCGCGGGCGTGGTGCGGTTCCCGGCGCGCTTTCTGATGGTGCTGGCCGCCAACCCCTGTCCGTGCGGACGCTTCTCGCAGAAGGAGGACCTGTGCGAGTGCTCGCCCTCGTCGGTCCGCCGCTACCAGGCCAGGCTGTCCGGACCACTGCTCGACCGGGTCGACCTCCGCGTCGAGGTGGACCGGGTCACGCGCAGGGAGCTCGCGGGGGACGGCAGCCGGGGAGACTCCACCGCGACGGTCGCCGACCGGGTGCGGGGGGCGCGCGAACGGGCCGCCGCCCGCCTCGCCGGCACCCCGTGGCGCTCGAACAGCGAGGTGCCCGGACGCGAGCTGCGCAGCCGCTGGTACGCCGCGCCCGGCGCGCTGGACGACGCCGAACGCTGCCTCGAACGGGGCGTGCTCACGGCGCGGGGCCTCGACCGGGTCCTGCGCGTCGCCTGGACCGTCGCGGACCTCGTCGGCCACGACCGGCCCGACGCGCGGGACGTCGCCCTGGCACTCCAGCTCCGCACGGGGGTGCCGCGCGGCGTTCCCATGGAGCTGGGGGCACTGACGTGAACGGGGGAGAGGGCGCGGCCGGGAGCGACCGGGGCGGCCAGGAGGGGGACGGCGTGACCGGGAACGGTGACGCGGGCGCCGGTCACGGCCTCGTGGGGGACACCCCCGTGACCGGCGGCGGTCGCCCGGCGGGGAAGGGCGACCGCATCGGGATCGGCGACACGGCCGGCGGCGTGACCGGAGACGGTGGCGCGAGCGCGGGGGACGGTGAGAGCGGCGTGGGCCAGGAGGAGCGGGTCGGTGACGAGACCGCGGAGGGCGAGCTGCTCGGGCGGGTCTTCCTCACGCGGGTCATCGAGCCCGGCGACGAGACCGGTGGACGATGGGTGCGGGAGCGCGGGGTCGCGGAAGTGGTGCGGCGGCTGAGGGAGGGCGGACGCGCCCTGCCGGGGGTGAGCGGAAAACGGTGGGCCGGGCTCTGCGCCCGGGCCGGCCGGGCCGACCCGCGCGGGGACCTCGCCGTCGCGCAGGCGGCCGGGGTGCGGTTCGTGGCGCCCGGCGACGCCGAGTGGCCCCGGCAGCTCGACGACCTGGGGGACGCCCGGCCCCTCGGACTGTGGGTGCGCGGCCGGCCCAGCCTGCGCGTGTGGGCGCTGCGGTCGGTGGCGGTCGTGGGCGCCCGCGCCTGCACCGAGTACGGCGCCCACATGGCGGCCACCCTCGCCGCCGGCCTCGCCGAACGCGGCTGGGTCGTGGTGTCCGGCGGAGCCTACGGCGTCGACGGCGCCGCCCACCGGGGCGCCCTCGGCGCGGGCGGCGCCACCGCGGCCGTCCTCGCCTGCGGCGTCGACCGCCCCTACCCGCCCGGGCACACGGGGCTGATCACCAGGATCGCGGAGCAGGGACTGGTCGTCGGGGAGCTGCCGCCGGGTGATCACCCGACACCGAGCAGATTCGTCCTGCGCAACCGCGTGATCGCCGCGCTCACTCGGGGCACCGTCGTCGTCGAGGCCGCCCTCCGCAGTGGCTCGCTGGCCACGGCACGGGCGGCGCAGCGTCTGGGCCGGCACACCATGGGAGTGCCCGGGCCGGCCACCAGCGGGCTCTCCGCGGGAGTGCACGAGCTGCTGCGCGGCGACGCCGTACTCGTCACCGACGCCGCGGAGGTCGTCGAACTGGTCGGTGACATGGGCGAACTGGCCCCGGACCGGCGAGGTCCGGTGCTGCCCACCGACCTGCTGGAACCCCGGACCCGGCAGGTGCTGGCCGGGCTCCCGGCGCGCGGAACGGCGGTGGCGGCCGACGTCGCGCGCCGCGCACAGACCACACAGGACGACGCGGTCGCGAGACTGTACGAGCTTCGAGCACTCGGTTACGTCGAACGACACGGCGACGGCTGGAAGTTGACACGCCAGGCGATGATCTCGGTCCGCGGCGGCCGGAGCCCGTGCTGACCGAGGGTGTTCGGCCGTCCGGGGGAAGCCCTAAGTCCTTGGGGATTCCCGCAGTTGGGGGATTCGAATGTTCACGATGAGCGATCGGCGTCCCCTCTGCAGGATGCCCAGCGGAACGTATCTGCGTACGACCCCCCGACCGCTCTTCGCGCACCGCGACAGCCCAGTCACGCTACGCTCACGGTGCCCCCCACGCAGACAGGCGACAACAGGCGACAACCGGACAGCAGGCCGGTGGCCTCACCCCAGGCACACGACATCACGGCAGAACGGCACAAGGCGACGAATGCCCCAGCACACCTCCGGGTCCGACCGGGCGGCGCTCCCCCCAGCCGCCCGCGACGGTGGCAGCGTGCGACCGCCCGCCCCCTCGACGCTCGACGAGCTGTGGCGGTCGTACAAGGCGACGGGGGACGAGCGGCTGCGGGAACAGCTGATCCTGCACTACTCGCCCCTGGTGAAGTACGTGGCGGGCCGGGTGAGCGTGGGGCTCCCGCCCAACGTCGAGCAGGCGGACTTCGTCTCCTCCGGGGTGTTCGGACTGATCGACGCCATCGAGAAGTTCGACGTCGACCGGGAGATCAAGTTCGAGACGTACGCGATCACCCGGATCCGGGGCGCGATGATCGACGAGCTGCGCGCGCTGGACTGGATCCCGCGGTCCGTGCGGCAGAAGGCGCGGAGCGTGGAGCGCGCGTACGCGACGCTGGAGGCCCGGCTGCGGCGGACCCCGTCGGAGAGCGAGGTGGCCGGTGAGATGGGGATCGCGGTGGAGGACCTCCACGCGGTCTTCAGCCAGTTGTCACTGGCCAACGTCGTGGCCCTGGAGGAGCTGCTGCACGCCGGGGGCGAGGGCGGGGACCGGCTCAGCCTCATGGACACACTGGAGGACACCGCCGCCGACAACCCGGTGGAGATCGCCGAGGACCGGGAGCTGCGGCGGTTCCTGGCGCGGGCGATCAACACGCTGCCCGAACGGGAGAAGACCGTCGTCACCCTGTACTACTACGAGGGACTCACCCTCGCCGAGATCGGCAACGTGCTGGGCGTGACCGAGAGCCGGGTCAGCCAGATCCACACCAAGTCCGTACTGCAGCTGCGGGCGAAGCTGGCGGCATTCGGCCGCTGACCTGCCCCGACGACCCCCGAGCGGCCGCGCCGGTGGCCGGGGTGGCCGTCCCGCGGCCGGGTGGGCGACTCCCGTACGGGCGAACGCCTCCGTAAAGTGGTGACGTGCCAAGGATTCGAGCGGCCTCCGTGGCCGAGCACCGGTCGATGCAGCGTGCCGCCCTGCTGGACGCGGCCCGCTCCCTGCTGTCCGACGGTGGGACGGAGGCGTTGACCTTCCCCGCCCTCGCCGAGCGGACGGGGCTCGCCCGTTCGTCCGTCTACGAGTACTTCCGGTCGCGGGCCGCGGTCGTCGAGGAGCTGTGCGCCGTCGACTTCCCCGTCTGGGCCGCGGAGGTCGAGGCGGCGATGGAGCGCGAGGCGACACCCGAGGGCAAGGTCGAGGCGTATGTACGCCGGCAGCTCGACCTGGTCGGGGACCGGCGGCACCGGGCCGTGGTGGCCATCTCCGCGAGTGAACTGGACGCCGGGGCCCGCGAGAAGATCCGGGCGGCGCACGGCGGTCTGGTCGCGATGATCGTCGAGGCGCTGGGCGAGATGGGGCACGAGCAGCCGCGGCTGGCGGCGATGCTGCTCCAGGGAGTCGTGGACGCGGCGGTGCGGCGGATCGAGCTCGGGGCGGCCGAGGAGCCGGAGGTGGTCACGGAGGCGGCCGTCTCCATGGCGTTGCGAGGCGTCCAGGGCTGACCGTCGAGGCCCCGGCGAGTGACGGGCGCCATGTCCCGGAGCCGGGTGCGCGGCCCGGCGTCGCGGGGGCCGCGGAGGGATCGCGGCGCGTGCCGCGTCTCCCGGCCGCTGCACGGCCCGGCGCCGTGGGGCTTTCGAAGAGGCCGCAGCGCGTACCGGGTGCCCGGTGCCGTGTCCCCCGGCCGGGTGGACGGCCCGGTGTCACGGAGTCGCCTCGGAGGGGCCGCGGCGCACGCCCGTACTTCCCTCGGGGTTCCTTCCGGCCCCGTTCGGGCACGGGGAGGCGCCTATGGCCGCGGCTCGGCGGGAAGGGGGACTCCCAGCACCGGCAGCAGCCTCGACGGACCGGTGCCGAGCAGCCACGGCGGCAGCAGCGCGAGCGGGTCCAGATAGACGTCCCCCCTCAGTGCACCCCAGTGCAGACACGCCGAGCAGTGGGTCCCCGACGGTTCCACCGTGCCCAGCGGCTCGCCCGCGGTGATCTCGTCGCCCTTGCGGACCGACGCCCGCACCGGCTCGTACGTCGTCCGCAGCGGCGGGTCACCCGTTCCCGTCAGCTCCAGCGAGACGACGCCCCTGCCCGCGACCCGCCGGGCGAAGGACACCCTCCCCGCGGCCACCGCCCGCACCGGGGCTCCGGCCGGCGCGGCGAGATCCACGCCGCGGTGCCCCGGTCCGTACGGCGTCGACGGAGGCTCCCAGCCCCGCAGGACCGCGGGCCGTGAGCCGACCGGCCAGAACCGGGCCACGGCCGGCACCGCCGGGCCCGGCTCCCGCCCCGGCCCCGCCGCGGCGACCGCGACCGCCACCGGCGCCACCGGCGATGCCGGCCGCTCCGGTCTCGGCGGCCCCGGGACCAGGACGGCCGACAGCACCGCCACCCACGCACACACACCCGCACATCGCCTCGCTCGCATACGGGAACCGTCCCGCACCGGCGCCGGCCACCGTTCGGGCCTGTGGACCACTCGCCGGTTGTGGACAGCCGCGTCACCCGGCGCCCCTCCGGTCCCGTACACTTCTGATGGCGACCCGGGTGACCGGGTCGACTTCGCACGCCCCGACACGAAGCCCCCCAGGCTCGTGCCAGCGCCCCTCGGTCCCCAGTGGCACGGCGCATCGCGGGCGTCAGGCGTGGGAGCCGTCCGGCTTCCGCGGCACAACCGAGAACTCAAGGAGATACGGCCATGGCCGTCGTCACGATGCGGGAGCTGCTGGAGAGCGGCGTCCACTTCGGTCACCAGACCCGTCGCTGGAACCCGAAGATGAAGCGCTTCATCTTCACCGAGCGCAACGGCATCTACATCATCGACCTGCTCCAGTCGCTGTCGTACATCGACCGCGCCTACGAGTTCGTCAAGGAGACCGTCGCCCACGGCGGCACGGTCATGTTCGTCGGCACGAAGAAGCAGGCGCAGGAGGCCATCGCCGAGCAGGCCACCCGCGTCGGCATGCCCTACGTCAACCAGCGCTGGCTGGGCGGCATGCTCACCAACTTCTCGACCGTCTACAAGCGCCTGCAGCGCCTCAAGGAGCTCGAGCAGATCGACTTCGAGGACGTGGCCGCCTCCGGCCTCACCAAGAAGGAGCTGCTGGTCCTCTCCCGTGAGAAGGCCAAGCTGGAGAAGACCCTCGGCGGTATCCGCGAGATGTCCAAGGTGCCCAGCGCCGTCTGGATCGTGGACACCAAGAAGGAGCACATCGCGGTCGGCGAGGCCCGGAAGCTCAACATCCCGGTCGTCGCCATCCTCGACACCAACTGCGACCCCGACGAGGTCGACTACAAGATCCCGGGCAACGACGACGCGATCCGCTCCGTCACCCTCCTCACCCGTGTGATCGCCGACGCCGTCGCCGAGGGCCTCATCGCCCGCTCCGGTGCCGCCACCGAGGGCAAGGGCGACAAGGCCGCCGGCGAGCCGCTGGCCGCGTGGGAGCGCGACCTGCTCGAGGGTGAGAAGAAGGCCGACGAGGCCGAGAAGCCCGCCGAGGCCGCTGCCGAGGCCCCCGCTGAGGCCCCGGCCGAGGCTGCCGCCGAGGCTCCGGCCGAGGCCCCCGCCGCGGACGCCGAGCAGGCCTGACCCCTCACCACCTTCGGGTGCCGGACGGCGGGGACCACACCAGTCCCCGCCGTCCGGCCCGTAGATCTTCAGACTTCGAGAGAGATTCCGGAATCATGGCGAACTACACCGCCGCCGACGTCAAGAAGCTTCGTGAGCTCACCGGCGCCGGCATGATGGACTGCAAGAAGGCGCTGGACGAGGCCGAGGGCAACGTCGAGAAGGCCGTCGAGGCGCTCCGCATCAAGGGTCAGAAGGGCGTCGCCAAGCGCGAGGGCCGCTCTGCCGAGAACGGCGCCGTCGTATCGATCATCGCCGACGACAACACCTCGGGTGTCCTCGTCGAGCTGAAGTGCGAGACGGACTTCGTCGCCAAGGGCGAGAAGTTCCAGAACGTCGCCACGGCCATCGCCGAGCACGTCGCCAAGGCCGCCCCGGCCGACCTCGAGGCGCTGCTCGCCTCCGAGATCGAGCCCGGCAAGACCGTCCAGGCGTTCGTGGACGAGGCCAACGCCAACCTGGGCGAGAAGATCGTCCTGGACCGCTTCGCGCAGTTCTCCGGCGGCTACGTGACCGCGTACATGCACCGCACGATGCCCGACCTGCCCCCGCAGATCGGTGTCCTCGTCGAGCTGGACAAGCCGAACGCCGAGATCGCCAAGGGCGTCGCCCAGCACATCGCCGCCTTCGCGCCGAAGTACCTCTCCAAGGAGGACGTCCCGGCCGAGGTCGTCGAGTCCGAGCGCCGCGTCGCCGAGGAGACCACCCGCGCCGAGGGCAAGCCCGAGGCCGCCCTGCCGAAGATCGTCGAGGGTCGCCTCAACGGCTTCTTCAAGGACGCCACGCTGCTGGGCCAGCCCTACGCGCTCGACAACAAGAAGTCCGTCCAGAAGGTGCTGGACGAGGCCGGTGTCACCCTGAAGCGCTTCACGCGCATCAAGGTCGGCATCTGAGTCCGTACCGCGACGGACGCACGACCCCGGTAGGGTCGACAGCAGTCGTCCGCGCCGTTGCCGTCCGCCACCGCGCACACGCGCGTGGCGGCGGACGACAGCAGATCTGACGAGGAGGCCATTGCCGCGTACGGGATGCGAAACACGCCCCCACCGGCAATGGCCTTCTTCGTGTGTGTGACCCACGTAGAAGAGGCGAGATCCCCATGACCACCAAGGCCGAGAAGAGCGACGACGGCAAAGTACGCGGCCGCTTCATGCTGAAGCTGTCCGGAGAGGCCTTCTCCGGCGGTGGGGGCCTGGGCGTCGACCCCGACGTGGTGCACAAGATCGCACGTGAGATCGCGGCCGTCGTGCGCGACGGCGCCCAGATCGCCGTCGTCATCGGCGGCGGCAACTTCTTCCGCGGCGCCGAACTCCAGCAGCGCGGCATGGACCGCGCCCGCTCCGACTACATGGGCATGCTCGGCACCGTGATGAACTGCCTGGCCCTCCAGGACTTCCTGGAGAAGGAGGGCGTCGACTGCCGCGTGCAGACCGCCATCACCATGGGCCAGGTCGCCGAGCCGTACATCCCGCTGCGCGCCGTGCGCCACCTGGAGAAGGGTCGCGTGGTCATCTTCGGTGCCGGTATGGGCATGCCGTACTTCTCCACCGACACCACCGCCGCCCAGCGCGCCCTCGAGATCGACGCCGAGGCGCTGCTCATGGGCAAGAACGGCGTGGACGGTGTCTACGACTCCGACCCGAAGACCAACCCGGACGCCGTGAAGTTCGACGCGCTCGGCTACGGCGAGGTCATCACCCGTGACCTGAAGGTCGCCGACGCCACGGCCATCACGCTCTGCCGCGACAACAGCCTCCCGATCGTCGTCTTCGAGCTTCTGAAGGAGGGCAATATCGCCCGCGCCGTCAAGGGTGAGAAGATCGGCACACTTGTGGGAGTCCAGGACAGCCGGGACTGACCGGAGAACCACCCCTGTCCGCGGACGCCACCTGTCCGGGGGACGGACGGGACGGGGCCGGGCCGGGGGATGGACAATGTCCCGCCGGTCGGGAACCGTGCAGGAAGAAGACGCGACGCAGCCGGCCGCAGCTCAGACAGAAGCGCAGCCGGGCCTACTCAAGACACGCAGGAGCAAGTGGTGATCGAAGAGACCCTCCTCGAGGCCGAGGAGAAGATGGAGAAGGCCGTCGTGGTCGCCAAGGAGGACTTCGCCGCGATCCGCACCGGCCGTGCGCACCCGGCGATGTTCAACAAGATCGTGGCCGACTACTACGGCGCACCGACGCCGATCAACCAGCTGGCCTCGTTCTCCGTGCCCGAGCCGCGCATGGCCGTGGTGACGCCGTTCGACAAGAGCGCCCTGCGCAACATCGAGCAGGCGATCCGCGACTCCGACCTGGGCGTCAACCCGAGCAACGACGGCAACATCATCCGGGTGGTGTTCCCCGAGCTCACCGAGGAGCGCCGCCGCGAGTACATCAAGGTCGCCAAGGGCAAGGGCGAGGACGCCAAGGTGTCCATCCGCTCCGTGCGCCGCAAGGCCAAGGACGCCATCGACAAGCTGGTCAAGGACGGCGAGGTCGGCGAGGACGAGGGCCGCCGTGCGGAGAAGGAGCTCGACGACACCACCGCCAAGTACGTCGCCCAGGTGGACGAGCTCCTGAAGCACAAGGAAGCCGAACTGCTCGAGGTCTGATGAACGACTCTTCCTGGGGAGCGCCGCCACAAGCCGGGCACTGGGGGCCGTCCGACCGGGGACCTGTCCAGGGGGCGGCCCCGGCGGGTCCCGCGTACGATGCGCACAACGCGCAGCAGACTCGCCCCATGCCCATCGTGCCCGACGTACCCGAACACGGCGGAGACCAGGATGACGACCAGGGGGCCGCTCGGCTGAGCGGCCCCCTGGTCCGAGACGAGCCGCTGCGCGACGACACGTACCGCGGCGAGACCCCGTCGGCGCAGCCGTATGCGGCTGTGCCGCAGAATCCGGAGCCCATGCCCGACGCCCAGCAGCCGGCGCAGCCGCAGCCGCAGCCCCAGCCGCAGAAGAAGAGCGCGGGGCGCGACCTGGGTGCCGCGATAGGGGTCGGCGTCGGGCTCGGCGCGGTGATCGTCGCGTCGCTGTTCTTCGTCAAGGCCGTCTTCGTCGGGGTCATCGCCATAGCCGTCGTGGTGGGCCTGTGGGAGCTGACCACGCGGCTCCAGGAGCGCAAGGGCATCAAGGCGCCCCTCGTGCCGCTCGCGGTCGGCGGCGCGGCGATGGTCGTCGCCGGGTACGTGCGCGGCGCCGAGGGCGCGTGGGTCGCCATGGCGCTCACGGCGCTGGCGGTCCTCGTCTGGCGGATGACCGAACCGCCGGAGGACTACCTCAAGGACGTCACGGCGGGCCTGTTCGCCGCCTTCTACGTGCCGTTCCTGGCCACGTTCGTCGCCATGATGCTGGCGGCCGACGACGGCCCTTGGCGCGTCCTGACCTTCCTGCTGCTGACGGTCGTCAGCGACACCGGCGCGTACGCGGTCGGCTGGCGTTTCGGCCGGACCAAGCTCGCCCCGCGCATCAGCCCCGGCAAGACCCGCGAGGGTCTGCTCGGAGCGGTCGCCTTCGCGATGGCGGTGGGCGCGCTGTGCATGCAGTTCCTGATCGACGGCGGTTCCTGGTGGCAGGGCCTGCTGCTCGGCCTCGCGGTCGCGGCCAGCGCCACGCTGGGCGACCTCGGCGAGTCCATGATCAAGCGGGACCTGGGCATCAAGGACATGGGCACGCTGCTGCCGGGCCACGGCGGCATCATGGACCGCCTGGACTCGCTCCTGCCGACGGCGCCGGTGGTGTGGCTGTTGTTGGTGATCTTCGTCGGGGCGGGTTGACGGCGGTCGGGTAGTCTGGAAGGGCTCGCGGCGTATGGCCGCGGGCCCTTTCATCGTCTCCGCCGACGCGGGGATGTTCCAGTGAGGTCTCCTGGCTTCGGCATGGTCCTGCCGTTGTCCCCGCCGACGCGGGGTTGCCACAGGCCCGTCGTCATGAGGAGTTGTCCGACAGTGGCCCGTCCCGTCCCCGGTGAGCTGACCTTCGTCGCCCCGCGCGGAGCCAAGAAGCCGCCGCGGCATCTCGCCGACCTGTCGCCCGCCGAGCGCAAGGAGGCCGTCGCCGCGATCGGTGAGAAGCCGTTCCGCGCGAAGCAGCTCTCGCAGCACTACTTCGCGCGCTACGCCCACGACCCCGAGCAGTGGACCGACATCCCCGCCGGTTCGCGCCAGGGACTCCGGGACGCGCTGCTGCCCGACCTGATGTCGGTCGTCCGGCACCTGTCGACCGACCAGGGCACCACCCGCAAGACGCTGTGGAAGCTGTTCGACGGGACGCTCGTCGAGTCCGTGCTCATGCGCTACCCGGACCGGGTGACCATGTGCATCAGCTCCCAGGCGGGCTGCGGCATGAACTGCCCCTTCTGCGCCACCGGGCAGGCCGGACTGGACCGGAACCTGTCCACCGCCGAGATCGTGCACCAGATCGTCGACGGCATGCGGGCGCTCAGGGACGGCGAGGTCCCCGGTGGCCCCGCGCGGCTGAGCAACATCGTGTTCATGGGCATGGGCGAGCCCCTCGCCAACTACAACCGGGTCGTCGGAGCCATCCGCCGCCTCACCGACCCCGAGCCCGACGGGCTGGGGCTGTCCCAGCGCGGCATCACCGTCTCCACGGTCGGTCTGGTCCCGGCGATCCACCGGTTCGCCGACGAGGGCTTCAAGTGCCGCCTCGCCATCTCCCTGCACGCCCCCGACGACGAACTGCGCGACACCCTCGTCCCCGTGAACACGCGGTGGAAGGTGCGCGAGGTCCTCGACGCCGGCTTCGGGTACGCGGCGAAGTCCGGGCGCCGGCTGTCCATCGAGTACGCGCTGATCCGCGACATCAACGACCAGGCGTGGCGCGGCGACCGGCTCGGACGGCTGCTCAAGGGCAAGCCGGTGCACGTCAACCTCATCCCGCTCAACCCGACGCCGGGCTCGAAGTGGACCGCATCGCGGCCCGAGGACGAGAAGGCGTTCGTGGAGGCCATCGCGGCGCACGGTGTGCCGGTGACCATCCGGGACACCCGTGGGCAGGAGATCGACGGGGCGTGTGGTCAGCTCGCCGCGAGCGAGCGGTAATCTGACCGGCGTACATCTTCGTATTCCGACATCTTCATATTCCGACAGGGGAGCGCCACAGCGCTGAGAGTGCGGCACCGGCCGCAGACCCTCCGAACCTGGCCCAGGTCATTCTGGGTAGGGAGATCGGTCATCACTCGAGCTGTTGCGCCCTGCCCGGGATCCCTCGCCAGGGATCCCGGGCAGGGCCGCGTCTTCTCCTGGTGACCCAGGAGGAATTCCGTGAGCATCACCAAGAAGGCCAGTGTCCTGGTCGTCGGGCTCGGTCTGGTCGGCGGCCTGGCCGCCTGCGGATCGTCGTCCGACGGCCAGAACGAGGGGTCCGACAAGACCGTGACCCTCGTCAGCCACGACTCGTGGGCCGCGTCCAAGAACGTCATCGCGGACTTCGAGAAGAGCTCCGGCTACAAGGTCAGGGTCCTGAAGGACGGCGACGCCGGGCAGGCCGTCAACAAGGCCGTCCTCACCAAGGACAACCCGCAGGGCGACGTCTTCTTCGGCGTCGACAACACGCTGCTGTCGCGGGCGCTCGACAACGGGCTGTTCCAGTCGTACGAGCCCAAGGGCTCCGACATGATCCTCCCCGAGTACCGGGTCGACCAGGACAAGCACCGGGTCACGCCCGTCGACACCGGTGACATCTGCGTCAACTACGACAAGGCGTACTTCAGCGAGCACAAGCTGACCCCGCCCGACTCCTTCGACGACCTCGCCGAGCCCGCGTACAAGAACCTCCTCGTCACCGAGGACGCCGGCAGCTCCTCGCCCGGTCTCGGCTTCCTGCTGGGCACCGCCGCCGAGTACGGCGACGACGGCTGGCAGGACTACTGGAAGAAGCTGAAGGCGAACGGCGTCAAGGTCGTCGACAGCTGGGAGCAGGCGTACAACGAGGAGTTCTCCGGTTCGTCCGGCGGCAAGAAGGCGAAGGGCGACCGCCCGCTCGTCGTCTCCTACGCCTCCTCGCCGCCCGCCGAGGTGATCTACGCCGACCCGAAGCCGGCCACCGCTCCCACGGGCGTCGCCACCGGCACCTGCTTCCGCCAGGTCGAGTACGCGGGCCTGCTGAGCAACGCGCGGAACCCCGAGGGCGGCAAGGCGCTGCTGGACTTCCTGGTCAGCAAGAAGTTCCAGGACGACATGCCGCTGAACATGTTCGTCTACCCGGTGCGGGAGGCGGCCCAGGTCCCGCCGGAGTTCGTGAAGTACGGCCCGCAGGCCAAGAACCCGCAGACCCTGGACCCGAAGAAGATCGCCGACAACCGTGACCAGTGGGTCAAGTCGTGGACCTCGCTCCTCCTGAAGTGACCGAAGTGACCGAAGTGACCAAGGCCGCCCGGTCCGCCGGCACCCGGTGGCGCGGGAGCGCGGCGCGGCTGGCCCTGATGGCCGGCCCCGTCGCGTTCTTCGCGGTCTTCTTCGCCTACCCCGTCGCCGCGATCGTCGCGCGCGGACTCCAGGTCGACGGCGTCTGGCGGTTCGGGCGGATCGGGGACGTCCTGGCCCAGCCCGACGTCCGGCACGTGCTGTGGTTCACCACATGGCAGGCCCTCGCGTCCACCGCGCTCACCCTGCTGATCGCCCTGCCCGGCGCCTATGTCTTCGCCCGCCTCGACTTCCCCGGCAAGCAACTGCTGCGGGCCGTGGTGACCGTGCCGTTCGTGCTGCCGACGGTCGTGGTGGGCACGGCGTTCCTGGCGCTCGTCGGGCGGGGCGGGCTGCTCGACGAGCTGTGGGGCGTACGGCTGGACACCACGGTGTGGGCCATCCTGCTCGCGCACGTCTTCTTCAACTACGCCGTCGTCGTGCGCACCGTCGGCGGGCTGTGGGCGCAGCTCGACCCGCGCCAGGAGGAGGCGGCGCGGATGCTCGGCGCCTCCCCGTTGCGGGCCTGGCGGCGGGTCACCCTGCCGGCGCTCGCGCCCGCCGTGGCCGCCGCCGCGCTGATGGTGTTCCTGTTCACCTTCACCTCCTTCGGCGTCGTCCAGATCCTCGGCGGGCCCGCCTTCTCCACCCTGGAGGTGGAGATCTACCGGCAGACCTCGCACGTGTTCGACCTGTCCACGGCCGCCGTGCTGACCCTGATCCAGTTCGCGGCGGTCTGCGCCATCCTCGCCGTGCACGCCTGGACGGTACGGCGGCGCGAGAGCGCCCTGCGGCTGGTGGACGCGGCCCGCACCGCGCGCCGGCCGCGCGGGGCCGGGCAGTGGGCGCTGCTGGCGGGTGTGCTCGTCACCGTCGCCGTCCTCGTCGTGCTGCCGCTCGCCGTGCTGGTCCAGCGGTCGTTCGGCGCCGGCGGCCTCACGTACTACCGGGCGCTGACCCACGAGGACGGCGGCACCTTCCTCGTCCCGCCGATCGAGGCGGTCGGCAACTCCCTGCAGTACGCCGTCGCCTCCACCGCCGTCGCCGTGCTCATCGGCGGTCTGGCGGCGGCCGCGCTGACCCGGCGCGACACGGGCCGCCTGGTGCGTGGCTTCGACGCCCTGCTGATGCTGCCGCTCGGCGTGTCCGCCGTGACGGTCGGCTTCGGGTTCCTGATCGCACTGGACGAGCCGCCGCTGGACCTCAGATCCTCCTGGATCCTGGTGCCGCTCGCCCAGGCGCTGGTCGGCGTCCCCTTCGTCGTACGGACCATGCTGCCGGTGCTGCGGGCGGTGGACGTACGGCTGCGGGAGGCGGCGGCGGTGCTCGGGGCGTCGCCGTGGCGGGTGTGGCGGGAGGTCGACCTGCCGATGGTGCGGCGGGCGCTGCTGATCGCCGCCGGGTTCGCCTTCGCGGTGTCGCTGGGGGAGTTCGGGGCGACCGTGTTCATCGCCCGGCCCGACAACCCGACGCTGCCGGTCGCCGTGGCGCGGCTGCTGGGGCGCCCCGGGGACCTGAACTACGGGCAGGCGATGGCCCTGTCGACGATTCTGATGGTGGTGTGCGCCGTGGCGCTCGTGGTGCTGGAGCGGCTGCGGACCGACCGGAGCGGGGAGTTCTAGGGATGCTGCTGAGTCTGCGGGACGCGACCGTCCGCTTCGGCGGGCGGGCCGTGCTCGACGCCGTCGACCTGGACGTCGCCGAGCACGAGGTCGTGTGCGTGCTGGGGCCCAGCGGCAGCGGCAAGTCGACGCTGCTGCGCGCGGTCGCCGGCCTGCAGCGGCTGGACGCCGGACGGGTGGAGCTGGACGGACGCGACCAGTCCGGGGTGCCCGCGCACAAGCGCGAGGTCGGGCTGATGTTCCAGGACCACCAGCTGTTCCCGCAGCGGGACGTGGCCGGGAACATCGCCTTCGGGCCGCGGATGCGCGGGGCGTCGCGGTCCCGGCAGCAGCAGGACGTACGGGAGTTGCTGGAGCTGGTCGGGCTGCCGGGGGCCGCCCGTCGGTCCGTCGCCGCGCTCTCCGGCGGCGAGCAGCAGCGGGTGGCGCTGGCCCGCGCCCTCGCCCCCCGGCCCCGGCTGCTGATGCTGGACGAGCCGCTCGGCCAGCTCGACCGGTCGCTGCGGGAGCGGCTGGTGGTGGAACTGCGTGAGCTGTTCGGCCTGTTGGGCACCACCGTGCTCGCCGTGACGCACGACCAGGCGGAGGCCTTCGCGCTCGCCGACCGGGTGGTGGTGATGCGGGACGGGCGGATCGCCCAGGAGGGGACGCCGCTCCAGGTGTGGCAGCGGCCCGCGGACGCCTTCGTGGCCCGTTTCCTCGGCTTCGACAACGTGGTGGAGGCGACCGTCACCGGGCAGGCCGCCGCCACCCCCTGGGGCAAGGTGCCGGTCCCCGAGGACGCCCCCCAGGGCACGCGGACCGTGCTCGTGCGGCCCGCCGGGGTCAGGATCGTGCCCGCCGACGCCGGCCTGCGCTGCACGGTCGCCGCCCGCACCTTCCGCGGCACCCACGTCGCCGTCCACCTCCAGCCGGAGAACGCGCCGCGCCTGGAGGCGGCGTGCGCGCTGCGGAACGCTCCGGAGGTCGGGGACATGGTCGGGGTGGAGTTCGACGGGGCGGAAATCGTGGTGCTCGGGTGACCGGCCGCTCCTAGGATGCGGCGCATGACGTCTTTGACGCACGACCGTTACTGCGACGAAATCGCCCGCCAGGTAGGGCAGTTGAGAGACCTGGTGGTATCCGGCGCCGATCTCTCCGCCACCGTCCCGACCTGCCCGGACTGGTCCCTGGAGGAGCTGGTCCGGCACACGGGCGGCGCCCTGCGCTGGGTGGAGCTGCTGGTGCGCACCCGGGCCCGGGAGAACGTCCCCGGCGAACAGGTGCCGGACGCCGCGGGTCCCGGCGCCCGGGGCGACGCCGCCGCACTGGGCGCCTGGCTGGCGGAGTCGGGCGAGGCGGTCGTCGGCGCGCTGCGCGAGGCCGGGCAGGACGCGAAGGTGTGGTCCTGGAGCGAGCGGCACGACGCGGGCTTCTGGGCCCGCCGGATGACGCACGAGGTCACCGTCCACCGCGCGGACGCCGTGCTGACCGCTGGGCAGCCCTACCGGGTCGCGCCGGAGGTGGCCGCCGACGCGATCGACGAGTGGCTGGAGATCGTGGAGTTCATGCAGCGCACCGGCGCGGTTCCCGGGGCGAGCGAGCTGCGCGGGACCGGTCGCAGCCTGCATCTGCACGCCACCGACACCGACCCCGGGCTGCGCGCGGAGTGGCTGATCGAGCTGGGCGAGGACGGCGTCACCTGGCGCCGCGGCCACGAGAAGGCGGACGTCGCCCTGCGGGGACCGCTCACGGACGTCCTGCTCGCCTTCTACCGCAGGCTGCCGCTGGACGCTCCCGGCCTCGAGGTGCTCGGCGAGCGGGAGGTGCTGGAGTTCTGGCTGGAACGGGCCTCGTTCGGCTGACAGGGCGATGGCCCGCCCCTCCGTCGGGAGGGGGCGGGCCATCGGCCGCCACCGGGGCGAGGACGTCAGCGGCTGCCGTTCGCCCCGCGACGGCGCAGGCCGAAGAAGACCGCGCCGCCACCGAGGGCGACGAGGGCCGCCGCGATGCCGACGATCATGCCGGTGTTGGAGTTCGCACCGGTCTCGGCGAGGTGGGAGTCACCGGCCGCCGCGGACGGGGCGTTGCTCGGCACGGCCGCCGGGGCGGAACTCTCGCTCTGCGAGGCGGTGGGGGCCGACGGCGACGGGGCCGGGGCCGACGTCCCGGTCTCCTCGGCCGGGGCCGACGAGGACTGCGACGGGGACGGGGACGGCGTGTCCTCGGTCGCGCAGGCGGTCGCCGGGGTGACGAGGTTCGGCTTGATGTCCTCGTCGACGTAGTCGCCGGCCTTGACGTGGACGCGGTACTCGGCGTTCGGCTTCCAGTCCGCGGCGAAGGTGAGGGTGCTGCCCTCGCGCGAGCCCTTGACCACCTGCTCGCCGATCTTCTGCGCGTCCCCGCCGTGGTTCTCCAGGTACACGGTGACGGTGGCGGGGACGCCGCCTGAGTCGACGTCGGTGACGGTGATGACGCCCTTGTCGCCGTCGCACGTGGCGGCGGCGGAGAAATCGCCGATGGTGCAGGCGAAGGCGTTGCCGGCGGCGCCGATCGCGAGGGCCGCGGTGGCCGAGGCGACGCCGAGGGCACGGACGCTACGGCGGGACGCCGTGCGGCTGAGTATGGACAGGACTGCCACGTTGTTCCTTTACGGGAAGCGCGGATGCGGGGGGTGGAGAGGGTGCCGATGTCATCAGCACGCCCACGAGCCTCACTGGTCTATAAGCGGTGCATAAGAAGTGTCAACGCATATGCCGGCCAAGGGTGTTGGCTTTGCTCTCTTATTAACCGCCGAGATGTTTCAGCGCTTCGGGGGTCTCCTCGATCCGGTCGACCAGGGTGATCCGGGCCTCCATGGACCGCCCCTCGGCCGGTGACGCCAGCAGCGGCCGGGCCGGCAGTGTCCGCGTCCAGTGCGCGCGGTCCACGAGCACCATGGGAGTGGGCTCTCCCCGCGACTCGTAGTAGTTCGGCGTCGCGTTGGCGAAGATCTCCTGTACGGTGCCGGCGCTCCCGGCAGGAACACCACGCCCGCGTTCGAGCGCGCCAGCAGGCCGTCCATGGGGGTCCCCCGCCCGAGCGAAGCCGAGAGTGGGGAGGGTGGCGTCGGCGAAGTACTTGGCGATGCGCGCGGCGAAGGCGTTCGGCGGCTCGTGGCCGTAGAACCAGGCCGGGATACCGACCGAGGCACCGCCCCGGGCCAGCGCTCCCGCACCTCGAAGGCGGAGCGCGCCCAGTCGGTGGCCGACGGCGTGAACGACGTGACCTTCGCGAGGAGCGACAGGACGTCGTCCAGCATGCCGTCGTCGAACGGGGCGGCGTACG
This sequence comes from Streptomyces sp. NPDC093586, assembly GCF_044764905.1. Classification (NCBI taxonomy): domain Bacteria; kingdom Bacillati; phylum Actinomycetota; class Actinomycetes; order Kitasatosporales; family Streptomycetaceae; genus Streptomyces; species Streptomyces sp. NPDC093586. Next base: position 55,348 of record NZ_JBIWJA010000018.1, on the reverse strand, counting down.
CGCCGGGGTCCGCGGCCTCCATCGCGTCCGGTCCGCCGCCGGTGGCCACGGTGTGCCCGGCGCGGGCCGGTTCGCGCCCCGGACGCGCGGCGCCCGCGTGGGCGCGGGTGCCGCGGGCCATGGCGTGGCCGCCCATGACGCCCACCACCCGGGCACCTGCGAGGAGTTCGCCGACCGCGTCCGAGACCGCGTCGTCGTGGATCGCGCAGCATGGAGGCGAACACGTCCCCGTCCGCCTTGGTGCGCTGGAACCAGTCGTGGGCGAGCGCGTCCGGTGTCGCCTCGTAGCCGCCGTCGAGGCCGGCGTACAACTCGTCGGGGGAGTGGACGTGCCCGCGGTACGGGCCGAAGGGCAGGCCGGGTACGGGCGGGAAGACCAGGGCCCCGGCGGCGCGTACACGGGCCGCGGCCTCGGGGGCATCGGGCAGCCGAGGAAGACGGCGCCCGTGACGTCCGTGGACAACAGGACGTCCGCACGGACCGTCGGGTCGAGGGCCCGGACGCGGTGACGGGCGAGGGCGCCGTGTGCGGAGACGACCTCGTCGAACTCGGCGCGGGTCTCTGTCTGCCGGTCGTGCGAGGCGTGGTGGGACTGCGCCTGGGACGGGGACGGCGGCTGGGGCTGGGCGGGTGCCGGATCCACCCGCCCATGCCGGGTCCGCGTCCGGATCAGCCCTCGACGAACGCCGGGTCCATCCACGCGACCTCCCAGGTGTGGCCGTCGAGGTCGTCGAAGGCCCGGCCGTACATGAAGCCGTGGTCCTGGGTCTCGCCGGAGGCCGAACCGCCCGCGGCGATCGCCCGGTCCACCAGCTCGTCGACCTTCTCACGGCTCTCCGCGCTCAGCGCGATCAGCACCTCGCTGGACTTCGTCGCGTCCACGATCTCCTTCTTCGTGAACTGCGCGTACTTCTCCTTGGTCAGCAGCATCACGACGATCGTGTCGCTGATCACGACCGCGGAACCGGTCTCGTCGGTGAACTGGGGGTTGATCGTGTAGCCGAGCTCCGTGAAGAACTTCTTCGAGGCGTCGAGGTCGTTCGTCGCCAGGTTCACGAAGATCATCTGCTGGTACATGGGGCCTCTCCCGTCGGTGCGGTGCTGGTGTCGTGCCGTTCGCAGGGTTGGACGGGAGGGCGGCGCGGAAATCATCGGTGGTCCGGCGGAAATCTCGGGGGATTTCCTCAGCGGGCCAGGGGCAGTGCGGCCAGGGCCGCGACGAGGAGGGTCAGCGGGCCGAAGAGGACCAGCAGCGCGGTGGCCCGCAGGGCGGCGGCGGCGCGCAGCGTCGTCCGGGGCGCGCCCAGCCGCAGCAGGGCGGCGGTGGTGTCGGCGCGGGTCTGCCTGGCCTCGACGGCCGTGGTGAGCAGGGTGGCCACCGTGCTGCCCGCGACGACCAGGACGCCGAGGGTGCCCAGGGGGTGGGACGCCGGTCCGTCCGTGCCGTACAGGACCCTCGCGGCGTAGGTCGCGGAGGCCACGGCGCAGACGACGCCCAGGGGGCGGCCGATACGGCTCGACTCCTCCATGAGGACGCGGCCGGCGAGCAGGCGCAGGGCGCCGGGGTGGACGGCCTGGAGGAGGCGGCCGCACAGATGGGTGAGGCCGGGGCCGGCGAGGGCGAGGCCCAGGGCGGTCAGGGTCCAGCCGAGGAGGACGCCGGCGGAGGGGGTGGTGCGGGGGGCGGCTGTGGTGCGGGCGTAGGCCTCGACGGCGAGGCCGGCGGTGAGGACGGCGACGCCCCAGGGGAGGGTGGTGGCGTTCTGGCGGCGCGGGGTGTCCGGGGCGTGGGGCTGGGCGCCCGCCGGGGTCGGGGGGTGGGGGGCGTTCGCCGGCGCGTGCGGGGCGTCTCCCCCGGAGGGGGTGTCCCCGGTGCCCACCCTCTCCCACGCTCTGCTTCGCTCGCGCGGGGGTCCCCCCACGCGCGGGGGGACCCCCGCCGCCCCGGCGGCACGACTGCCCGCAGGCTCGGCGGACTCGGTGGTGAGGACGCCGGCGAGCTCGGCGGTGCGGCCGTCGGCGGAGGCGTCGGCGGCCGGAGCGGTGGCGGTCGTGGTCGTCCTGGGGGCCCAGCGGGCGCCGAAGCGGCCGTAGGTGCCGAAGGTCTCGCGGGCCGCGCCCCAGCCGTACGCGCCGAAACGGCCGTAACCGCGGGCACCGGCGGTGCGGGCGGGCCGGGCGTCGCGGGGGCGGAGGGACAGGGCCACCGCGGCGGACGCGGTCGCCGGGAGCAGCGTCAGAAGGGTCACGGCCGCCGGGAAGGGGAGGGGAACGCCGACGGCGAGGGAGTCGGCCGCGGCGCCGTCGAAGGGCGCGGCGGTCAGGTCGCCGCGCAGGTGGAGGAAGAGGACCAGGGCCGCCAGCGAGCCGAGCGCTCCGGACAGGGCCGTGGTCGTCGCGGAGACGGCCATCAGCCGGCCGGGGCCGAGGCCGATCGCCGACAGACCGGAGCGGGGCCGGGTGCCCGGGTCGGTACGGGCCACGGCGACGGCGAAGTACACGGTGGCGGCGAGGGGGGCCGCGCACCAGGCGAGGCGGAGGGCGGAGGCGCCGTGCGTGTCCGGATGGCCGACGGCGTGGCCGAGGACGCACAGCAGCAGGAAACCCGTGCCCGCCGAGAACGCGGCGACCAGCAGGCGGCGCAGCCGGACGGCGAGCCGGGCGCGGCGGGTCAGACGGAGAGCGAGCACGCTGCCCGGCCTTCCGTCCCGGCGCCCGGGGAGCCGACCGTGGTCTCGGTCACCGGCGGCAGGTGCACGGTCCTGACCCGCCGGCCGTCCAGCAGTGAGACGGTGCGGTCGGCGAGCGCGGCGGTCTGCGCGTCGTGCGTGGCGAGGACGACGGTGATGCCGTGCGAGCGGGCCGCCGTGGTCAGCGTCCGCAGCACATGGGCGCGGTCGGCGCGGTGCAGGGGCGCCGTCGGCTCGTCGGCGAACAGGACCGTGGGGGCGACGGCGAGCGCGCGGGCGATGCAGACGCGCTGCCGTTCGGCCTGCTGGAGCGCGTGCGGGCGCCGGCGGGACGCGCCGCCGACGTCGAGGCGCTCCAGCCACTCCAGGGCGGTCGTCTTCGCCCGGCGCCGGGCGGTGCCGCGCAGCATCAGGGGGAGGGCGGTGTTCTCCCAGACGGTGAGCTCCGGGACGAGCACGGGGGCGGGGTCGATCCACGCGAAGCGGTCGCGGCGCAGCCGTTCGCGGCCGATCGGGCCCATGGTGTGCACCGGCACGCTGTTGAACCAGACCTCGCCGTCCCGGACCCGCAGCATCCCGGACAGACACCGCAGCAGCGTCGTCTTGCCGCTGCCGCGCGGGCCGCTGACGGCGAGGATCTCGCCCTCCCGGACGCCGAGCGAGACGCCCTGCAGAGCGGGCGAGCCGTCGTGGTGCTGGAAGTGCAGGGCGCGGGCCCAGAGCACGTCGTTGTCCGGCGGAGCCTCCATGGGCGTACACCTCGGTTCTGATCCGTTTTTCCCCGGCCGTTCCCCCGTACGGGCGAACGAAGGCGGGGCCGATCGGTCACGAGGCACCGTAGGCAGTCGCCGGGGTGCGGCCGGACAGCACGCGGCCCCGGGCCGCCGTTTCTCACTCGAACGGACGACACCGGGGCCGGTGATGATCATCCAGAAGGATGATCGGAGCGCCGCGGGATCAGAGCTTGGTCCACGCCTCCGTCAGGGTGGCGCGCAGGATCTGCTCGATCTCGTCGAAGGTCTCCTGGTTGGAGATCAGCGGCGGGGCGAGCTGGATGACCGGGTCGCCGCGGTCGTCGGCACGGCAGTACAGGCCGTTGTCGAAGAGCGCCTTCGACAGGAAGCCGTACAGGACGCGCTCGGTCTCCTCGTCGTTGAACGACTCCTTGGTGTTCTTGTCCTTGACCAGCTCGATGCCGTAGAAGAAGCCGTTGCCGCGGACGTCGCCGACGATCGGCAGGTCGAGCAGCTTCTCCAGGGTGGCGCGGAAGTTGCCCTCGTTGTCGAGGACGTGCTGGTTGAGGCCCTCACGCTCGAACAGGTCGAGGTTGGCGAGGCCGACCGCGGCGGAGACCGGGTGGCCACCGAAGGTGTAGCCGTGCAGGAAGGTGTTGTCACCCTTGTAGAACGGCTCGGCCAGGCGGTCGGAGACGATGCAGGCGCCGATCGGGGAGTAGCCCGAGGTCATGCCCTTGGCGCAGGTGATCATGTCCGGGACGTAGCCGAACTTGTCGCAGGCGAACGTCGTGCCGAGGCGGCCGAAGGCGCAGATGACCTCGTCCGAGACGAGCAGCACGTCGTACTGGTCGCAGATCTCGCGCACGCGCTGGAAGTAGCCGGGCGGGGGCGGGAAGCAGCCGCCGGCGTTCTGCACGGGCTCCAGGAAGACGGCCGCGACCGTCTCCGGGCCCTCGAACAGGATCTGCTGCTCGATCTGGTCGGCGGCCCAGCGGCCGAAGGCCTCGGGGTCGTCGCCGAACAGCGGGGCGCGGTAGATGTTGGTGTTCGGCACCTTGTGCGCGCCCGGGACGAGCGGCTCGAAGGGGGCCTTGAGGGCGGGCAGGCCGGTGATGGACAGGGCGCCCTGCGGGGTGCCGTGGTAGGCGACCGCGCGGGAGATGACCTTGTACTTGGTCGGCTTGCCGGTCAGCTTGAAGTACTGCTTGGCGAGCTTCCAGGCGGTCTCGACCGCCTCGCCGCCGCCGGTGGTGAAGAAGACCTTGTTCAGGTCGCCCGGGGCCTCGTTCGCGAGGCGCTCGGCCAGCTCGACGGCCTTCGGGTGGGCGTACGACCACACCGGGAAGAAGGCGAGCTCCTGCGCCTGCTTCGCGGCGGCCTCGGCGAGCTCCGTGCGGCCGTGACCGGCCTGGACCACGAACAGACCGGCGAGGCCGTCGAGGTAGCGCTTGCCCTTGTCGTCGTAGATGTGGGTGCCCTCACCGCGGACGATGGTGGGGACGGGGGCGTTCTCGTACGACGACATGCGGGTGAAGTGCATCCACAGGTGGTCGTAGGCGGTCTTGCTGAGGTCCTTGGGGCTGTCGGTACTCACGTTTATCGGGTTCCCCACATATAGGTCTGCTTCTTGAGCTTCAGGTAGACGAAGCTCTCGGTGGAGCGCACTCCGGGTACGGCCCGGATGCGTCGGTTGATGACCTCGAGGAGGTGGTCGTCGTCCTCGCAGACGACCTCCACCATCAGGTCGAAGGAGCCCGCGGTCATCACCACGTACTCGCACTCGGACATGGCCGCCAGCGCGTCGGCGACGGACTCCACGTCGCCCTCGACGTTGACGCCGACCATCGCCTGCCGGCGGAAACCCACGGTGAGCGGGTCCGTGACGGCGACGATCTGCATCACGCCCTGGTCGAGCAGCTTCTGGACGCGCTGGCGCACGGCCGCCTCCGACAGGCCGACGGCCTTGCCGATCGCGGCGTACGGCCTGCGGCCGTCCTCCTGGAGCTGTTCGATGATGGCGAGGGAGACGGCGTCCAACTGGGGACCGCCGTTCCTGGACTCGCGGGAGTCCTTCGGGTCTGCGCTTCGACTGGCCACGACTTCACTGTGCACGACGTATCGATAGTTTTGCAAGGCGGGGACCGGTGTAATTCGTTGTCTGAGTAGCCCCATGCTGCGGATTTCGCAATTCGAAGGCAGGTGGGGGTGTTGAAAACGTCGGGGATCCGTCTAGGGTGGGTGTCTCAGTGCTTGGACGCCTGAGAGACCTGATCGACACCCGAACTTGGAGGGCCGGCAGTGAGCACCGAGCTGCGTCGTCTGCGCAACTACATCGACGGTGAGTTCCGGGACGCCGCCGACGGACGGACCACCGAGGTGGTCAACCCCGCGACGGGAGAGGCGTACGCGACCGCCCCCCTGTCCGGCCAGGCGGACGTCGACGCCGCCATGGCGGCCGCCGCCGCGGCCTTCCCGGCCTGGCGCGACACCACCCCGGCCGAGCGGCAGAAGGCCCTTCTCAAGATCGCGGACGCGTTCGAGGAGCGGGCCGAGGAACTGATCGCGGCGGAGGTGGAGAACACGGGCAAGCCCATCGGGCTGACCCGCTCCGACGAGATCCCGCCGATGGTCGACCAGATCCGCTTCTTCGCGGGTGCGGCCCGGATGCTGGAGGGCCGCTCGGCCGGCGAGTACATGGAGGGCCTGACCTCCATGATCCGCCGCGAGCCGATCGGCGTCTGCGCGCAGGTCGCGCCGTGGAACTACCCGATGATGATGGCCGTGTGGAAGTTCGCCCCGGCGCTCGCCGCGGGCAACACGGTCGTCCTGAAGCCCTCGGACACCACCCCCGCCTCCACGGTCCTGATGGCCGAGATCATCGGCTCGATCGTGCCCAAGGGCGTCTTCAACGTCATCTGCGGCGACCGCGACACCGGCCGCCTGATGGTCGAGCACCCGACCCCGGCGATGGCCTCCATCACCGGCTCCGTGCGGGCCGGCATGTCGGTCGCCGAGTCCGCCTCCAAGGACCTCAAGCGGGTCCACCTGGAGCTGGGCGGCAAGGCCCCGGTCGTGGTCTTCGAGGACACCGACATCGCCAAGGCCGTCGAGGGCATCACGGAGGCGGGCTACTTCAACGCCGGCCAGGACTGCACGGCGGCCACGCGCGTGCTCGTGCACGAGTCGATCCACGACGAGTTCGTGAGCGCGCTCGCGAAGGCCGCGTCCGAGATCAAGACCGGGCAGCCGGACGACGAGGACGTGGCGTACGGCCCGCTGAACAACCCCAACCAGCTCAAGCAGGTCGCCGGGTTCATCGAGCGGCTGCCCGCCCACGCCAAGGTCGAGGCCGGCGGCCACCGGGTCGGCGACAAGGGCTACTTCTACGCCCCCACCGTCGTCTCGGGCCTCAAGCAGGACGACGAGATCATCCAGAACGAGGTCTTCGGCCCGGTCATCACCGTCCAGTCCTTCCGCGACGAGGACCAGGCCGTGGAGTGGGCGAACGGCGTCGACTACGCGCTGGCCTCCTCCGTGTGGACCAAGGACCACGGCCGCGCCATGCGGATGTCCAAGAAGCTCGACTTCGGCTGTGTGTGGATCAACACCCACATCCCGCTGGTCGCCGAGATGCCGCACGGCGGCTTCAAGAAGTCCGGCTACGGCAAGGACCTGTCGGGGTACGGCTTCGAGGACTACACGCGGATCAAGCACGTGATGACGTCGCTGGACGCCTGACGCCCTCGACGGCGCGGCCCCGGACGGGAACTCCCGTCCGGGGCCGCGCCGTCCGCGTTTCCTCCGGCGGACGGCACGTGCGCGACGGGGCGCCGGGTCCCCGGGCCGGTCCGCTCGACGCGGCGTCGGCCGCCCGGCGCCGCGTAGGCCACCGCGCCGCCCGAAAGCCCCCGACGCCGAAGACGTCCCCGCTCTCCCGCCGGACCCTGCCGCGCACCCTCGGCGCCGGCGCCGAGTCCGGCGGTCCCACCGGCTGCGGGGCGCCCGCCGCGTACGTCCCCGCCGGTGAGCGGGCCGCCGCCGGACCGGCCGCCTGGCGCGACCGCGTCCCCCGGCCCCGGTCGCGCGGGGGTGGGCTCGCCCCCTCCGGCGCTGAGGAGACCGCCGCCCCGGCCGGGGATCCGCCGGTCTTCCCCGGCGCGGCGATGCGCGAACGGCTCGCGACCGCGCAGGGCGTCCGGGCGGGGAGCGGGCGGAGCCCGCGAAGCGGTGGAACGGGACCGCGGGCGTGCAGCAGACTGCCCGGCATGGGGAATTCACCGCGTGAGGAAATGGCCGGGGACGCGGTCACCCTCGGGCTGCTGGCCGCCTGGGCCCTGCACGACATCGAGGAACTGGCGGTCATGCCCGGCTGGTGGCGGCGCAACCTGCCCGTGCTGCGCGAGCGGTACCCGACGGTGCCGGAGGCGGTGTGGCGGCGGGCCGCTCCGACGGAGCCGCGGGAGTTCGCGGCCGCGGTGGGGGCGATGGCCGTGATCGTGGCCTCCGCGTCCGTCGCGGGCCGGCTGACCGGCGGCAGATCGGCCTTCTACCAGAGCGTGCTCAACGCCTTCGGCCTGCACGGCCTCGTCCATCTCGCGCAGGCGGGGCTCGTCCGCGGATACACGCCGGGGTCCGCGACCTCGCCCCTGCTCGTCGTGCCGTTCACGCTCTGGGCCCGCCACCGGCTGCGCCGGGCCGGCGTCCTGCGCGCCACGCGCCCGCGCGACCTCGCCGTGGGAATCGGTCTGGCGGGCGCGGCCGTCGCCGCGTCGCACACCGTGGCTCGACGGGTCGTCCGGGCCGCTTGAGGGCGGCCGCGGTGTCGCCGTCGGCCGCGGGGCCGGCCGCCTCGCCCCGGGCGTCCGTCGCGGTGGCCGACCAGGGGACACGTCCTGCCGCTCCTCCCGTGGGGCGTGACCGGCGGGCACGGCCGTCCCGACCGGCCGGGAGGCCCGGCGGCCCGTGCCGGGCCTCCGCGCCGACTCGTCACGGGCCCTTGTCCCGCGGCTCGTCTCCCGCTTAGGGTCGCGGAAAGCGCTTTCCCCCTTCCGACGGCCCATCGAGGAACCGCCGCATGCCATTCCCCTCACCCACCCCGGCCCCCCGCCGTCGTGTCGCCGTCGTCGGCACCGGCGCCATCGTCACCGGCAGCCACCTTCCGGCCCTCGCCGCTCTGAGCGGGCGCGCCGAGCTCGTCGCGGCCGTGGACGTGGACGCCGAGCGCCTCGACGCCTTCCGTGCGAAGGCCGCCGAGGCCGGCTTCCCCGACGTCACCGCGCACACCGGCCTCACCGCGATGCTCGAGGAGGCGCGGCCCGACCTCGTCCTCATCGGGACGCCGCCGGTGTTCCACCGCGAGCAGACCGTCGCCGCCCTGAAGGCGGGGGCCTGGGTGCTGTGCGAGAAGCCGCTGACGCTGTCCCTCGCCGAGTACGACGAGATCGCGGCCGCCGAGGAGGCGAGCGGCGCGTACGCGTCGGTCGTCTTCCAGCACCGCTACGGCTCCGGTGCGGTGCACGCGCGCGAGCTGCTCGGCGCGGGCACGCTCGGCCGCCCGCTGGTCGCCCACTGCCAGACGACCTGGTACCGGGACGCCGGGTACTACGAGGTGCCCTGGCGCGGCCGGTGGGCCACCGAGGGCGGGGGCCCGGTGATGGGCCACGGCATCCACCAGTTCGACCTGATGCTGCACCTGCTCGGTGAGTGGACCGAGATCCGGGCGATGGCGGCCCGCCTGGTGCACGACACCGAGAGCGAGGACGTCTCGACCGCACTCGTGCGCTTCGCGAGCGGTGCTCTCGCCACGGTCGTCAACTCCGTGCTCTCGCCCGACGAGACCAGCCGTGTCCGCGTCGACTGCGAGAAGGCCACCGTCGAGCTCACGCACCTGTACGGGCACACCAACGACGACTGGCGCTACACCCCGGCCCCCGGCGCCCCCGAGCCGCCCGCGCCCACCGCCGACGTGCCCAGCTCGCACACCGCGCAGCTGACCGCACTGCTCGACGCGTACGACGCCGGCACCCGCCCGCCCGGCAGCGGCGAGGACGCCCGCGGCACGCTGGAGTTCGCCGCGGCGCTGTACAAGGCGGCCTTCACCGGCAACCCGGTCCGGGCGGGCGAGATCGGACCCGGCGACCCGTTCTACACCGCGATGCACGGCGACCACCCGGACTGGAGCCCGAAGCGGTGAGCAGCGCCCCCGAACTCCTCGAGGTCACCCACGTCCACGGCGAGCGCATCACGGTGCGCGCCACGGCCACCGGAACGGACCTGTTCTCGTACGTCTACAAGCCGGACCCGGACGCGTTCGAGGCCCGCAAGCCCTACGTCCACCCGCTGCGCACCCTGTCCGGCAACCTGGTCACGGGCTACCGGCCGAGCGACCACCGCTGGCACAAGGGCCTGCAGATGACGGCCAGCCACCTCTCCGGGCAGAACTTCTGGGGCGGCAACTGCTACGTCCACGGCGAGGGCTATCTGCGGCTGCCCGAGCGCATCGGCTCGATGCGGCACGACGGGTTCGACGCCGTGGACGTCACGGGCGACGAGCTGTCCTTCACCGAGTCGCTGACCTGGATCGAGAACGGCGGCGCCGAGTGGGCCCGGGAGAAGCGCGGCGTGCGGGTGCACTCCGTGGACGCCGGGTCCGGCTCGTACGCCGTCGACTGGTCGATCGGGCTGACGAACACCCGCGCCGACGGCGAGCCGCTACACTTCGGCTCGCCGACCACGGCGGGCCGCGAGATGGCCGGCTACACGGGCCTGCAGTGGCGCGGTCCCCGCGACTTCACGGGCGGCACGGTCCTCGGCCCCCGGCCCGGCCTGTCCGGCGGCGAGTTGATGGGCACGCAGGGGCCGTGGCTCGCGTTCACCGCCGAGCACGACGACGTCGACGCGCACTCGACGCTCGTCTTCGCGCACGCCCCCGAGAACGAGGACGCCGTCCACGCCTCGCACTGGTTCGTGCGCGCGGAGCCGATCCCGACCGTGGCGTTCTCCTGGGCGTTCTTCGAGGAGTTCGCGCTCGGCACCGGTGAGACGTTCCGCTACCGGTACCGGATCGTCGTCGCCGACGGCGCCTGGGACCGCGAGCGGGTCGCCTCCCGCCTCGCGGAACTGCCGTGGTGAGCCCGGGACTCGACCGCCCGCTGCCCGGCGCGGTCGGCCTGTCCCACCTGTCCGCGTACGACTGGGAGGCGGCGGACGGTGTCTGCGGCGGCAGCCCGCACCTGCACCTGGTGTGCACGGAGGCGTACGTCGTCACGGGCGGCCGGGGCGCCGTGCAGACGCTCAGCCCCGACGGCTACCGGGAGACGCCGCTGGAGGCGGGCTCGGTGGCGTGGTTCACGCCGGGCACCGTGCACCGCATGGTGCAGGGCGGCGGCCTGCGGATCACCGTGCTGATGCAGAACAGCGGGCTGCCGGAGGCGGGGGACGCGGTGTTCACGTTCCCGCCCGCGTACCTGGCCGACCCGGAGAAGTACGCGACGGCCGCCGCCCTGCCGGCCCCGGAGGGGCCCGAGGCGGAGGCCGCCGCGCGGCGTCGGCGCGACCTCGCCGTCGAGGGTTACCTGCCGCTGCGCGAGGCGCTCGCCGCGGGCGACGCCGGACCGCTGCGGGAGTTCCAGCGGGCGGCCGCCGCCCTGGTCCGCCCGCGCGTCGCCGTCTGGCGCGAGCTGTGGCGCACCGGCGCCCTGGCCGCCGCGGAGCGGACCGGCACCCAACTCGACGCCCTGGAACGGGGTGACGCCGACGGTTACCTGGCCGCCGCGACCGCCCACTCCGCGACCCCGACCCGGTACGGCGGGTTCGGTATGTGCGGCCGGCGCGAGGAGTACGGCATCGAGGGCGCGACGCTGCCCTGTCGACCCCGCAGTATCGACACGGCCGCTTCCGCCACGCCAACGCCTTCGCAGGGCCGACGACGGTGAGGCGCCGGTGACCGTTCCGGCCGGCGGGACGAGCACCCACCACAGAGGTGCCCGCACGCACGACGGGGCATCGGCGCGGGAGCGGGGCAGGGGCCCGGCCCCGGCGGGAAGCCGGCGGGGCGTGGGCAGCGGGGACGCCGACGCGCGAACCGACGCCGTCCGCGTCCCCGATCCCCTCACGTGCCCGGGTACGTGTGCGGGGCCGCCCCTACGGGCGGCGGCCGGCGCGCAGGGCGCACAGGGTGTCGATGCGGTTGGTCGTGATCGAGTCGACGCCCAGGGCGAGCAGGCGGCGCATCGAGCGGCGGGTGTCGGGGGTCCACACGGACAGCAGACGGCCGTCGCGGTGGACGCGCTCGGCCAGCGCCCGGTCCACCAGCCCGAACCGGTAGTTGAGCCACCGCGGCCGCACCGCCGCCAGCAGCGCGGGCCTCGGCGGTGCCACCGTCGTCCAGGTCAGCGCGATCTCGGCGGCCGGGTCGGCGGCCCGCACGGCGAGCATGGCGGCGGGACCCGCGCAGTAGTACACGCGGTCCTGCGCCCCGCACGCGTGCACGGCGTCCACCACGCGCCGTGCCGCGCGCACGTCGGGGGCACCCGGCAGATCGAGCATCACCCGGCTGCCGTCGCAGACGGTCAGCGCCTCCGCGAGCGTCGGCACCCGGCCCTCCGTCAGGTCGCTCACCTCCCGCGCCGACAGCGAGCGCAGCGGCCGGTCCCGCTCCCACAGGCGCTTCAGGGTCTCGTCGTGCAGGAGCACGGGCACGCCGTCCCGGGTGAGGCGGACGTCGACCTCCACCGCGTCCGCGCCGCGGGCCAGGGCGGAGCGCAGGGAGTCGATCGTGTTCTCGCGGAAGCGGTAGGGATCACCGCGGTGGGCCACGGCGGTCACGTCGCGCGGGGCGTTCATGGTGACGGGCCGTCTCAGGAGGCGAGCCAGGCGGCGGTGTACGTGTCGATCTCGTCCCGCAGCCGGGCCTTGCCGGGCCCGTCGAGGAAGGACGCCTCGACGCCGTTCTTCGCCAGGTCCGCGAGCCCCCGCTCGTCGAGGCCGAGGAGCCGGGCGGCGACGGCGTACTCGTTGTTGAGGTCGGTGCCGAACATCGGCGGGTCGTCGGAGTTGACCGTCACCATGACTCCGGCGCGCACGAACTCCTTGATCGGGTGCTCGTCCAGGGTGCGCACCGCGCGGGTGGCGATGTTCGAGGTCGGGCACACCTCGAGCGGGATCCGGCGCTCGGCGAGGTGTGCCAGCAGCTTCGGGTCCTGCGCGGAGCTGGTGCCGTGGCCGATGCGTTCGGCGCGCAGGTCGGTGAGCGCGTCCCACACCGTCTGCGGGCCGGTCGTCTCGCCCGCGTGCGGCACCGAGTGCAGTCCCGCGGCGACGGCCCGGTCGAAGTACGGTTTGAACTGCGGCCGGGGCACGCCGATCTCGGGTCCGCCGAGGCCGAAGGAGATCAGCCCCTCGGGGCGCAGCCGGTCGTCGGTGGCGAGCCGCGTCGTCTCCTCGGCCGACTCCAGACCGGCCTCGCCGGGGATGTCGAAGCACCAGCGCAGCACGGTCCCGAACTCGGCCTCGGCCGCCTTGCGGGCGTCCTCGATCGCGTCCATGAACGCGCCCTCGTCGATACCGCGCCGGGTGGAGGAGAACGGGGTGATGGTCAGCTCGGCGTAGCGCACCTGCTGCCGGGCCATGTCCCGGGCCACCTCGTACGTCAGCAGCCGCACGTCCTCCGGGGTGCGGATCAGGTCGACGACGGACAGGTACACGTCGATGAAGTGCGCGAAGTCCGTGAACGTGAAGTAGTCGGCCAGGGCCTCGGGGTCGGTGGGGACCCTGGAGTCGGGGTGGCGGGCGGCCAGCTCCGAGACGATGCGCGGGGAGGCGGAGCCGACGTGGTGGACGTGCAGTTCGGCCTTGGGCAGTCCGGCGATGAAGGCGTGCAGGTCGCGCGGGACGTCGGGTTCGACGAGGTGCTCGGTCAAGGGGTTCCTCCCCGGAACGGCGTCCTGGGGCCGCCCGGGGGCGGGCGGGTCCCGTGGGACGCGGATGATCGGCTGATCGGTGATCCGGGATCATCGTAGGCCGGGTCCGTGCCCGGCGGGGGCGGGCCGTAGCATGACGGGACGTTCGAACAGAGGGGATCCCGCGCATGCCCGACGACGCGCAGCCGCCGCGAGCCGACGAGCGGACGCCGGGAGCCGCGGGGGACGAGTCCGCGCCCCGGCCGCACCCGCCGGCCGGCGCCTGGGCCGCGCCGGCCGGCGGGAGAGCCGACGGGATCACGGACGCGGTCCCCGGTGTGGGCCTCGACAAGCCGGACCGCCCGGCGGGGAGCCCCGGCCGGGCGACGCCCGCGGGACAGGGCGCCGACGCGCGGCCCGGGACCGATCGCTCCGGAGCCGATCCGTGGGCGCCGCCGGCGGACGACGCCGCGTCCGCGCCCGGCGGCCCCGGCGGCACCCTCGCGTCGAACGGGCCGGTGCCGTGGTCGGCCCCGTCCGTCCACGACCAGCGGACGGTCACGTCCATGCCGGCCATGGGCACGCAGCCCCCGCCGTGGGCGGCCCCCGGGGCCCCGGCACCGGCGGACGCCGCGGCCGGCCCCTTCGCGCCGCCGGGTGCGACGGCCCCCGCGAGCGGTGCCGATCCCTTCGCACCGCCCGGAGCGGCCGCGCCGGCGAACGGTGCGGCGGGCCCCTTCGCGCCTTTGGCCCCGACACCGCCGTACGCCGGTCAGGACCAGGCGGTCCCTCCGCCGCCCATCGCCCCCGGCGGCCCCGGGCAGGTCCCCTACGGCTATCCCGGCGGCCCCGGGCCGGGCGGTTACGCCGGCCCGGGGCCGCACGGTCACTACGGCTGGCCGGGCACGGCGCCGATGCCGAGCAACGGGATGGGAACGGCCGGTCTCGTGCTGGGCATCGTCGCGGCCGTCGTCTTCTGCCTGTGGCCGCTCGCCATCGTCCTGGGCGTCCTGGGCGTCGTCTTCGGCGCGATCGGCCGCGGCAAGGGCCGCCGGGGCGAAGCCACCAACCCGGGCCAGGCCCTGGCCGGCGTCATCTGCGGAGCCGTCGGCATCGTGCTCGGCATCGGTTTCGGCGCCCTGGTGCTCTTCACCTAGTGCCGCGACAGGCGACGTCCGCCCCGTCGCGACGCCCGGCAGGCTCCCCCGGAGGGGGTGCCCCCACTCGCCGCACCGGACGGAAGCCCGAGTACGTCCGGTACGAGGGCTTCCGGCCGGCACTCCCCAGCCTCCGGCCGGGGGGACCCCCGGAGCACGCACCGGACGCCGCTCCTCACCGGGCGAACGTCGCCCGCCGCGGCACCAGCGGCCGAGTCGGCCATGGGACCGGCGGTGTCGTCGGCCCCGGTGCGCAGACGACCCGCAGGGCGCCCGCCCGGCGCCCCTCGCCCCCCACCATGCCTTCGGCCCGGCCTCACCGCGCCCGCCTCATCCCCGCAGCCGCTCCCGCGCCACCATCAGCGCGAACCCCAGCAGATTCGCGCCCCGCCACCGCTCCGGATCCGTCGCCCCCTCGTCGTCCGCCGTCAGACCGATGCCCCACACCCGGTCCACCGGGCTCGCCTCCACCAGTACGCGCTCGCCGGTGTTCAGCAGGAACGCCCGCAGGGCGGGGGCCGAGGCGAACTTGTGGACGCTGCCCTCGACGACGATCCGGAACCGCTCCCGCTCCCACACCGCCTCGTCGAAGCCGCGCACCAGCCGGCCCGCCTTCTTGGCCTCCGCCGGATGCCCCGCGGCCAGCAC
The DNA here is from genome assembly GCF_044764905.1 of Streptomyces sp. NPDC093586. Taxonomy (NCBI): domain Bacteria; kingdom Bacillati; phylum Actinomycetota; class Actinomycetes; order Kitasatosporales; family Streptomycetaceae; genus Streptomyces; species Streptomyces sp. NPDC093586. The sequence continues at coordinate 40,217 of NZ_JBIWJA010000018.1, read as the reverse complement.
CCGCCGCTCCGCCTCCGCGTCCCCGAAGAGCCGCGCCTTGCCCGCCATCATCCAGTGCTCGGCGGTCGCGTACTCCACCCCGTCCACGGTGAAGGGCGACGGCCACCACTGGCTCAGACAGCTCGGTCCGATCCGGCCGTCCGGGAGCGGCCGGTGTCCCCAGAAGCAGAGGTACTTGATCCTCGTGCCCGCCCGGACCTCTCCGAGCAGCGCTTCCGTGCTGTCGATCGTCCTCGCCGCCCCGGTGATCCTCTCCATGCACGCGAGTCTGGCACGCGCCACTGACACTCCGTTCGTCCTTTTCCGCGGCGACTCGACACCTGGTCGACAGATTCCGTCGCGTAACCAAATGGCAACAACGGAATCACTTGTTGGCTCCCTGGTGCTCTGTCAGGATCGGCACTCACATCGGGCCTGAGCCACGCCGGCCCCGTCATGGGGACTCCCGTCACGGGCCTTCCTGCCGCGGACCTGTCGCGGGAACAACGAGGAGAGCCGACATGCACCACCCGGGCCACGCCACCCCGGACCGATTCCCGGCCCAGCAGCGCTTCGCGGACGGCGCGCAGTACATCGCGGGCCGCCTGACGCAGGGCACCTCCGGCCGTACGCACACGGTCGTCGACCCGGCGACCGGTGAGGACGTCCTCACCTACGGACTCGCCGGGCCGGACGACGTCGACGCGGCCGTCGCCGCCGCGCGGGAGGCGTTCCCCGGCTGGGCCGGCGCCGCACCGGGCGAGCGTTCCGACGCCCTGCACCGGTTCGCCGCCGTCCTCGCCGAGCGCGCCGAGGACTTCGCCCGCGCCGAGTCCCTGCAGTGCGGCAAGCCGCTGAAGCTGACCCGCGAGTTCGACGTGCCGGGCACGATCGACAACGCGGCCTTCTTCGCCGGCGCCGCCCGCCACCTGCAAGGACAGTCGGCCGGCGAGTACTCCGGCGACCACACCTCGTACGTCCGCCGCGAGCCGATCGGCGTCGTCGGTTCCGTCGCGCCCTGGAACTACCCCCTCCAGATGGCCGCCTGGAAGATCCTCCCGGCGATCGCCGCGGGCAACACCATCGTCCTGAAGCCCGCCGAGATCACCCCGCTGACCTCCCTGATGTTCGCCCAGGCCGCCACGGACGCCGGTATCCCCGACGGCGTGATCAACATCGTCACCGGCACCGGGCGGGAGGCCGGTGAGCACCTCGTCGGCCACCCCGACGTCGCCATGACCTCCTTCACCGGGTCCACCGCCGTCGGCAGGCGGGTCGCCGAGGTCGCCACGGCCACCGTCAAACGCCTCCACCTGGAGCTCGGCGGCAAGGCGCCCTTCCTCGTCTTCGACGACGCCGACCTCGACGCCGCCGTCCACGGCGCGGTCGCGGGCGCGCTGATCAACACCGGCCAGGACTGCACGGCCGCCACGCGCGCGTACGTGCAGCGGTCCCTGTACGAGGCGTTCGTGGAGCGGACCGCCGCCCTCATGGACACCGTCCGCGTCGGCGACCCCTTCGTCCCGGACACCGACCTCGGCCCGCTGGTCAGCCACGTCCAGCGGGACCGCGTCGCCGGGTTCGTCGACCGGGCGCGCTCCTACGCGCGCGTGGTGACCGGCGGCGAGGCCCCGCAGGGCGACCTGAAGGAAGGGGCCTACTACCGGCCCACGCTCATCGCCGACGCCGCGCAGGACAGCGAGGCCGTCCAGTCCGAGATCTTCGGACCGGTCCTCGTCGTCCTGCCCTTCGACAGCGACGACGAGGGCATCCGGCTGGCCAACGACACCCCGTACGGGCTCGCCGCCTCCGCGTGGACCAGGGACGTGTACCGGGCGAACCGCGCCACCCGCGAGATCAAGGCGGGCTGCGTGTGGGTCAACGACCACATCCCGATCATCAGCGAGATGCCGCACGGCGGTTACAAGGCGTCCGGCTTCGGCAAGGACATGTCCGTGTACTCCTTCGAGGAGTACACCCAGGTCAAGCACGTCATGTTCGACAACACCGCGGTGGTCCGCAAGGACTGGCACCGCACCGTCTTCGGGGACCGTTAGCCATCACGCCAGGCCGCCGACCACGGCCGACCCACCCGAAAGGGCAACCACGCGCATGGAGCAGTACGAGCCCGACCGCCTGTCCCCGGCCCGAGTGGCCGCCATGCGGCGCAGTCTCGCCAACGGCAGGGCCGCCCTCACCCGACGCTCGCTGCTGCGCGCCTCCACGGGCGGCGCGCTCGCGGCCGGCGGCCTCGGGACACTGAGCGCCTGCGGCATCCCCGCGGCCGGCAAGACCCGGGGCGGCGTGTCCGCCGAGGACCGGTCCGAGCAGGAGAAGGAGGTCTCCTTCTCCAACTGGACCGAGTACATGGACGTCGACGACGGCGGCAACCGGCACCCGACCCTGGACGCGTTCACCCGGCGGACCGGCATCAAGGTCACGTACACCGAGGACATCAACGACAACAACGAGTTCTTCGGCAAGATCCAGCCGCAGCTCGCCGCCGGCCAGGACACCGGCCGCGACATCATCGTGCTCACCGACTGGCTCGCCGCCCGCCTGATCCGCCTCGGCTGGGTCCAGAAACTGGACCCGGCCAACCTGCCGCACGCCTACGCCAACCTGTCACAGCAGTTCCGCGACCCCGACTGGGACCCGGGCCGTGCCTACTCGTACCCCTGGCAGGCCATCTCGACCATCATCGCCTACAACAAGAAGGCGCTGGACGGCATCGAGGTGAAGTCGGTCTCCGACCTGCTCGACAACCCCAGGCTCAAGGGCCGCGTCGGCTTCCTCACCGAGATGCGCGACACCGTCGGCATGACGCTGCTCGACATGGGCAAGGACCCGGCACGCTTCTCCGACGACGACTACGACGCGGCGGTCGCCCGTCTCCAGAAGGCCGTCGACCGCGGCCAGATACGCCGCTTCACCGGCAACGACTACACCTCCGACCTCTCCAAGGGCGACTTCGCGGCCTGCCTGGCCTGGGCCGGGGACGTCGTCCAGCTCAAGGCGGACAACCCGGACGTCGACTTCGTCATCCCGGACAGCGGATACATGACGGGCAGCGACAACATGCTGGTGCCCAACAAGGCCCGCCACAAGACGAACGCCGAGCGGCTCATCGACTACTACTACGAGCCGGTCCCGGCCGCGCAGCTCGCCGCCTACATCAACTTCGTCTGCCCCGTCGACGGCGTGAAGGACGAGCTCGCGAAGATCGACGAGAAGGCGGCGAACAACCCACTGATCATTCCCGACAAGGCCATGCAGGCCCGGTCCCACGACTTCCGCTTGCTCAGCGCGAAGGAAGAGACGGCCTACGAAGAGAAGTTCGCGAAGCTCACGGGGGCGTGACGCAGATGACGACGAAGAAGACCCAGAAGACCCAGACAGACACGACGGACCGCGGCGGCGACGTCCGACTGACCGGCATCAGCAAGGCCTACGGCTCCTTCACCGCCGTGCACCCGCTCGACCTCACCGTGCCGCAGGGCTCCTTCTTCGCCCTGCTCGGCGCCTCCGGGTGCGGCAAGACCACGACCCTGCGCATGATCGCCGGACTGGAGGAGCCCAGCACCGGCACCGTCCACCTCGGCGACCAGGACGTGACCGCGCTCCCGCCCTACAAGCGGCCGGTCAACACGGTCTTCCAGTCCTACGCCCTCTTCCCGCACCTCGACATCTTCGAGAACGTCGCCTTCGGCCTGCGCCGGCGCGGCATCAAGAGCGTGAAGAAGCAGGTCGAGGAGATGCTCGACCTCGTCCAGCTCGGCGAGCAGGCCCGCAAGAAGCCGCACCAGCTCTCCGGCGGCCAGCAGCAGCGCGTCGCGGTCGCCCGCGCCCTGATCAACCACCCCGAGGTGCTGCTGCTCGACGAGCCCCTCGGCGCCCTCGACCTCAAGCTGCGCCGTCAGATGCAGCTGGAGCTCAAGCGCATCCAGACCGAGGTCGGCATCACCTTCGTGCACGTCACCCACGACCAGGAGGAGGCCATGACGATGGCCGACCGGGTCGCCGTGATGAACGCCGGCCGCGTCGAGCAACTGGGCGCCCCCGCCGACCTGTACGAGAACCCGCGGACCACCTTCGTCGCCAACTTCCTCGGCACCTCCAACCTCATCGAGGCCGAGGTCGTCTCCGCGAGCGGCGACGACCTCGTGGTGAAGGCGGCTGGCGGCAGGCTGGCCCTGCCCGGCGCCCGGTGTTCCGCGCCGGCCCGGGCGGGCGGCAAGGTGCTGGTCGGCGTACGCCCGGAGAAGATCAGCCTCACGCACGCGGACGACGCCGGCGCCGTCCCCGAGGGCCGCAACCGCATCACCGGCAAGATCAGCAGCACCAGCTTCATCGGCGTCTCCACCCAGTACGTCGTCGACTGCGCGGCCTGCCCCGGGTTCGAGGTCTACGCCCAGAACATCGACCGCGACCCCCGCCTGGCGCCCGGCGCCGACGTCGTCCTGCACTGGAACCCGGCGCACACCTTCGGCCTGGACGCCGCCCAGTCCGTGCTTGCGGGGACGATGGGCGACGCGGGCGTCGAGACCGCGGAGGAGGCCGCCTGATGTCCACCCTCACCGAGGCGCCGCCACCGCTCGCCCCGACCGCGCCCGGGAAGAAGCCCCCGCGCGGACGGGGCCGCCTGACGCCGTACTGGCTGCTGCTGCCCGGCATCCTGTGGCTGCTCGTCTTCTTCGCCGCGCCGATGGTCTACCAGGCCTCCACGTCCGTGCAGACGGGCTCGCTGGAGGAGGGCTACAAGGTCACCTGGCACGTCGCCGCCTACTGGGACGCCCTGTCCGAGTACTGGCCGCAGTTCCTGCGCTCGGTCGCCTACGCCGCCTCCGCGACCGTGCTGTGCCTGCTGCTCGGCTATCCGCTCGCCTACCTGATCGCGTTCCGGGCCGGCCGCTGGCGCAACCTGATCATGATCCTGGTGATCGCGCCGTTCTTCACCAGCTTCCTGATCCGCACCCTGGCCTGGAAGACGATCCTCGCGGACGGCGGACCCGTCGTCGGCGCCCTGAACACCCTGCACGTCCTGGACGTCACCAGTTGGCTCGGCTGGACGGCCGGCGACCGCGTCCTGGCCACCCCGCTCGCGGTGGTGTGCGGTCTGACGTACAACTTCCTGCCGTTCATGATCCTCCCGCTGTACACGTCGCTGGAGCGGATCGACGGGCGGCTGCACGAGGCGGCGGGCGACCTGTACGCGAGGCCGTCCACGGTGTTCCGCAAGGTCACCTTCCCGCTGTCGATGCCGGGCGTGGTCTCCGGCACGCTGCTGACCTTCATCCCGGCGACCGGGGACTACGTCAACGCCTCCCTGCTGGGCTCGGCCGACACCGGAATGATCGGCAACGTGATCCAGTCCCAGTTCCTGCGGGTGCTGGACTACCCGACGGCCGCGGCGCTGTCCTTCATCCTCATGGCCGCGATCCTCGCCATGGTCACCGTCTACATCCGCAAGTCCGGCACGGAGGATCTGGTTTAGATGACCTTCGTCAACTGGTTCAAGCGCCACCTGGTCGTGATCGCCGGGCTGCTGACGCTCGCCTACCTCCTGCTGCCCAACATCGTCGTCACGGTGTTCTCGTTCAACCGGCCCAACGGGCGCTTCAACTACGAGTGGCAGCGGTTCTCCACGGACGCCTGGAAGGACCCGTGCGGCGTCGCGGGACTGTGCGGCTCACTGTCGCTCAGCCTCCAGATCGCCTTCTGGGCGACGCTCGGCGCCACCGCGCTGGGCACGGCGATCGCCTTCGCCCTGGTCCGCTACCGCTTCCGGGCGCGCGGCGCGATCAACTCGCTGATCTTCCTGCCGATGGCGATGCCCGAGGTCGTGATGGCCGCCTCACTGCTCACCCTGTTCCTCAACATGGGCGCCCAGCTGGGCTTCTGGACGATCCTCATCGCCCACATCATGTTCTGCCTCAGCTTCGTCGTGACGGCCGTCAAAGCGCGCGTGATGTCGATGGACCCGCGACTGGAGCAGGCCGCGCAGGACCTGTACGCCGGGCCCTTCCAGACCTTCGTCCGGGTCACGCTGCCCATCGCCGCCCCCGGGATCGCCGCCGGCGCGCTGCTCGCCTTCGCGCTCTCCTTCGACGACTTCATCATCACCAACTTCAACGCGGGTTCCACCGTCACCTTCCCCATGTTCGTCTGGGGATCGGCCCAGCGCGGAACGCCCGTGCAGATCAACGTGATCGGTACGGCCATGTTCGTCGTCGCCGTGCTGTTCGTCCTGGTCTCCATGGTCCTCGGCAACCGCCGCAACCGCCGCAAGGCGTAAGACGCCGCGTCACGCATTCGCAGGGAGTTGACATCATGGTCCCGAGCGTCACGGGCCGCAGCAACGACCGGACGACATCCCTCTCCGACGCCCAGCCGGTCCCGTACTGGCTGGACGACCCCGGCCGCCCCCGCCCCGAGCCCGCCCTCACCGGCCCCACGACCTGCGACCTGCTGGTCGTCGGCGGCGGCTACAGCGGACTGTGGACCGCGCTGCTCGCCAAGGAACGCGACCCGCAGCGGGACGTGGTGCTGCTGGAGGGCCGCGAGGTGGGCTGGGCCGCCTCCGGCCGCAACGGCGGCTTCTGCGCCGCCTCCCTCACCCACGGGCTGGCCAACGGCCTCACCCGCTGGCCCGGCGAGATCCACCGGCTGGAGGAGCTGGGCGCCCGCAACCTCGACGCGATCGAGGCGGCGGTCGCCCGGTACTCCCTGGACTGCGACTTCGAGCGCACCGGCGAGATCGACGTCGCGACCGAGCCGTACCAGGCCCGGGAACTGGCGGAATGGCACGAGGAGATCCGCGCGAAGGGCCTCGCCGACGGCATCGAGTACCTGGACGCCGACGCCGTGCGGGAGCAGGTCGACTCGCCCACCTTCCGGGCGGGCCTGTACGACCGCCGGGGCGTGGCCATGGTCAACCCCGCCAGGCTCGCCTGGGGCCTCAAGCGGGCCTGCCTCGGCCTCGGCGTCCGCATCCACGAGCACACCCCGGCGCTCACCCTGCGGTCGTACGGCGCCGGCATGGCCGTACGCACCCCGTACGGCGGTGTCCGCGCCCGCACGGTCGCGCTCGGCACCAACGTCTTCCCGAACCTGGTCAGGCGGGTGCGCCCGTACACCGTCCCGGTCTACGACTACGCCCTGATGACCGAGCCGCTCACCGACGGGCAGCTCGCCTCGGTCGGCTGGAAGAACCGGCAGGGCCTCGGGGACAGCGCCAACCAGTTCCACTACTTCCGGCTGACCTCCGACAACCGGATCCTGTGGGGCGGCTACGACGCGGTCTACCCGTACGGCGGCCGGGTGCGCGCCGAGTACGACCACCGCCCGCAGACCTACGCCAAGCTCGCCGGGCACTTCTTCACCTGCTTCCCGCAGCTGGAGGGCGTCCGCTTCACGCACGCCTGGGGCGGCGCCATCGACACCTGCTCGCGCTTCTCGGCGTTCTTCGGCACCGCGCACCGGGGCAGGGTCGCCTACGCCGCCGGGTACACCGGCCTCGGTGTGGGCGCGACCCGGTTCGGCGCCGAGGTGATGCTCGACCTGCTGGCGGGGGAGCGCACCGAGCGCACCGCGCTGGAGATGGTCCGCAGGAAGCCGCTGCCGTTCCCGCCCGAGCCCTTCGCCTGGACCGGCATCGCGCTCACCAAGTGGTCGCTGGCCCGCGCGGACGCGCACGACGGCCGGCGCAACCTGTGGCTGCGGACGATGGACAGGCTGGGCCTCGGCTTCGACAGCTGACCCGGCCGCGCTCGGGGAGTGACCCGGTTCACCCCAACGAGGCACCACAACCCGCGTAATGCCGCCCGGGGACCTCCCTCTCCCTCGTGACGCACCCCGCGTCCACGAGCGAGAGGGAGGTCCTCACATGCCTGGTGCGAAGACGGCGGTCGCGTGGCTGGCATCCGTCGCACCGGATCCCGGAGCCTGCCGGCGGGAGTGGGAGCGCAACCCCCAGGGGATCGCGTTGCTGCCCGCCGGCAAGGCCTGGGACGTGCTCTTCCTGCCGAGCCGGCTCGGCTGCCCGACCCTCGACGTGCTGTTCCGCGTCCTGGACCAGCCCGGCCCCGTGCTCGCCGACTCCCGCGACGCGCGCACGGGGTTCCTCGTGCCGCCCGGCACCGCCGCCCGCTGGCTGGGCACCGGCGTCCGGACGGCCGGACCCGGCACCTGGATCGTCGTGCCGCACCCGGGGCGGCCGTCGGCCGCCGGCGTCCGCTGGCTGATCCCGCCCGACGGATCCGGCACCCTCACCGACCCGGCCCTCCTCGAACTGGCGATGCACGAGGCGGCGGCGGGCCTCGCGGCGGGGGAGGGCGAGCGGTGAGCCGCGCCGGGCGGGCGACGCCGCCCCCGGCGGACGGCGGACGGGCGGGGAACGGACCGGCCGCTCCTCACGAAGACCCTCCGGGATCCGTACGCGGACCGGGAGTGCCGGAAGGACACCGACCCGTACGACCCGTACTCCGGCCGAGCAGCAGCGACACACCCGTCAGCAGGACCGCCCCCAGGCACCAACTGGCCACCACGTCCAGCGGCCAGTGATAGCCCCGGCGGACCAGCCCGTAGGAGACGCCGAGGACGAGGACGGCGCAGAGCACGACGAGCAGGCGGCGGACGGCCGGCGCGCGCAGCAGCGGAAGGAGCAGCAGCGTCGCCGCGCCGTACGCGACGACCGCGGTGGCGGTGTGGCCGGAGGGGTAGTAGCCGACGGCCGGCGGCACCGCCGGGGTGCCGGGGCGGTCGGTCCACTCCTTCAGCGGGACGACCAGTGCCGGCACCAGGACCATCGCCGCGGCCCCGGCGAGGGGCGGCAGCCACCAGCGGTCCACGCCTCCGGCCCGCCCGAGCCACGCGACGCCGGCCAGCGCGACGGCGAGGACGGGCACCGCCACCTGCACGTTGCCCAGGTCGGCCAGCAGTTCGGAGAACCGGTCCGGGTGGACGAGCGCCCGGCTCACCCGCTCGTCCAGCCCCACCAGCGGCCCGTCGGCGACGACCTGCCAGGTGATCAGCGCGAAGAGCAGTACGGGCACGGCGAACAGCCCGAGCGGGCCACGGGGCGGGCGGGGTGAGGAATCCGGCATGCCCACCAGCCTGACAGGCTTCCCGCCCGCGTCCGCCCACCGCCCGCGAAGAGTGTACGGACGCCGCGGGAGCGTGCGCGCGAGCCGGACCCGGCCACGGCCGGGGCGCCGCACGGCACCCGCGCGTGGACACACTGAAGGGCCGGCACAAGGGGGGAGTGCGCCGGCCCTTCGGTGAATCACCGTCCCGGGTGCCGAGGCGGCGTCCTGACCGGAACGTCGCGCGCCCCGGGGGGTGTGGGGCGAGCGACCGTCCGATCGGTGAGGAGACCCGGAACCCTCGGGTTCCGGTGGTGTGCGCGAGGCACGACCAGGCCGAAGCTGGGGAGGCCCCGTCCTGGACTTCCGCCCACGGTCCCCCGTGGGCGGGGTGTATCTCTCATCTGCGTAGAACCTACGACAGGGGGTGGGCCCAGGACAGGGGCATCGGCGTCCTGCCATCCACCCCGCACACGTTCTTCACACGCTCTGCGGGTCGCCGTACCGGGCGTGCGAACCGCAGAGCGGGCGCTCGCGCAGGTGTGCGGGCGCCCGGGTCCGTCCAGGTGCTCCGCTCAGACGCGGGCGAAGCCCTGCTCGATGATGTCGAGGCCCTCGTTCAGCAGGTCCTCGCCGATGACCAGCGGCGGCAGGAAGCGCAGCACGTTGCCGTAGGTGCCACAGGTCAGGACCAGCAGGCCCTCGGCGTGGCAGGCCTTGGCGAGCGCGGCGGTCGCCTCGGGGTTCGGCTCCTTGGTGGCGCGGTCCTTGACCAGCTCCACGGCGATCATCGCGCCGCGGCCCCGGACGTCGCCGATGATGTCGAACTTCTCGGCCATGGCGGTCAGGCGGGCCTTCATGACCTCCTCGATCCGCTTCGCCTTCGCGTTGAGGTCGAGCTCCTTCATCGTCTCGATCGCGCCGAGCGCACCCGCGCAGGCGACCGGGTTGCCGCCGTAGGTGCCGCCGAGGCCGCCGGCGTGGGCGGAGTCCATGATCTCGGCGCGGCCGGTGACGGCGGCCAGCGGCAGACCGCCCGCGATGCCCTTCGCCGTCGTGATCAGGTCCGGGACGATGCCCTCGTCCTCGCAGGCGAACCACTGGCCGGTGCGGCAGAAGCCGGACTGGATCTCGTCGGCGACGAAGACGATGCCGTTGTCGTTGGCGAACTTCACGAGCGCCGGCAGGAAGCCCTTGGCCGGCTCGATGAAGCCGCCCTCGCCGAGCACCGGCTCGATGATGATCGCGGCCACGTTCTCGGCGCCGACCTGCTTGGTGATCTGCTCGATGGCCTGGGCGGCGGCCTCCGGGCCGGCGTTCTCCGGGCCGGTCGGCCAGCGGTAGCCGTACGCCACCGGCACGCGGTACACCTCGGGCGCGAACGGGCCGAAGCCCTGCTTGTACGGCATGTTCTTCGCCGTCAGCGCCATCGTGAGGTTGGTGCGGCCGTGGTAGCCGTGGTCGAAGACGACGACCGCCTGGCGCTTGGTGTACGCACGCGCGATCTTGACGGCGTTCTCGACGGCCTCGGCACCGCTGTTGAACAGCGCCGACTTCTTGGCGTGGTCGCCCGGGGTCAGCTCGGCCAGCGCCTCGGCGACGGCGACGTAGCCCTCGTACGGCGTGACCATGAAACAGGTGTGGGTGAAGTCGGCGAGCTGCGCGGACGCCTTGCGCACGACGGCCTCGGCGGAGGCGCCGACGGAGGTCACGGCGATGCCGGAGCCGAAGTCGATCAGGCTGTTGCCGTCGACGTCCTCGATGACGCCGCCGCCGGCGCGCGTGACGAAGACGGGCAGCGTGGAGCCCACGCCCTGCGCGACCGCGGCGGTCCGGCGGGCCTGCAGCTCCTGCGACTTCGGGCCGGGAATGGCGGTGACGACGCGGCGCTCCTGCGGAAGTGCGGTCATGGGGGCTCCTGTGGATCTTTTCGGACGCTTGCCTTCTTTTCTCGCAGGCTAGGACCGGGAGCGGGGGGTGGGCATGCTCCATGTGGGCGTTGTCCGCGCCGCCGGTTGTCCGCGGTGGACAGGTGGCGGGTGCGGCGACATGTGGACACGTCGGCGCGGGCCCGGCCGCGTAAGCGGTGAACTCGCCCTGGGAGGGCGTTAGATTGGCTCGCTGATGGTGGACGGAGCGGCTGGTCAGGGGGCAGGGCGATGGACAGCGACGGGATGCGGGACACGCGGGGTACGCACGCGAATCCTGTGCCGCGTCCGGCGGGGCCGCCCGCAGTGCCCGCGGTGCCGCCGCGGCCCGCGCGCGAGCCCGGGACGCCCGCGCCGCCGGCGGTGCCGCCGCTGCCGGACGGCTCGGCGTTCCTGACCTGGCTGCGCACCCCGCGCCCCGAGGCGCCGCCCGGCGTGTGGCGCTTCGGACACCGGCCCAGGCCCGAGGAGGAGCCCGAGCGGATCCCGGCACGGCAGCTGCTGAGCGGGGCGCTGATCGCCTTCCTCGTCGGCTGGCTGATCTGGTCGCTGCTGTGGAACGGTTACCTCGGCGGCTGGTGGCTGCTGCCCCTCTACGCGATGATCCCGGACTCCTGGGCCCAGCCCCACAGCTTCGGCGCGGTCGTGGCCGTCTACGCCTACTACGTCCTGGTCGCCGCGATCATCATGGTCGGCGTCGGCCGGCTCGGCCGCTGGAGCGAGATCTGGCGCCGCTACGGACCGCCCGCCTGGCGCCGCGCCGCCCCGGGCGGCGGCCCCGCGCCCGCGCCCGCGGAGGACCCCGCCGCCTGGCCCGCCCTGCGCGCCGCCGGTGCCGTCGACGCCGCCGAGCGGCTCGCCGCCGACGCGCGCTCCGGGCTGATGCGGGACGTCGACCACGCCCGCATCGCCCGCGCCTGGCAGGGCGTGGTGCGCGGCAGGCACAGCCTCGCCACGTTCACCGGCGCCGTGCTCAGCCACGGCGCCGCCGCCTGCCCGCACCCCTCCGGCGCCCGCGACCTGCCTTCCCGCCAGGCCCGGCACGACCTGGTCACCGGGCAGGTGCGGCTGGGCACCGCCGCCGACGACGCCCGCAACCCCTACGCCTACCGCGGCACCGGCCTCGCCCTCGGACCCGACCTGCTCGGCACCTCCCTGCTCGCCGTCGGCCCGGCCGGCTCCGGCAAGACCGGCGCGGTCGTGCGGCCGCTCGCCGAGTCCCTGTGCCTGCACGCCCTGGCCGGCCGCGCCGCGGTCGTCGTGGTCGGCGCGGCGGGCGCCGGACTCGGCCCGGCCGACGCCTACGACGTCGTCGTACGCGTCGGGAACCCGGACTCCGTGTACGACCTCGACCTGTACGGCGGCACGACCGACCCCGACGAGGCCGCCGCGGTGCTCGCCGAGGCCCTCGTCGGCGACCTCGCCGATCCCCACCCGGGCAGCGACAGCCGCCGCTCCACCACCGTCCTCGCCCAGCTGCTCGGCCCGTTCCGGGCGGTCCACGGACGCTTCCCCGGCGTACCGGAGCTGCGGCAGCTGCTCGACGGGACGCCCGGACCGCTGGCCGAGCTGCGCCGGGGCCTGCAGGCGGCCGGGCAGGAGTCGCTGCTGCGCGAGCTGGACGCCCGCGAACGCCAGATGGGGCATCCCGGTGACGTGGGCGGTGTCCTGGCCGACCGGGTGGCGCTCCTCGACCGGCCCGCCTTCGCCTCCTTCTTCGACACCTCGGGACAGACCCGGCCGTTCTCGCTCAAGGCCCTCGACCACCCGGTACGGGTCCGCATCGACCTGCCCGAACGCGGCCACGCGGACGCCTCGCGCATCCTCGCCCGGCTGGTGCTCGCCCAGTTCACGGCGAGCGTGTCGGTGCGGGAGGACCGGTCGCTGTTCGCCTGCCTGGTGCTGGACGACGCGAGCGGCGTCGTCACGCCGGAGGCCGTGCGGGGCGTCCAGCGGCTGCGCTCCGCGGGCGCCGGGGTCGTCCTGACCCTGCGCACCCTGGACGACGTACCGCGGCCGCTGCGCGGGCCGCTGCTCGGGTCCATCGGGTGCCGGATGGCGCTGTCCGGGCTCACGCCCTGGGACGGGCAGGACTTCGCCGAGGTCTGGGGCAAGGAGTGGACCGAGGCCCGGGACGTCACCGACCGGCAGATCATCGCCGAGACCCCGGCGGGCAAGGCCGTCCACATGCTGCGCCGGGTGATCACCGGCAAGGCGCCCACCGCGCGGGCGGTCACCGTGCGGCAGGTCGAGCGCGAGCGCTGGTCGGCGTCCGAGCTGGCGCACGCGGTACCGGCGGGGCACGCGGTGCTGTCGCTGACCACCGTGAGCGGGGAGCACGCGCCGCCGCTGCTGGTGGACCTGCGCGGCTGAGCCCACGGGACGGGACGCGCCCGGGCCCCGGCCGGGGAGACGCCCGCGGCCGAGGCGTCGGCCGGGCGGACGCCCGCGGCCGAGGTCTCGGCGGGGAGACGCCCGCGGCCGAGGTCTCCGGCAGGGAGGGCCGCCCACGGAGCGCCTCCGGCCGGGGACACCCCCGCGGGGACCGTACGGTGAGGCAGAATCGACACAGGCCGTTCATACGCGGCGGCCAAAAGATCACCGAGACTCCGCACCGCCCTCGCATCCCTGACGCCGACCTGAAGGCCCCATGCCCCCGACCCTCGCCTCGCTCGTCCACCACTCCGCGCTCAAACTGACCGTGCGCGCGGGCGAGGACCATCTCGACGTGCCCGTCCGCTGGGCCCACTCCAGCGAGCTCGCCGACCCCGTGCCCTACATGGAGGGCGGGGAACTCCTGCTGATCACCGCGCTCAAGCTGGACGCGGAGGACCCGGAGGCGATGCGCCAGTACGTGAAGCGGCTGGCCGGGGCCGGCGTGGTGGGGCTCGGGTTCGCCGTCGGGGTCCACTACGAGGACATCCCCGAGGCGCTGGTCGAGGCCGCGCGCAGGGAGGGCCTGCCGCTGCTGGAGGTACCGCGCCGCACCCCCTTCCTCGCCATCAGCAAGGCCGTGTCCGCCGCCATCGCCGCCGACCAGTACCGGGCGGTCACGGCGGGCTTCGCGGCGCAGCGGGAGCTGACCAAGCGGGCACTGGCCGACGGTCCGGAAGGGGTGCTGGCCGCGCTGGCCGCGCAGGTCGACGGCTGGGCGGCGCTGTACGACACCGCGGGCGCCGTCGTCGCCGCGGCACCCGAGTGGGCGGTCCGCAGGGCGGCGCGGCTCACGGCGGACGTGCAGCGGCTGCGCGAGCGTCCCGCGCCGGCCTCCTCGGTGGTCGGTGCGGCCGACGACTCCGGGCGGTCCGAGAACGCGGACCGGGTCGAGCTGCACTCCCTGGGCACCTCCCGCAAGGCCCGCGCGGCGCTCGCGGTCGGCACGGCCGCGCCGCTGGGCACCGCCGAGCGGTACGCCGTCCACTCCGCCATCGCCCTGCTGACGCTCACCACGGAACGCTCCCGCTCCCTGCACGCCGCCGAGCAACGCCTCGGCGCGGCCGTGCTGCGCATGCTCCTCGCCGGTGAACCGGACCACGCCCGCACGGTCGCCGGGGACCTGTACGGCGACCTGCTCGACGCGCCCTTCCGGATGATCGTCGCCGAGTCGGCGTCGGCCTCGGCCGCCCGGGTTCATGCCGGGCCCCAGGCGCGCGTGCCCGTGGCCAAGCCCTCCGCCGCCGCGCAGGCCGCGGCCGACACCGGCGGCGATCCGCTCGGCGCCCTCGCCGAGGTCGTCGAGTCGGCTGCGGCCCGGGCCGGCGAGGCGGTGCTGGTGGTGCCCGAGGGGGAGCGGCTGGTCGTCCTGGCCACCGACGGGGGCGCGGCCGTCGCCGCCTGCGCCGCGTACGCGGCGGCACTGGAGGCGTCCCGGCCGACGCCGGAGCCGATCACGGGCGGCGACGAGGGAGGGCTGGTCGTCGGCCTGTCGGCGCCGTCCGGGCCCATCGCCGCGTCCGCCGCCTACAAGCAGGCCGATCAGGCGCTGTCGGTGGCCCGCCGCCGCGGCCGCGTCTGTGTGGAGCACGAACACCTGGCGGCCGGCTCGGTGCTGCCGCTGCTCGCCGACGACGCGGTGCGCGCCTTCGCCGACGGACTGCTGCGGGCGCTGCGCGACCACGACGCCACCGGCCGGGGCGACCTGGTGGCCTCCCTGCGCGCCTGGCTCTCCCGGCACGGCCAGTGGGACGCGGCGGCGGCCGACCTCGGCGTCCACCGCCACACCCTGCGCTACCGGATGCGCCGCGTGGAGGAGATCCTCGGCCGTTCCCTGGACGACCCGGACGTACGGATGGAGCTGTGGCTGGCTCTGAAGGCGACGTCACCGGAGTGATCCGGGCCCGCCCCGGGGGCACCCTCGCAGGGGAGCTCGAGGACGAGGCCCGTTCAGGGCCGAAGCGGGACCCGGGGCCGGGACGGGAAGGAGCGGCGGGGCGAAACCACCCCGCCCCCGAGGCCCGCACCCCGCCAATCCGTCGAACCCCCACCCCCCACCACTACGACTCGGACAAACGCCACCCGCCGCCGCCCGCCCTACCGTGGACTCCGCACACCCGTACACACACCCCCAACGCGGAAGGGCCGGGACTCCACTATGACTTCCACCCACGCCTTCTGGCTCGCCGGCCGCCAGGCCACCGGTGAGGACACCTTCGACGTCACGTCCCCCTGGGACGGCCGCACCGTCGCCACGGTGAGCCTGCCGACCGACGCCCAGGTCGAGGAGGCCGTGGCCGCCGCGTACGCCGTACGGGACGAGTTCGCCGCCACCCCCGCCCACGTCCGCGCCGCCGCCCTGGACCACGTCAGCCGTCGCCTGGCCGAGCGCACCGAGGAGCTCGCCCGGCTGATCTCCGCCGAGAACGGCAAGCCGATCAAGTGGGCCCGCGGCGAGGTCGGCCGCGCGGTGTCCGTCTTCCGCTTCGCGGCCGAGGAGGCCCGCCGCTTCAACGGCGGCGAGGCGCAGCGCCTGGACACCGACGCCGGCGGCCAGGGCCGTCTCGCCCTCACCCGCCGCTTCCCCAAGGGCGTCGTCCTCGGCATCGCGCCGTTCAACTTCCCGCTGAACCTGTGCGCCCACAAGGTCGCCCCGGCGATCGCGGCCGGTGCGCCGATCATCCTCAAGCCGGCCCCCGCCACCCCGCTCTCCGGCCTGATCCTCGGCGACCTGCTCGCCGAGACCGAACTGCCCGCCGGCTCCTGGAGCATCCTCCCGGTCTCCAACGACCGCATGCCCGCCCTCGTCCAGGACGAGCGGCTGCCGGTCATCTCCTTCACGGGTTCCGAGACGGTCGGCTACGCGATCATGGACTCGGTGCCGCGCAAGCACTGCACCCTGGAGCTGGGCGGCAACGGCGCGGCCGTCGTCCTCGGCGACTGGGCGAGCGACGAGGACCTCGACAGGGCCGCGAACCGCATCGCGACCTTCTCCAACTACCAGGGCGGCCAGTCCTGCATCTCGGTGCAGCGCGTGATCGCCGACGCCGCCGTCTACGACCGGCTGCTGCCGCGCATCGTCGCCGCCGTCGAGGCTCAGGTCACCGGCGACCCGAACGACGACGCCACCGACGTCGGCCCGCTGGTCAGCGAGGCCGCCGCCGAGCGCGTGGAGTCCTGGGTCGACGAGGCCGTCGCCGCGGGCGCGAAGCTCCTCACCGGCGGCAAGCGGGACGGCGCCACGTACGCGCCGACCGTCCTGACCGACCTGCCGGCCGACACCACCCTCGCCCGCGAGGAGGTCTTCGGTCCCGTCCTGAGCGTGCAGAAGGTGAACGGCGAGGACGAGGCGTTCGCCGCCGTCAACGACTCCAAGTACGGCCTCCAGGCAGGCGTGTTCACGCACGACCTGCAGGCCGCCTTCCGCGCCCACCGCGCCCTCGAGGTCGGCGGCGTCGTCATCGGCGACGTGCCCTCCTACCGTGCCGACCAGATGCCGTACGGCGGCGCCAAGCAGTCCGGCGTGGGCCGCGAGGGCGTCAGGTTCGCGATGGACGACTACACCTACGAGCGGGTGCTGGTCCTGACGGACCTCGCCCTCTGACCCACCCGAGAAGGCCGACGGCCCGAGCCCGAACTGTGCGGGGGCTCGGGCCGTCGTCTCCGGGGCCGGAGGGTCCCGCGGCCCCCGCGAGGACCCTCCGGCTCTGTCCGAGCCGTCCCCTGCCCCCGGCCCGCTCCCGCAGAGGGCGGCAGGGGGCTCACCGTGCGGGCGGAAGCTAGAAGGTGCCGCCCCCGATGTAGCCACCCGTTCCGCCGGTGGAGCTGCCACCGGAGGGGTTGCCCCCGCCGGTCGACGGGCCGGGCCCGGTCGCGTACGAGTGACCTGTGAAGAAGTCCTCGCGGAATTCCTGGTGCCACAGGGTGGCGAGACCGATGTCGTGCAACGCCCGGTCGGTCGCGGTGATCGCGGCACGGTCCCAGCGGGCTTCCCGCCGACCCAGCTCGATCAGGGCCTCCCGCAGCTCCGGCAGGGTCAGGCGCGGCCGGCCGGCCGTGGCCGTCCGGGGGAAGTCCGAGGGCGGGACGTCGTGGCGGAAGACGTGGACCCGCTCGGTCCCGTCCCGGCCGACGGCTCTCGTCCAGCCCCAGATCTCCTCGTCGAGGATCTTCCGGCGCCGCCCCCACGCCTCCAGTGCCAGACTGTCCGCGATCCGTCGGCGCACGGGGGCGTACGCCGCCTCCGCCGCCTGGAACTCCTGCAGGCAGCGGCGCCGGAGGTGTTCCAGGGCGCTCATGGCGCGTCGTCGCCGGAACGGTATCCACGTTCCGGTGTGCCGGACCCTCCGCTCGGCCACCCGGATCTCGTCCGCGATCCGGTGGACGGTGCGCTGATACCGCAGGCCGGCTTCCCACCACCGGCGGCAGGTTTCCGGGTCGCAGGGGACGGTGGTGACCCTCGAGCCGGGCTTCGGCGTCGACAGCACGAAGACGGACGGGGGAGGGTGGGCCCCCTCGACCGGGGAAAGCCACTGCGCGTACACGCCGATCCTTCCGTCGACCGGACGGACCGGGGGACTTGTCTCCTCTGCTCGTGATGCGGGTCCGGGTGATGCGGGCGTCCGCTTCGTTTCCCCCTCGCTCATCCCTCCAGATTCCCGCAAGCCCCCGCCGGAGACAACGGCCTTACCTCGCCTTTCCAGGACCGCCCCGCGCCCGCCGGGCACCGGCCGCCCCGCGACGGCCGCACACCGGCCGCGCGCTTCGCCACCGCTCCGTCGGCCGGGGGCCCGGAAGTCCTGCCGGAGCGCCGGCCGCCCACCAGCGCCGCCGCCAAGCGGCTCATGGCCGGACGCGAGTCCGGGCTGCCCGGCCAGGCGGTCATCGGCGGGTGGTGGGCAGTGCCGCCGACGGCGAGGGCCACGGTGTGCGGGTCGACGGTGTCCGCCGTCCGCCCGAGTCCCGCTCGGCCTCCAGACAGCCCGCTGTCGCTTCCTGGACGGCACCGTCCGGCTGCGCAGCACGTCCTGGCCGGTCACGGCGGACCGGTCGGTGGCGGCCGCACAGGAGGGCAGTCAGTCCGCGTGGGGCGCGGGCGCCTCCCCGGAGAGCAGATCCCTCAGCGTCGCCCACGAGCGGTCCCAGGACCATTCGGTACGTACCCAGTGGCGGCCCTTCTCGCCCATGGCACGGGCGAGTCGAGGGTCGAGCAGGAGCCTGATCAGCCGGTCCGCCGTGGCAGCCACCGAGCGGCCGTCGACGACATGGCCCGTCTCGCCCTCGCGTACGGTGTCCGGCGTGCCGCCCGAGTCGCCCGCCACGACCGGGAGACCGGACGCCGCGGCCTCCAGGCAGGCGATGCCCAGCCCCTCCACCTCCAGGCCGCCCCTGCGGGTACGGCAGGGCATGGCAAAGACGTCGGCGGCGGCGTAGAACCGCGGGAGGTCGTGGTGGGGCCGGCCACCCGCGAAGACGACCGAGTCCACGACGCCCTCCCGCAGCGCCAGCCGGCGCAGCTCCGGGGCGTACGGGCCGTCGCCGACCAGGAGGAGTACGGCGTCGGGGACCACCCTGCGGATCCAGGGCAGCGCCCTGATCAGCGTGTCCTGGCCCTTGCGGGGGATCAGGCGGGCCGCGCACAGGATCACCGGACGGTGGCCCAGGCCGTACCGCGCCCTGGTCGGGCCGCCGTCCACAGCCGGGTGGAAGACCGTGGTGTCCACGCCGGGGACGAGGCGGGCGGTCCGGGTACCGGGCGCGAGGGCCGCCTCGATGGGGCGCCGGGTGCTCGCACCCAGCCAGGTGAGCGTGTCGACCTCGGTGCCGATGCGGCGCAGCAGGCCCCGGGCCCCGGGTGTGCGGGCCCACCACACCTCGTGGCCATGGGTGGTGGCGACGGCGGTACGGATTCCCGCCGTACGCCGGAGTGTGCCCGCCATCAGCCCGAGAGGCGCCGCCGCGCCGAACCACACCCGGTCGCAGCCGTACCGGCGGGCCACGGACGCGGCGTGGGTGGTGGCGCGAGGGGAGGGCAGGAGGGTGCCGACCGGGTGGCGGATCACCGGGTACGGGAAGGGCTCGCGGGGGCCGGCCGTGGCGGGTGTCGAGGTGAGGACGACGACCTCGCCGGGCGGGAAGCGGTCGGCCAGGTGCCGGACGAAGGTCTCTATGCCGCCCTGCCGGGGAGGGAAGTCGTTGGTGACGATCAGGGTGCGCGTACGGGTGTTGTCCGTCATGCCGGGGCCTTTGCGGGAGAGGTCGTGACAGTGGCGCCGCGGCCCGCCGCCCGGTGGGCCAGTGCGCCGAGCACCAGCGGGAAGACCAGGTAGCCGAAGCGGGAGGCGGGCATCAGGGCCGTCGCCAGACCCAGGCCGAACGCGAGCCGGCCGGCCGCCGCCCGCACCGTGGCCGGAGGGCGCACCGCCAGGGAGAGAGCGATCAGCAGCGCGCCCACCGAGAGGAGCGCGAGCGCGATCACCGTCCCGCCGGGTACATGGGTCGCGAGCAGATGTCCGGGCAGGGGACTCGCGGCGGGTGAGGAGACCGCGGTGAAGCCGAACGGGAAGGCCACGACGTTGCGGCAGAAGCCGGACGGGTCGATGAGGACGAAGGGCAGCACCACCGCCGTCACGGTGCTCAGGCTCACGGCCGCGCACCGCAGCGCGGGCCGGCCGCCCCGGCGTACGGCTGTCAGGACGAGCACCACGGGCAGTGCGGGCCAGGCGGTCCACTTGAGGGCGGCGGCGGCCCCGAGCGCCAGACCGGCACGACCCGCACGCCCCTGCCCGGCGAGTGTCAGGCCGAGGCACATGAGAGCGACCACGGGCAGGTCGACTCCGCTCACCGCGAGGGGCAGCGCGACGAGCGGGCAGGCGAGCAGCCGGGCCCGGCACAGTCCGGCGGTGGCGAGGGCCGCCACGAACGCGCCGCCCAGCCACCACCGGGCGTCCCCGGGCAGCACACCGAAGAGCGCCGTCCCGGGCAGGTAGGGGTTGAAGTCGGCGACGGCCTTCGGGGCGGTGACGTAGGGGCTGCCGGTGGTGAGCAGCAGGTGCCCCGACCGTTCGACGACGGCGACCTCCGACTGGCCGAGCCCGGCCGACACCAGCCCGACGAGCGGTACCACGACGGCCCCCAGCAAGGCGACCACGCGCGCCGCGCGGCGCGTGCGGTCGCCGGACGCCAGATACGCGGCGGCCGCGTACCCGGCACCCGCCACCATCCCCCACGCCCGGTGTGCCACGATGCCGGACACCGCCGCGAAGCTCACCGCGACGACTGCGGATCCGGCCCACACCCACCGTTCGACGTGCCCGTCGGCATACGTCGTGACCTGTTCCCGAAGGATCTGCCTCATGCCCGTCGACGCTAGGAATCCGCGGTCGGGAAGGCGTCAAACGAGGCTCCGCACAAGGAAGTCAACCCGTGGTACGACAGGCGTCCGCGGACTCGACCCGTACGGTGACGCGCGTTCTCGCCCCGGCCTGGATCATGGGCGTATGAGTACGTCGCCGCAGCGGCTCCTCCGTGACCTGATGACCGCACCCGTCTACCCGTGGGTCACCGGCGGCGCACTGACCGTCGGGGCCGTCGCGGAACTGGTCGCCATCCCCGGGTCCGTGACGACCACGGTCGGCGTGCTGGTGTCCTCCGCCTCGCTGATGTGGCGGAGGGCCTTTCCGCCCATCGCGGTGCTGACGGTCTCGGCGGGTCTCCTCGGGTTCGCCGGCGACGTCAATCTGTACCTATCGATCGTGGCGAGCGGTCTGATCGGCTGCTACTCGCTCGGCCGCAACCGGGTGCTGCACCCCGCCGTCACCGTCGCGGGCGGCGCCCTTGGGGCCCTGTGCGTGAACCTGGTGCACATCAACACCTGGTCGCGGATGGAACTGCCGGTGCCCGCGCTGTGGGAGAAGGGCTCGCTCAGCCTGTTCGCCGAGTCGTTCCTGCTGAGCGTGGTCGTCTTCGGGGCCGTGATGATGGGCGACGCGGTGCGCTCACGGGAGGAGACCCGCAACGAACGGAGCCTGTCCCAGGCCAAGCTGATCGCGATGGAGCGGCAGCAGGCCGCCGAGGCCGAACGGGCGGCCATCGCCCGCGAGCTGCACGACATCGTCTCCCACTCGGTGTCGATGATCGCCGTCCAGGCCGAGAGCGCCACGTACACCACCCCCGGACTCACCCCCGAGGCCCACGACGGCTTCCAGCAGATCGCCGCCACCGCCCGCTCCTCCATGGCGGAACTGCGCCGTCTGCTCGGCGTCCTGCGCACCTCCGAGGGTGACAGGGCCCTCACCGCCCCGCAGCCGACCCTCGACCACCTCCCCGAACTGGTCGAGCAGCACCGGGCGGTGGGCGGCGCAGCCGAACTGAGGATCACCGGAGAGCGGGTGCCCCTGCCCGCCGCGTGGGAGCTGTCCGCCTACCGGATCGCCCAGGAGGCGCTGACCAACGCGCGTAAACACGCACCCGGCGCCCGTACGGTGGTGGAGGTCGACTACGGCGCCGATCGGCTGCTGAGGCTGCGCGTGCGCGACGACGGTCCCGCGCCGGGTTCCCGCCCGGAGGCCGGCTCCGGCGCGGTCTCCGGACCCGGCGCGGGGCACGGTCTGACCGGGATGCGGGAGCGGGCGGCCCTGGTCGGCGGTCGGCTCAGCGCGGGCGCGGTCCCCGGTGGCGGCTTCCTGGTGGAGGCGGAACTCCCCTGGGGGGGCGGGTGACCATGGAGCGGAGGAGAGAGACGCACATGATCAGGGCACTGGTGGCCGACGACCAGGCGGTCGTCCGCACCGGCTTCGTGAACCTCCTGGACACGCAGGAGGACATCGAGGTCGTGGGCGAGGCCGAGGACGGCGCACAGGCGGTGCGGATCGCCGCCGAGACCCGGCCCGACCTGGCCCTCCTCGACATCCGGATGCCGAACAAGAACGGCATCGAGGCGGCCCGCGAGATCCTGGCCGCGTCCGGCGGCGCCACGAAGGTGCTGATGCTGACGACCTTCGACCTCGACGAGTATGTGTACGACGCGCTCGCCGCCGGGGCGAGCGGCTTCCTGCTGAAGGACGCCACCTTTCCCGAACTGCTGCACGCGGTCCGGGTGGTGGCGGACGGCAACGCGCTGCTCTCGCCCGAGATCACGAAGCGGCTGATCGCCGAGTTCGTCCACGCGCGCGCGTCCCGGCAGGCCGGCCGCCCGGCCGGTGACCTCACGGCCCGGGAGACGGAGGTGCTGACCCTGATCGCGCGGGGCCTGTCCAACGCGGAGATCGCGGACCGGCTCACCATCACCGACCACACGGTGAAGACGCACATCAACCGGCTGTTCGCCAAGCTGGGACTGCGCGATCGGGCCCAGGCCGTGATCGTGGCCTACGAACTGGGCCTGGTCCGGGCGGGCGGTGACGCCCGCGCCCGCGACGCGCGGGTCTGACGGCCCCCTCCTCCGGCACCGGTCTTTGCGGAGTCGGCGCGCACCCAGGGCGCCGAGGCGTGGCGAGTGGAGCGGATGTCCCGGCGACACGCCGCCCGGGCGTCGCTCCGCCGGGACATCCGCTCCGATCGAGGCCCCGGAGCACGCCTGGGGCGCGTTGGCGAATTCGCCCACCGCGTTCCGGGCGTACCGGTACCGGGCCCCTTCCTCCCGTCGGCTTCTCCGGACCCTCAGCCGGAGAAGCCGACGTGCGCGAGCCGCAGGGAGCCGCGCAGCCTGACGGTCAGGTCGTGCACGCCCTCGGCGGTCAGGGCGGCGCCGAGTTCCACGTAGTCGTACGGGCCCCGCGTCGGCGCCTTCGGTGACAGCACCGCCGCCGACGGGCTCCAGGCCACCTCGATCTCCACCGTGCCCTCGCCCGCCACCGCGACGGTCACCTCCGTGACGCCGGTGCCGAAGTCGCAGGACCGGTAGAGCAGTTCACCGGAACCGCCCGCGGCCGGCGTCACCGCGTCACCGGCCACCTTCGTGCGGTCCACGATCTCCGTGCCGCTCTGCTCGTCGAAGTCGGCCGCCGCCAGGCCGCGTTCGTGCACCGGGCGCGGCGCGGCGGGCTCCCCGTCGAGGACCACGGTCGCCGACAGGCGCACGTCCTCGCTGGACGCGCCCGCCAGCAGCGCGTACGGGCCCGGCTCCAGCCGCCACCGGCCGTGCGCGACGTCCCAGAACGCGAAGGCGGACAGGGGGACCTGGAAGGACACCTCCGCCCGCTCGCCCGGGGCCAGGGTGAGTCGCCGGTGCGCCAGCAGTTCCCGGCGCGGGCGCGGGACCGAGGGCTCCTCGGCGCGGGCGTAGAGCTGGGCCACCTCGTCGGCGGTGACGCCCCCCGTGTTGGTGACGGTGAAGGACACGTGAACCGAGCCGTCCGCCACCCGGGCCGAGAGGCCGGCGTACGCGAAGGACGCGTACGACAGGCCGTGTCCGAACGGGAACAGCGGGGTCCCCTCGAAGTACAGGTAGGTCTGGCGGGCGCCGATCACGTCGTAGTCGAGCAGCGGGGGCAGGTCGGCGTCGTCGGCGTACCAGGTCTGCGGGAGCCGCCCGGCGGGGGAGACGTCACCGGCCAGGACCCGGGCCAGTGCGGTGCCGCCCGCCTGGCCGCCGTGCGCGGTCCACAGCACCGCCGGGAGGGCCTCGGCGTCGACCGCGTACGGGTAGGCGGAGACCAGCGCCAGCACCGTGCGCGGGTTGGCGGCGCGGGCCGCGCGCAGCAGCCGTTCCTGGTGGTCCGGCAGCCGCAGGGTCGTCCGGTCCTCCGTCTCCCGTCCGTTGATGTGCGGGTCGTTGCCCGCGACCACCACGACCACGTCCGCGCCGGCCGCGGCCCGCGCCACCGCGTCCTCGCCGCGCTCGGCGACGACCAGCTCGAAGACCTCGCCGGCCGTGTCGTCGGAGCCCTCCGCGGCAACCTTCACGCCGTCGGCGGCGACACGGACGGGACGACCCGTTCCCAGGTGCCGGAGGAGGTGACCGTTCCCGTGGGGTTCCAGGCGGAACGTCTCCTGCACGACCCAGCCGCCGGGCTGGTCGGCGGAGGCGCGGACGTACCCGTCCTCGGCGACCGACAGGTACCGGCCGTCGTCGGCGCGCAGGGTGAGCACGCCCTCGCCCCAGTCGACGAGAGCGAGTTCGCTGCCGGTGGCGTCGGTGGTCAGCGGCGGCAGGTCGGTGCGGCCGGCGATCAGAGCCGGGTCGAGGGCGCCCTCGGCGCCGGGCGCGTCGCCCGGGGAGTCCTCCGCCGGGAGCACGTGCAGGAACGTACCGGCGGCGGTCTTCAGCCGGACCCGGTCCACGCCCTCCGCGAAGTCCACGCGGTCGGTGCCGAACCGCTCGTACAGGCCCTCCAGCGGGGTGGAGCGGTGGAGGAGCGTGCCGCTGTACCAGTCGAGCTTGCACTCGTCGGCGAGCAGTCCGACGACGGCGACGCGGGCGTCCGGGGCCAGCGGCAGCACGCCGTCGTTCTTGAGCAGGACGACCGCCTGCTCGGCGGCCTCCAGGGCCAGCGCCCGGTGCTCCGGGGTGTCGAACGCGCCCGGCTCGTCGTACCCGTCGAACTCGCCGAGGCGGAACCGGACCGAGAGCTGGCGGCGCACGGCCGCGTCGAGGTCGGCCTCGGTGAGCAGCCCCTGCTCCAGGGCGCCCCGGACGCGCGCGACGATCTTCGAGGAGTCCGTGCCGTGGTCGGTGAAGCTGTCCACCCCGGCGCGCAGCGCGGCCGCGGTCGCCTCCTCGTGGGTGTCGAAGTAGTGCTCGGAGTCGACCAGGTTGGAGGGGGCTCCGGCGTCCGAGCAGACCAGCAGCTCCTCCTCGGTCCAGGTGCGCAGGTGCTCGCGCAGGTACGGGGAGACGTGGTTGGGGCGGCCGTTGACCAGGTTGTACGCCGGCATCACCCCGGCCACCGCGCCCGCCTCGACCGTCTCGCGGAAGGCGCGCAGGTCGTACTCGTTCAGGACGCGCGGGCGGACGGACGAGGAGGCGGTGTCCCGGTCGGTCTCGTTGTTGTGGGCGAGCCAGTGCTTGAGCACGGGCGCCGTGCGCCAGTACGCCGGGTGGTCGCCGCGCAGCCCGCGGGTGTAGGCGGTGGCGATGGCCGAGGTGAGCCTCGGGTCCTCGGAGTAGCCCTCCTCGTTGCGGCCCCACAGGGGGTGGCGCAGCAGGTTGACGGTCGGGGACCACACGTTGAGGCCGACGCGCTCGTCGCGGGCGCGCATCGCCCGGACCTCCTGGGACACCGCCTCGCCGACCCGGCGCACCAGGTCCTCGTTCCAGGTGGCGCCCAGGCCCACGGCCTGCGGGAACACGGTCGCCGGGCCCATCCAGGCCACCCCGTGCAGAGCCTCCTGGCCGGTGCGGAACGCGGCGATGCCGAGCCGCTCGACGGCCGGGGCGAACTGGTGCAGGAACGCGGTCTTCTCGTCGAGCGTCAGCCGCGACATCAGGTCGTCGACGCGCTTCCCGAACGGCAGGTGCGGATCACGGAAAGGCGGCGTGGGCGGCGTGGGTGCGGTCACGTGGAGTTCCCCTTGCGATGGAGCGGAGAGACGCTTTCGAAGCGCTTCGATGCTCAGTCGGTTGTGGGGTGGGTGTCAAGCGCTATCCGCCAACCGTCCCGGACTTACCTCCGGGAACCAAGGGGTGGTTGAACAAGGTCAGACGCTCGTTCATGCAGTGCACTCGGAGGAATCTTGGAAGCGACCCTTGTGCGCCCCCAGGGGTTCACTTAACCTCACTGCAACATCGAAGCGCTTCGACTCCCGGAGGCGGTGAACCGGAGGTGCACCCGCGGGTGCATCCGGAACCGCGCATTCCTCCAACGACCGCTTCAGCTCAGCCAGTTCCACTGAAGACACCGCAGCCGACGGCCACCGCCGGGTGTCCTGGTGCGCCATGAAGGGTTGACGCAATGACGCCGAACGCCGCCTCCGGCCCCAGCCGGAGAAAGTTCCTCGCCTCCACGGCGGTCGCCACCGCAGCGGTGGCAGGAGGGATGCCGCTGCTCTCCGCCTGCGGCGGGGGCTCCGACGGCGGCTCGCGGGACGGCACCACGTCGGGCAAGGACGCCAAGAAGCTGCTGCCGGCGTACGTGGCCAGCAACGTGGTCACCCCCGACATCCCCAGCAAGAACGGCTCCGCGGTCGGCTTCACCGGCAAGCTCGACATCGCCGGCCTGAAGACCTCGGTGCCCGAGAAGCTCGGCAAGGGCGGCAAGGTCACCGTCATGTCGCCGTTCTGGGGGTCCCCGCCGAAGGGGGACAACGCCTACTACAAGGCGATGAACGACCTCATCGGCGTCGACGTCGTCTGGCAGAACCAGGACGGCAACACCTACGACCAGAAGCTCGGCGCGGTCCTCGCCTCCAGCGAGGTGCCCGACGTGGTGGTCGTGCCCGGCTGGAACATGACCGGCAAGATCCCCAGTGCCATCATCGGCAAGTTCGCCGACCTCGGCCCGTACCTCTCCGGCGACGCCGTCAAGGAGTACCCCAACCTCGCGGCGATCCCCACCGACGCCTGGCAGCGGTCCATCTTCGGCGGCAAGCTGCGCGGCCTGCCGATGCCGTCCTCGTACGTGACCGGCATCGTGCCGCTGTACCGGCAGGACATCTTCGAGAAGGAGGGCTACGAAGTCCCCCGGTCCTGCGACGAGTTCATGGCGCTGGCCAAGGAGGCCACCAACGCGAAGGCCAAGCGCTGGGCCTGCCTGGACATGAAGTGGACCGCGTTCAACGCCTTCGGCGTGCTCTCCGGCAACGAGAAGTCCCTCGGCTGGAACCAGGTCGACGGCAAACTGGTCTACCGCATCGAGACCGACGAGTACCTCGAGGCCCTGGAGTGGACGCGCAAGCTGTTCGCCGCCGGGGTCGTGCACCCCGACGCCGAGCTCGGCAAGAGCAACGCCGCCGACCCCGGGCCCAAGTTCGCCGCCGGCGAGTTCCTCGTCTACAACCAGGACATGTCGCAGTGGTGGAGCCGCACCGCCGAACAGGCCACCCAGAACCCCGAGTTCAAGGTCTGGGGCATGGACGTCTTCGGCCACGACGGCGGCGCCCCCACCCTGTGGGCGCAGAACCCGGCCAGCATCTTCGCCTTCGTCAACAAGAAGGCGTCCGAGTCCGTCATCCGCGACGTGCTGGCCGTCGCCAACGTCACCGCGGCGCCGTACGGCACCAAGGAGTACATGGCCACCAACTACGGCGTCGAGGGCACCCACTACACCGTCAAGGACGGCGTGCCCACCAAGACCGACCAGGGCAACCTCGACGTGATGAACGCCTACGTGATGATCGAGAGCCCCGCCGCGACCATCGCCCACCCCGACTTCCCCGAGGTCGCCAAGGGGCAGGTCGAGTGGCAGCAGCGGATGGGCGCCGTCACCAAGAAGTCCACGTTCTACGGCATGCAGATCACCGAACCCGCCCGCTACACCAACCTCTCCAACGACTTCGAGCAGCTGGAGGACGACATCGTCCGCGGCCGCAAGAAGATCAGCGACATGCAGCAGGCCGTCTCCGACTGGCGGAGCAAGGGCGGCGACAAGCTGCGCGACTGGTACAAGAAGCTGCTCGACGAGAACGGCACGGCGGCGGGCTGACCGGTACCGAGGCAAGGAGAACGGCCGTGTCCCACAGCACGGTGCCCCGGTCCAGGGCCGAGGCCGACACGACGAAGAAGAACCCGATGGCGTCCGGCGACGCCGCCGGTCCCCGGAAGGACGGTCCGACCACGGGGAACCTCAGCCTGCGGCTGAGGTTCCGGCGTGACCGCGTACTGCTGCTGATGACACTGCCGGCCCTCCTGCTGGTGCTGCTCTTCAACTACGTACCGATCCTCGGCAACGTCGTCGCCTTCCAGGAGTACGACCCCTACGTCAGCGACAACGGGATCGTCTCCATGCTGCACAGCCCCTGGGTGGGGCTGGAGAACTTCCAGCGGATCCTCGAGGACTCCGCCTTCTGGAACTCCGTGCGGAACACGCTGGTGCTGTTCGTCCTCCAGCTCGTGCTGTACTTCCCGGTCCCCATCCTGCTCGCGCTGCTCATCAACAGCGTGGTCCGGCCCCGGGTGCGGGCGGTCGCGCAGGCCATCCTCTACCTGCCGCACTTCTTCTCCTGGGTGCTGGTCGTCGCCGTCTTCCAGCAGCTGCTGGGCGGTGCCGGGCTCCTCTCCCAGCTGCTGCGCGACCACGGGTACGACGGGCTCAGCCTCATGACCGACCCGGACACCTTCAAGTTCCTGGTCACCGCCCAGAGCGTCTGGAAGGACGCCGGCTGGGGGATCATCGTCTTCCTCGCCGCGCTCGCCTCGGTCAGCCCCGACCTGTACGAGGCCGCCGCGATGGACGGCGCGAACCGCTGGCGCCGCATGTGGCACGTCACGCTGCCCGCGCTGCGTCCCGTGATCGCCCTGCTGCTGGTGCTGCGCGTCGGCGACGCCCTGACGGTCGGCTTCGAACAGATCCTGCTGCAACGCGACGCCGTCGGACCGGGAGCCGCCGAGGTCCTCGACACCTTCGTGTGGTGGAACGGCGTCCGCAACCAGGACTTCGGCTACGCGGCCGCCGCGGGGCTCGTCAAGGGCGTCATCAGTCTCGGCCTGGTCCTGATCGCGAACAAGGTGGCCCACCTCATGGGCGAGCAGGGGGTGTACAAGAAGTGACCGCCGTCCGAGAAGCGACCGCCGTGACCGACGAACCCGCGCGCCGCACGCCGAGCCGCTGGGCGGCCCCGCCCCGGCCGGTGTGGGAGGAGAAACCCAGCCGCACCGGACTCGCCGGCAAGGGCCTGGTCCTGCTCCTGGCCTGCCTGGCCATCCTGTTCCCCCTGTGGATCGTCGTCGTCACCAGCCTCTCCTCGCGCAGGACCATCGACGAGGCCGGCGGACTGGTGATGATCCCGAAGGACATCACCTTCGTCGCCTACCAGGAGCTGCTCAGCGGCGGCCAGGTCACCCGGGCCGCGCTCGTGAGCATCGGCATCACCCTCGTCGGCACCCTGTTCTCGATGGCGGTGTCGGTGCTGTGCGCCTACGGGCTGTCCCGCAGCGGCTCGCTGGGCCACCGCTGGATCCTCATGGTGCTGCTGGCCACGATGTTCTTCAGCGCGGGACTCATCCCCACCTACCTGCTGGTGCAGTCCCTGGGCCTGATGGACAGCTATCTCGCGCTGATCCTGCCCAGCGCGATCAGCGTCTTCAACATCCTGGTGCTGCGCGGGTTCTTCATGGGCATCTCGCCGGAGCTGATCGACAGCGCACGCATCGACGGCGCCGGTGACCTGCGCATCCTGTGGCGGATCGTCCTGCCGCTGTCCCGCGCGGTCGTCGCGGTGATCACCCTGTTCTACGCCGTCGGCTACTGGAGCGCCTGGTTCAACGCCTCCCTGTACCTCAACGACCAGGACATGCTGCCCCTGCAGAACGTCATGATCCAGCTCGTGCAGAAGCAGGAGGCGCCCGTCGGCCTCGGCCAGGCGATCAAGACCGGCGAACTCTCCGGCCTGGCCGTGCAGATGGCCGTCATGGTCATGGCCCTGCTGCCCGTCGCCGTGCTGTCGCCGTTCGTCCAGCGCCACTTCAAGAAGGGCATGCTCACCGGCGCGGTGAAGGGCTGACCCCCTCACCCCGGTCCCGTCGTGGCCGGCCGCTCCTGACCGGCGGCCGGCCACGGCAACCCCGTACGCCCCCAGCCCCGAGCCGCACAGAACGAGGTATGCCATGTCTGCGTCCATGTCACGCCCGAGCCGGCGTGCCGTTCTCGCCGGGACCGCGGCCGCCGCCGCCCTCACCGCCGTCCCGTTCGCACCCGGGCACGCACAGGCGGCGGAGAACACGGCGGACGCCTCCTCCTACCGCTGGCGCAACGTCGTCATCGGCGGCACCGGGTTCGTCACCGGCGTCATGTTCCACCCCCGCGTCCGCGGGCTCGCCTACGCCCGTACCGACATCGGCGGCGCCTACCGCTGGGACGACCGCGCCGCCCGCTGGACCCCGCTCCTCGACCACCTCGGCTGGGACGACTGGAACCTC
This sequence comes from Streptomyces sp. NPDC093586, assembly GCF_044764905.1. NCBI lineage: Bacteria > Bacillati > Actinomycetota > Actinomycetes > Kitasatosporales > Streptomycetaceae > Streptomyces > Streptomyces sp. NPDC093586. Next base: position 9,780 of record NZ_JBIWJA010000018.1, on the reverse strand, counting down.
CTCGGCGTCGAGGCGATGGCCGTCGACCCCGCCCACCCGGACCGGCTCTACCTGGCCTGCGGCACCTACGCCCAGGCCTGGGCGGGCACCGGGGCGATCCTGCGCTCCGACGACCGCGGCACCACCTGGCGGCGCACCGACCTCACCGTGAAGCTCGGCGCCAACGAGGACGGCCGGGGCACCGGCGAGCGGCTCCTGGTCGACCCGCGCGACAGCGGCACCCTGTGGCTGGGCACCCGGCACGACGGCCTGTGGCGGTCGACGGACCGGGGCGCCACCTGGGCCCCCGCCCCCGGCTTCCCGGCCGCCCCGGCCGCCGGCGGCCAGGGCGTCACCCTCCTCGTGGCCGCCGGCCGCACCGTCTACGCCGGCTGGGGCGACGCCGACGGCACCGCGCCGAACCTGTTCCGCACGGCCGACGGACGCACCTGGGAGGCCGTCCCCGGACAGCCCTCCGGCACCGCGGCCAGGGTCCCGGTCCGCGCCGCGTACGACGGTCACGCCCGCGAGCTGTACGTGACGTACGCCGACGCCCCCGGCCCCAACGGACAGTCGACCGGCGGCGTGCACAAGCTGCGCACCACGGACGGCCGCTGGACCGACGTCACGCCCGTCCGGCCGGGCGGCACCACCGGCGACGGCTCCACGGACACCTTCGGCTACGGCGGCGTCGCCGTCGACGCCCGCCGCCCCGGCACCGTCGTCGTCTCCACCAACAACCGGTGGGCGCTGGTCGACACCCTGTTCCGGACCACCGACGGCGGCCGCACCTGGACGTCCCTCAAGGACTCCGCCGTCCTCGACGTGTCGGAGACGCCCTACCTCGAATGGGGCGAGGACCGGCCCAAGTTCGGCTGGTGGATCCAGGCCGTCGCCGTCGACCCGTACGACGCGAGACACGTCGTGTACGGCACCGGCGCCACCCTCTACGCCACCCGCGACCTGCGCCACTGGGCCCCGCGGATCCGCGGCCTGGAGGAGTCGTCCGTGACCCAGCTGATCTCACCCCCGGCCGGCGGGGCGCACCTGCTCAGCGGCTCGCGGGACATCGGCGTGATGTACCACGAGCGGCTCACCTCGTCCCCGGCGCGCGGCATGGCGACCAACCCCGTGACCGGATCGGCGACGGGCCTCGCACAGGCGGCGAGCAGACCGGCGTACGTCGTCCGCACGGGCTGGGGCGACCACGGCAACGGCGCGTACTCCCGCGACGGCGGCCGGACCTGGGCGCCCTTCGCGTCCCAGCCCGCCCTCGCCAAGGACGCGCCCGGACCGATCGCCGTCAACGCCGACGGCGGCGTGCTCCTGTGGTCCTTCGTCCACTGGGACGGCACCAGGTACCCGGCCCACCGCTCGGCGGACAACGGCACGACCTGGAGCGAGGTCCCCTCCTTCCCGAAGGGCGCCGTGCCGGTCGCCGACCCGGTGGACCCGGCGCTGTTCTACGCCTACGACACGGACGCGGGGGTCCTGCTCGCCAGCACCGACGGCGGCCGCACCTTCACCGCACGTGCCACCGGACTTCCCTCCGGCGACAGCCAGTTCAAGCTGGCCGCGGCACCCGGCCGGTCCGGCGACCTGTGGCTGAGCGCCAAGGAGAACGGCCTGCACCGCTCGACCGACGGCGGCGCCACCTTCACCAGGGTCACCAGCTGCCGCTCCTCCCACACCCTCGGCTTCGGCAAGGCCGCCGACGGCGCCGGCTACCCGGCGATCTACCAGGTCGGCTCCACCGGCGCCGGCACCGCCGTCCACCGCTCCGACGACGAGGCGCGGACCTGGACGCGCATCAACGACGACCAGCACCAGTGGGGCTGGACCGGCGAGACCATCACCGGCGACCCCCGCGTCCACGGCCGCGTCTACCTCGCCACCAACGGGCGCGGCATCCAGTACGGAGAGCCCAGATGACACCGAGCCTCGCGGACGTCACCCGCGACCGCGTCCTCTTCGGAGGCGACTACAACCCCGAGCAGTGGCCCGAGGAGACCTGGCACGAGGACGTCCGGCTGATGAAGGCCGCCGGCGTCAACTCCGTCACCCTCGGCGTCTTCTCCTGGTCGAAACTCGAACCCCGGCCCGGCGTCCACGACTTCGCCTGGCTGGACCGCCTCATGGACCTGATGCACGCGCACGGCATCGGCGTCGTCCTCGCCACCCCCACCTCCTCGCCCCCACCCTGGCTCGGCCGCCTCCACCCGGACACCCTGCCCCGCGACGAGGACGGCCGCACCGAGTGGTGGGGCGGCCGGCAGCACTTCTCGCACTCCAGCGCCGCCTACCGCCGCCACGCCGCCGCCATCACCGAGGCCCTGGCCGCCCGCTACGCCGGTCACCCCGCCCTCACGATGTGGCACATCAACAACGAGTACTGCACCTTCGACCACGGCGACGAGGCCGCCGCCCGCTTCCGCCGCTGGCTCCAGGACCGGTACGGCACCCTCGACGCCCTCAACACCGCCTGGGGCACCGCATTCTGGAGCCAGGGCTACGGCGACTGGGAGGAGATCCTCCCGGCCCGCCGCGCCCACTACCTGAAGAACCCCACCCAGGTCCTGGACTTCCGCCGCTTCACCTCCGACATGCTCCTGGAGTGCTTCACCGCCGAACGCGACATCGTCCGCCGCCACACCCCGCACCTTCCGGTCACCACCAACTTCATGCCGCTGTGGCACGGCCAGGACGCCTGGCGCTGGGCCGAGGAGGAGGACGTCGTCTCCGTCGACCTCTACCCCGACCCGCGCGACCCGCTCGGCGCCCAGCACGGCGCCCTCGTCCAGGACATGACCCGCTCGCAGGCGCGCGGCCCGTGGATGCTCATGGAACAGGCGGCCGGACCGGTCAACTGGCGCGGCGCGAACCACCCCAAGCCGCGCGGCCTGAACCGCCTGTGGTCCCTCCAGGCCGTGGCGCGCGGCGCGGACGCCGTCTGCTACTTCCAGTGGCGCCAGTCGAGGCAGGGCGCGGAGAAGTTCCACTCCGGGATGCTCGGCCACGCGGGGGAGCGGGGCCGTACGTACCAGGAGGTCAAGCGGCTCGGCGCCGACCTCGCGAAGCTCGGCCCGCAGGTGGCCGGCACCCGGACCACGGCCGACGTCGCCGTCCTGCACGACTGGCACTCCTGGTGGGCCGGCTCCCAGGACGGCCGCCCCTCCGCCCGCTTCGACTACCCGGACGTCCTGCACGCCTGGCACCGGGCCCTGTGGGAGGCCCACCTCACCACCGACTTCGCCCACCCCGAGCACGACCTGACCCCCTACCGGGCGGTCGTCGTGCCGCAGCTCTACGCGCTCACGGACGCGGCGGTCGACAACCTCCTCGCCTACGTCCGCGGCGGCGGCACCCTCGTCTGCGGCTTCCTCACCGGCATCGCCGACCAGGACGACCGGATCAGGCCCGGCGCCATGGACGCCCGGCTGCGCGACCTGTTCGGCATCCGCGTCCTGCACGAGTGGTGGCCCCTGGAGACGGACGAGACGGCCGCCTGCGACGGCTTCCGGGGCACCCTGTGGTCGGAGGAGATCGAGCCCGACGGCACCGCCGACGAGACGATCCCGTACAAGGGCGGTGAGCTGGACGGGCTCCCGGCCGTCCTGCGCAAGGGCCGCGCCTGGTACGTCTCGACCCTGCCGGAACCGGAGGCGCTGCGCGACCTGCTCGCCCGCGTCGCCGCCGACGCGGGCGCCCGCCCGGTGCTCGACGGCCTCCCGGCCGCGGTCGAGGCGGTACGCCGCGGCGACCTGCTGTTCCTCCTCAACCACGGCCGCGAGCCGGTCACCGTCGACGTCCCGGGCTCCCACCACGACCTGCTGGCCGAGACGGACGTCACCGGCCGCGTCACCCTCGGCCGCTACGGCGTGGCGGTCCTGACGGAGCCGGCCTCATGACCGGCGGGCCCGTGCACGGCACCTGGGAGCCCGAGCCCGCCGCCCGCTGGGAGGACGCCTTCCTCAGCGGCAACGGCCACCACGGCGCCCTGGTGTTCGGCGACCCGCAGGCCGACCGGATCGTCGTCACCCACCACACCCTCGTCCGCCCCGGCGGCGACGAGCACCGCCGGCCGCCGCAGCTCGCCGCCCGGCTCCCCGCGCTCCAGGACCGCCTGCTGGCGGGCGATGTGCGTGCCGCCGAGGAATTCACCGACGGCCGCCCGCTGCAATGGGTGCGGCCCTTCCACCCGGCGTTCCAGATCCGGCTGAACCGGCCCCCCGACGACACCGGCCACCGCTACCGCCGCTCCGTCGACTTCGCCACCGGCGAGGCGACCGCCGTCCGCTCCCCGTGGGCCAGCCGCGTCTTCGTCTCCCGCGCCGACGACGTGATCGTCCAGCAGGTCACCGCCCCGCACCTCACCCTCGACATCTCCCTCGACCCCCGCCTCCCCGGCGCCCCCGCCGGTCTGGGCGTCGGCCACGGCGCCGTCCTCACCCCCGGGGGCGCCCTGCTGAGCCTGCGCGCCCGCTACCCCGGCAGCGACCTGGGGTACACCGGCGTCACCCTGGTCGCCGTCACCGGCGGCACCACGAAGCTGGTACCGCCGGGCGTGCTCGTCGAGGGCGCCACGGAGGTCCTGCTCCTCACCCGGGTGCGCCGGCACACCGGGGAACTGGACGTGACCGCCGAGGGCCGCGCCCTGCGCGACCTGGCGGACGGGACCTTCCCCGACGGACCGCCCGGCACCTCGGACGACGGGCAGGAGGGCACCCCGGACGACGGGCAGGACACGCCCCTGCGCGACGGACCGCCCGGCACCCCGTACGACGCCCTCCTCGCCCGTCACCTCGCCCGGCACCGCACCGCCTACGACCGCGTCACCCTCGACCTCGCCGCCGACCCCGCCGAACGCGCCCTGCCGGGCTCGGTCCTGCTGGCACGACCCCGCGGCGCGGCCCTCCTGGAGCGCCTCTTCGCCGCCGGCCGCTATCACCTCCTGTCGGCCAGCGGACTGCTCCCGCCCCGCCTGACCGGCCTGTGGACCGGCGACTGGGACACCGCCTGGTCCGGGGCGTTCACCACCAACGCCAACCTCAACCTCCAGACCGCCTCCGCCGCCGCGGCCGCCCTGCCCGAGGTCACCGAGGCGCACGCGGCCCTGGTCCACCGCCAGCTGCCCGACTGGCGGGACAACGCCCGCGCGATCTTCGGCACCCGCGGCATCGTCGCGCCCTCCCACACCGACGGCGAGTCCGGCCACACGTACCACTTCAGCCGCGAATACCCCCTGCACCTGTGGACGGCCGGCGCCGACTGGCTGCTCAAGCCCCTCGTCGACCACGACGAGACGTACGGCACCCGTGACCCGCGCACCGTCGCCGCACTCGCCGAAGCCGCCCTGTTCTACGAGGACTTCCTCACCCGCACCGACAGCGACGGCCGCCTCGCCGTCGTCCCCTCCTACTCGCCCGAGAACCGGCCCGCGAACGCGAGCTGGGGCACGGTCGACGCGGCCATGGACCTCTCCGCCGCCCGGCACGCCCTGCTGACCGCCGCCGACCACCACCCCGAGCACGCCGACCGCTGGCGGGCCCTCGCCGACCGGCTCCCGCCGCACCGGATCAACGCCGACGGCGCCCTCGCCGAGTGGGCCCGGCCCGGCCTGACGGACACCTACGACCACCGCCACCTCAGCCACCTCTACGGCGTCTGGCCGCTCGACGAGATCACCCCCTACGACACCCCCGAACTCGCCGAGGCCGCCCACCGCGCCCTCCGGCTGCGGGGCGCCGAGAACGACTCGGCCCACGGCCACCTCCACCACGCCCTGGTCGCCGCCCGGCTCCGGGACGGCGCCCACGTCGCCCACGCCCTCGGCCGGGTGCTCGACGGCGACTACTTCCACGCGTCCCTGATGAGCGCGCACTACCCCCACCGCGACGTCTACAACGCCGACGCCGCGCACGCCCTCCCGGCCGTGCTCATCGAGATGCTCGTGCAGTCCACCCCCGGCCGGCTCGTCCTGTTCCCGGCTCTCCCCGCGGACTGCCCCGAGGGCGAGCTCAAGGGCGTACGCACCCGGTTCGGAGCGGTGCTCGACCTCACCTGGTCGCCGGACGGGAGCGCGACGGCCGTCCTGCGTCCGGACCGCACCCACCGCGTCGAACTGAGGACCCCCGCCGGCACCGAAGCGCTCGACCTCGTCGCCGGAGAGGACCGCGTCATCGGCGTCAAGGCGCGGTAGCGGGGCCGTGGGCCTCCCCGGCACCACACACCACGGCCGAGGGGCCGGCCCCACCCGGGACCGGCCCCTCCCCGCGCCCGGCAGCCGCACCCGTTCCGCAGGCACAGCGGGCCAGCGGGACGCGCTCCAGCGGAGCGTCGACCGTCACGGCCATCCCGCGCCGGGAGGGCGCTGCCTACGGCCGGACCGGTGCCGGCCCCGAGCTGGCCCGCACCGTCAGTTCCGGCGCGAGCAGCACGACCTCCTCGCTGCCGCGCCCGTCGAGCTTGGCGACGAGCTGCTCCACGGCGTGCCGGCCCATCTCCTGCGCCGGCACGGCGACCGAGGTCAGCCGCACCGAGGCCTGGGAGGCGACCTGCTCGGGGCAGATCGCGACCACCGACACGTCCTCGGGCACGGCCCGGCCCTGCTGGCGCAGCAGGGCGAGCAGCGGCTCGACCGCCGACTCGTTCTGGACGACGAATCCGGTGGTGCCGGGGCGTTCGTCGAAGACGCGGGCGAGGGTCGCGGACATCGCGTCGTAGCCGCCCTCGCAGGGCCGGTGCAGCAGCCGCAGCCCCAGCTCGCGCGCGCGGGTGCGCAGCCCGTCGAGGGTGCGCTCGGCGAAGCCCGTGTGCCGTTCGTAGACGGCGGGCGCCTCACCGATGACAGCGATGTCGCGGTGCCCCAGCGACGCCAGATGCTCCACGCACAGCGCACCGGTCGCCCGGAAGTCGAGATCGACGCAGGTCAGGCCGGTGGTGTCGGCGGGCAGGCCGATCAGCACGGAGGGCTGGTCGGTGCCGCGCAGCAACGGCAGCCGCTCGTCGTCGAGTTCGACGTCCATGAGGATCATCGCGTCGGCGAGACCGCTGCCGGTGACGCGGCGCACCGCGTCGGGCCCCTCCTCGCCCGTGAGCAGCAGGATGTCGTATCCGTGGGCGCGTGCGCTGGTCGCGACCGCGATGGCGATCTCCATCATCACCGGCACGTACATGTCCGTGCGCAGCGGGATCATCAGCGCGATGATGTTCGACCTGCTGCTGGCCAGGGCGCGGGCGCCGGCGTTCGGGTGGTAGCCGAGCGTCCGGATGCTCTCCTCGACCCGCTGCCGGGTGGTGGTGGAGATGGACCGCTTGCCGCTGAGGACATAGCTCACCGTGCTCGCCGAGACTCCGGCGTGCTGGGCGACCTCGGCGAGGGTGACCATCCAGCTCTCCAAGCTTTGTGAAGCGCTTCGACAGCGCGCGGGGTGGGCAAGGGCGGGTGAGGGTGGTTCGACAGTAGTCCCAGCGGCAGTGGGTGTCCATAGGTCGTCGAAGCGCTTCGACAGCTTCTTTCCTTCCCACTGTCTCCCCGGCCTCCCGCCCATCCTCTCGCGCCGACGGCCATCGGCCGAACGGCGGCACGAGGGGTGGTGGGTACGCCCCGGAACGGGTACACACGATCGGGTAGCACCGACTAGTAACGTACGCCCGCGAGTTCGCCCGTCGGGGACTTCGCGGCCGTACCTCCCTTCGATGCCGATTCGCGGCGAGGTGAGCCTCATGTCCGCTCCACCCACCCCTTCCTCCCGACCCACCGTCACCGAGCGTGAGGCCCGCCAGGTGGCGGAGGCTGCCCGGGAACAGGACTGGCGCAAGCCCAGCTTCGCCAAGGAGCTGTTCCTCGGCCGCTTCCGCCTCGACCTCCTCCATCCCCACCCGGTCCCGGCCGACGAGGACGTCCAGCGCGGCGAGGAGTTCCTCGCCAAGCTCCGCGACTTCTGCGAGACGAAGATCGACGGGTCCGTCGTCGAACGCGACGCGCGGATCCCCGACGAGGTGATCACGGGGCTGAAGGAGCTGGGCGCCTTCGGCATGAAGATCGACACCAAGTACGGCGGACTCGGCCTCACCCAGGTCTACTACAACAAGGCCCTCGCCCTGGTCGGATCCGCGAACCCGGCGATCGGCGCGCTGCTCTCCGCCCACCAGTCGATCGGCGTGCCGCAGCCGCTGAAGATGTTCGGCACCCAGGAGCAGAAGGACACGTTCCTGCCGCGCTGCGCCCGCACCGACATCTCGGCGTTCCTGCTCACCGAGCCGGACGTCGGCTCCGACCCGGCCCGCCTCGCGACCACGGCCGTACCGGACGGCGACGACTACGTCCTCGACGGCGTGAAGCTGTGGACGACCAACGGCGTCGTCGCCGACCTGCTCGTCGTGATGGCCCGCGTCCCGAAGAGCGAGGGCCACAAGGGCGGCATCACCGCCTTCGTCGTGGAGGCGTCCTCCGAGGGCATCACCGTCGAGAACCGCAACGCCTTCATGGGCCTGCGCGGCCTGGAGAACGGCGTCACCCGCTTCCACCGGGTCCGCGTGCCCGCCGCGCACCGCATCGGCCCCGAGGGCGCCGGCCTCAAGATCGCCCTGACCACCCTGAACACCGGCCGCCTCTCGCTGCCCGCCATGTGCGTCGGCGCCGGCAAGTGGTGCCTGAAGATCGCCCGCGAGTGGTCGGCGGCGCGCGAGCAGTGGGGCAAGCCGGTCGCCCTGCACGAGGCGGTCGGTTCCAAGATCTCCTTCATCGCCGCGACCACCTTCGCCCTCGAGGCCGTCGTGGACCTCTCCTCCCAGATGGCCGACGAGGACCGCAACGACATCCGCATCGAGGCCGCCCTCGCCAAGCTCTACGGCTCCGAGATGGCCTGGCTGATGGCCGACGAGCTGGTCCAGATCCGCGGCGGCCGGGGCTTCGAGACCGCGGCCTCCCTCGAAGCCCGCGGCGAGCGCGCGGTCCCCGCCGAGCAGATGCTGCGCGACCTGCGGATCAACCGCATCTTCGAGGGCTCCACCGAGATCATGCACCTGCTGATCGCCCGCGAGGCCGTCGACGCCCACCTCTCGGTCGCCGGCGACCTGATCGACCCGGACAAGTCCCTGTCCGACAAGGCGAGGGCGGGCGCCCAGGCGGGCGTCTTCTACGCCAAGTGGCTGCCGAAACTGGTCGCGGGACCGGGACACCTCCCTCGCTCCTACGGCGACTTCCACCCCACGGGCCACGTCGACCTCTCCGGGCACCTGCGCTACGTCGAACGCACCGCCCGCAAGCTCGCCCGCTCCACCTTCTACGCCATGTCCCGCTGGCAGGGCCGGATGGAGACCAAGCAGGGCTTCCTGGGCCGCGTCGTCGACATCGGCGCCGAGCTGTTCGCCATGAGCGCCGCCTGCGTCCGCGCCGAGCACCTGCGCGCGAAGGGCGACCACGGCCGCGAGGCCTACCAGCTCGCCGACGCCTTCTGCCGCCAGGCCCGCATCCGCGTCGAGGAACTCTTCGGCCGCCTGTGGACCAACACCGACGACCTCGACCGCAAGGTCGTCAAGGGCGTCCTGGGCGGCGCCTACGAGTGGCTGGAACAGGGCGTCATCGACCCGTCGGGCCAGAACCCCTGGATCGCGGACGCGACACCCGGCCCGAGCACCCGGCAGAACGTCCACCGCCCCATCCCCTGACACCTCCGCCGGCACCAGGGTCCTGGGGGGGGGGGGGGCGCCCCCCCGGGGGGGGGGGCCCGCCCCCCCCCCCCCCCCCCCCCCCCCCCCCCCCGCGGCCCCCCCCCCCCCCCGGGCGGGCCCCCCCCC
>NZ_JBIWJA010000017.1:0-152605 GCF_044764905.1 Streptomyces sp. NPDC093586 | reverse complement strand
CTGCCGAGTACGAGGAAGCCTTCTGGCGGAGCCAGGAACGAGCCACGCGGTCCGCCTGAACCAATCAAGACCGGACTCTACGAAACTCGGGGCAGTTCACGGGACAACCGCTCCAGCCGGTCGCCCGGGGATCGGACCCCCGACTCCTCCACGGGATGGCGGTCATGAACTCCACGGCTGCCGCTCAAAAGTGAGCGTTGTCATAGAGACGCCATGGCTACGATACAAACAGCGGGCGTCAGGGCCACGAATCGCCTGCCACACGAGCACCGGGGTGCACAGGGGGAACGGGGGCCACAGTGGGGCGGTATCCAGTGCGCGGTCATACCGGCAGTGATGTCCGCCGGGGCCGACGGCCATACGGGGACGTCTCTGTCCACCGTCCTTGCCTGGCAGGCGCACCCGGGCACACGCTTGCCGTGTATTCCGAACCCGTCTCCCTCGACCGGTCGCGGTGGAGCTCAGCGCCGTGACAGCCCGTGGCGCAGCCCACGCCGGGCGGGTCGTCACCGTTCTCGGCGCCTCCGGATTCGTCGGCTCTGCGGTGCTGGCCGCCCTGGCCCCGCGTCCTTACCGCGTGCGGGCGGTGGCCCGCAGGCCGAGCGCCGTACCGCGCGGGTCCGCCGCGGTCGAGGTGTGCCGGGCCGACCTGGCGTCCGGTGCGGTCGCCGGGGCGGTGGCGGGTTCCGACGTGGTGGTCTGCCTCGTGACCCACAGCGGCGGGTGGCGGGCGGCCGAGAGCGACCCGGAGAGCGAGCGGGTGAACGTCGGGATCATGCGGGAGCTCCTCGGGGTCCTGCGCGCGGAACGCTCCGCGGGCCCGCCCCCGCTGGTCGTCTACGCCGGCGCCGCCTCACAGGTGGGGGTGCCGCCGCGGGACGTGATCGACGGCACCGAACGGGACCGGCCCGCCACGGAGTACGACCGGCAGAAGCTCGCCGCCGAGGAGCTCCTCATGGCCGCCAGCGCCGAGGGAGTGGTGCGGGGTGTGAGCCTGCGCCTGCCGACGGTCTTCGGTGAGCCCTACGCGCCGTGGGCGAGGGACCGGGGCGTGGTGTCGGCGATGATCCGGCGCGCGCTCACCGGAGAGCCGCTCACCATGTGGCACGACGGCACCGTCAAGCGGGACCTGGTGCACGTGTCGGACGTGGCGGACGCCTTCCTGGCCGCGGTCGACCGGCCCGAGCAACTCGTCGGACGGCACTGGCTCCTGGGTGCGGGGCGGGGCGACCGGCTCGGGGACGTGTTCCGGGCCGTGTCACGGATCGTCGCCGAGCGCACCGGGCGGCAGCCGGTTCCCGTGGTGTCCGTCGAGCCGCCCGCGCACGCCCCCGCCACCGACTTCGCCGACGTGACCATCGACTCGTCCCTCTTCCGGGCGGCCACCGGCTGGTCCCCCCGGATTGCGCTGTACGAGGCGCTGGACCGCACGGTCGCCGCCATGGCGGAAGAGTTCTGAGGGTTTCTGTCGCCACCATCGCACGCGAAGGGACGGACCGCGGATGACGACCCGGGTATGGGACTACCTGCTGGAATACGAGACCGAGCGCGAGGACATCCTCGACGCCGTCGACACGGTGTTCCGCTCCGGCAGGCTGGTGTTCGGCGAGAGCATGCGTGGCTTCGAGCGGGAATTCGCGGCCTGGCACGGCGTACGGCACTGCGTCGGCGTCGACAACGGCACGAACGCCATCAAACTGGCCCTCCAGGCCCTGGGCGTGCGGCCCGGGGACGAGGTTGTCACCGTGTCCAACACGGCGGCCCCCACGGTGGTGGCCATCGACGCGGTGGGGGCCACCCCCGTGTTCGTCGACGTCCACGCCGACAGCTACCTCATGGACACCGGCCAGGTGGAGGCCGCGGTCACCGACCGCACCCGCTGTCTGCTGCCCGTCCACCTGTACGGGCAGTGCGTCGACATGGCCCCGCTGGAGCGGATCGCCGCACGTCACGGGCTGGCCCTGTTGGAGGACTGCGCCCAGGCGCACGGTGCCCGGCACCGCGGCCGGCAGGCCGGGGCCATCGGGGACGCGGCGGCGTACTCCTTCTACCCGACGAAGGTGCTGGGCGCCTACGGGGACGCGGGAGCCGTGCTGACCTCGGACGACGAGGTGGCCCGGAAGCTGGTGCGGCTGCGCTACTACGGCATGGAGGACCGCTACTACGTCGTCGAGACCCCCGGGCACAACGCGCGGCTCGACGAGGTCCAGGCGGAGATCCTGCGCCGCAGGCTCCGGCGGCTCGACTCCTATGTCGACGCCCGCCGGGCCGTCGCCCGCCGCTACGACGAGGGCCTGGCAGACACCGGCCTCGTGCTGCCGCGCACGGTCGAGGGGAACGACCACGTGTACTACCTCTACGTGGTGCGCCATCCGCAGCGCGACCGCATCCTCAAGGAGCTCAGGGTCCGCGGCATCGAGCTCAACATCAGCTATCCATGGCCGGTCCACACCATGGACGGGTTCTCCCACCTGGGGTACGGCAGGGGTTCCCTCCCGGTGACCGAGAGGCTCGCGGACGAGATCTTCTCCCTGCCGATGTACCCCTCCCTTCCCTGTGACCGGCAGGAGGCGGTGATAGACGCCCTGCGCGACGTCCTGGCCCGGCTCTAGAAGCCCGCGGTCCTTCCCCCACACCGGAGTTGGCATGAGATCACGAAGACTCGCCGTCGACGGCGCTTTCGAGTTCACCCCCCGCGTCTTCCCCGACGAGCGCGGTCTCTTCGTCTCCCCGTTCCAGGAGGCGGCCTTCATGGAGGCGACCGGAAACCCTCTGTTCCCTGTGGCCCAGACCAACCACAGCAGGTCCCGGCGGGGCGTGGTGCGGGGCGTGCACTTCACCGCGACCCCGCCCGGCACGGCCAAGTACGTGTACTGCGCGCGGGGTGAGGCGCTCGACATCGTGGTGGACATCAGGGTCGGTTCGCCGACGTACGGGCGGTGGGACGCGGTCCTGCTGGACCAGCGGCACTTCCGCTCCGTCTACCTGCCCGTGGGGGTGGGGCACGCCTTCGTCGCCCTGCGGGACGACACCGTGGTGTCCTACATGCTCTCCCGGGCGTACGTGCCCGAGCACGAACTGGCCATCTCAGCCCTGGACCCGGCGCTGGGGCTGCCTGTCCCGGCCGATACGGAGCCTATCCAGTCCGACCGGGACCGTGCCGCCCCCACGCTCGCCGAAGCCGAGGCCCAAGGGCTGCTTCCGGACTACGCGACGTGCAGCGGCATCGAGCACACCACAGCGGCCGCCTCCACCAGGGGCCGCAGGGAACCGTGACGGTTCGCATCACCCCGGCCGGGTCCTTTCCGGACCGGCCGTGCAAGAACCGGCTGGAGGATTCCGGCCGGCTTGGCAGTCACTGGCCGTGACCGAATCCAAGGAAGGGGGAAGGGGGTGAGCTTCAGGCGTTGGAACGGGGACCAGCACTCGGACGGACAGGCCGCGCCCGTCGCCTGGGCACATCCCCCCTTACGTCCACATGACCCAATCGTCATATCTCATGGATGCAAGGAAGTTCACCGAGCGGATCGCCTACCGGATCCGTCAGGACGAGCACGACCTCCGAGGTGTCACAGTGCTGCGGGGAGAGCACGTGTACAACTGCGCGGAGACCGATCGCAACGTCTACTTCGTCAAGTCGGGGCAGGTCAAAACGGTCATGATCACCGCGAGCGGGAAGCGATGTCTGCTCGACCTCTACCTTCCGGGCAACGTCTTCGGTGAACTGTGCCTGACCAACACGCGTCGCACCGACACGGCCGTGGCCATGACCGACACGGAACTCGTCCGCATATCCCATCGGAGGCTGCTGAGGATCCTGGACCGCGAGGGGCTGCTGGAGAACTTCACCGCCCATCTGACCGACCGTATCGCCGAACAGCAGCGGATCATCGCCGATCTGGTCACCATGGAGAGCGAGATGCGCCTGGCAGCCAGGCTGCTCCAGCTCTCGCACCGGTTCGGCCAGCGGTGCGGCCGGGGCATGGTGATATCCGCCCGGCTCACCCAGGAGGAGCTGGCCGAGATGGTCGGCACGACGCGGTCCCGGGTGGGCTACTTCCTCAAGAGCTTCCGGGAGGCCGGCCTCCTGGAGTCCAGCCGGGGTTCGATCATCATCAACCAGCCGAACCTGGCCAGGTACGTCGGGGAGCGCCTGGCCCTGAGCGGCGGACTGGTCTGACCCGGAACGTGAAGCGCCCGGCCGGGGTTCTCCGGCCGGGCGCTTCACGCTGATGTGTCGTCACACGCTCGTGGCCGGCTTGTCCGTTCCCGTGTGCACCAGCAGGCCCTCCGCGACTTCGGCCGTCGGGCCGCCCAGCCGGTCCACCACCATCCGGTCGTGCGTGACGACCACCAGGGCGGTCCCCAGCTCGCGGCACACCTCGTCCAGCAGGTCGAGGACCATCAGCGCGGTGTTGCGGTCCAGGGCGCTGGTGACCTCGTCGCACAGCAGCACGTCCGGTCGCGCGGCCAGGGCCCGTGCCAGGGCCACCCGCTGCCGCTCCCCGCCGGAGAGCGCCGCGGGACGGCGCGCCGCGTGCTCGGCGGTGAGGCCCACCCGGGCCAGCAGCGCCTGCGTCTCCCGCTCGACCGCCTCGTCGGGGACCAGGCCGAACTGCCGCAGCGGGCGGCCGACGATCCGGCGGACGCTGTGCCGCGGGTTGAGCGAGTCGTACGGGTTCTGAGGCACCAGCTGCAACCGTCTGAGCTGGTCCTGCTCCCGCCGGGCGAGCGCCGGTGCCAGCGGCTCGCCCTCCAGCAGCACCCTGCCCCCGACGGGCTCCACCAGGCCGGTGATCACGCGCAGCAGCGTGCTCTTGCCGCTGCCGGAGGGCCCGATGACGCAGAGCCGGCCACTCGGGGGCACCGCCAGCGACACGTCCGACAGCACGCGTCCCGATCTGCCCCGGTCCACGGTCAGGCCCTCGACGCGCAGCAGATCGCCGCCGGCGACGGACTCCTGCGAGGGACCGGCTCCGTCCCTCGGCCGGGGCGGGGTGAGCGGCGCGTCCTTCCCGCCCTGCCCGGCCACATGGCTCCGCAGGAGCTCCGCGGAGCCGGAGTCCACCACCCGTCCCTCGCTCATCACCACAACGGTGTCAGCCACTTCGGCAACCGCGGCGAGGTCGTGGGAGATCAGCAGCACCGCGGCGGACGCGTCGCGGCACTGCGCCACGACCTCGTCGAGCAGGCGCGCAGTGTTCTCCGGGTCGAGGGCGCTGGTCGGCTCGTCCAGCACCAGCAGTTCCGGATCGCGTGCCAGAGCGGCCGCGATGGCCAGCCGCTGCCGCTGTCCTCCGGACAACTGGTGGGGGCGGCGGGAGAGGAACGCCGTGTCCGACGGCAGCGACAGGCGGCGCAGTACGGCCTCGGCCTTCGCCCGCCGTGCCGCGGCGGGGGTGCCCAGAAGGCGCAGTTGCTCGTCCAGCAGGGTCCCGACGCGCAGATGCATGGGCAAGGAAGTGCGGGGGTCCTGGGCGACGTACGCCACCGACCGGGCGCGCAGCGCGCGCAGCGCCTCCCCGGACAGGCCGCCGATGTCCGTTCCGAGCAGCCGGACGGTGCCGGACTCCTTCTCTAGCCCGGGGGCGGTGTGCCCGAGCAGGGCCAGCGCGGTGCTGGTCTTGCCGCTCCCCGAGTCCCCGATCAGCGCCACCACCGCACCCCGCGGCACGGAGAGGTCCACATCGCGGACCACAGGGCGGCCGGTCTCGGCGACGGTCAGGCTCAGTCCGCGCGCCACGGCGGCCAGGCCGTCCTCGCGGGCGCCGGCCAGCTCGCGGTCCCGGTCCTGCCCGGTCCTCCTCTGCCGCACGGCGGCCCTGCTCCGCACCGCGCCGCGCACGGCGGAGAGAGGGCCGAATCCGTCGACCATGAGACCCGCGGCCAGCAGCAGCGCCAGCAGCATCACGCTGGGCGCGAGCACCGCTAGCGGCTGGAGCGCGAGTCCGCCGCGGTTCTCCAGGATCATCAGCCCCCAGTCGGGCGTGGGGGGCTGAGCCCCGAGTCCCAGGAAGCCCGCGGTCGCCACGGCGTACGCCGCCCCGACGAACCGCACGCCGGCGTCGGCGCCCAGGGTGACGGCGAGGTTGGGGAGCACTTCGCGGAACAGCACGGAGCGGGTCGTCTCCCCGCGCGCGACGGCCACCTCGACGTAGTCGTGGGCGAGTGCCTGGACGGCGGACGCCCTGACGATCCGGGCGATGTCCGGCAGCATCACCGCCACCACCGAGATCGCCACCCCGAAGACCCCCGGCCCTGTCCCCGTGGTGATCACCGCGATGAGCACCAGCGGCGGCAGGCCCAGAAGCACGTCGGCCAGCCGCATCACCAGGGTCTCCGCCCATCCGCCCCGGTAGGCGGCGAGCATGCCCGCCGCGGTGCCCAGCGCGTAGGCGGCCAGCAGCACGGCGAGCGTGACCAGGATGAGCACCCGGCCTCCCGTGAGGGCCCTGCTCAGCACGTCCGCGCCCAGGTGGTCGGTGCCCAGCAGGTGGTCGCCGCTGACCGGCGCGTACGGTATGCCCGCACCGGTGAGCGGATCGTGCGGGGCGAGCCACGGGCCGCACAGGGCCAGCAGCACCAGAAGGCCGAACAGCACGGCCGCGACGGGCTTCCTGCGGGCCGGCCGCCCGGGCGCGGCGGCCCGGGGGGACCCGGCGGATCCGCCGGGAGAGGAGTGTGTCGCGGTCATCGCGGAAGCCTCCGCAGGGGGTCGACGAGAACACCGAGGAGATCGCCCGCCAGGTTCACCAGTACGGTCAGTGCGGCCACCAGCAGGCCGACCGCCTGCACCGTGGGAACGTCCCGTCCCACGGACGCCTGGACGAGCACGGAGGCCAGTCCCGGGAAGCCGAAGAGGGTCTCGGCGACGAGGGCGCTGCCCACCAGCAGCGCCGTGTAGCGCGCCAGGAGCGGGATGACGGGCGGGATGGCGGCGGGCAGGATGTACTTCCGTACGACCCGGCGCTCGGGCACGCCGTTGAGGCGGGCGGTCACCACGGCGTCGCTCGTCGCGCTCTGCGTCACCCCGGCGCGTACCAGCCGTGTGTTGTGGGCGATGCAGCCGATCAGCAGCGTGATCACGGGCAGGACGAGGATCTCGGGATTGCTGAGCACTCCCTGCCCGGGGCCGATCACCGACACGGCCGGCAGCCAGTCCAGCTGGACGGCGAAGACCAGGACGAGCACCGATCCGGTCACGAACTCGGGGATCGAGACCAGCGTCAGCGTGATCAGCGAGATGCCCCGGTCGGCCGCGCCGCTCGCCCGCAGGCCCGCCCAGACGCCGAGGCCGACCGCGATCGGGACGAGGAGGGCCAGGGTGATCCCCGCCAGGACCAGGGAGTTGACGGCGCGTGGGAACACGAGATCCGCCACGGAGCCGCCGGAGACGTAGGAGGTGCCCAGGTCCCCCGTGAGGGCGCTGCCCAGCCAGTCGGCGTACTGCACCACCGCGGGCCGGTCCAGGCCCAGCTCCGCACGGCGCGCGGCGACCGCCTCCGGGGTGGCCTCCGACCCCAGGGAGGCGGTCGCCGCGTCGCCGGGCGCGAGCTCGGTGGCCGTGAAAACGATCGCGGAGACGGCGCCCAGCACGACGACGCCCAGGACCAGCCTCCGTCCCACGAAGCGCCACAGGGGGCCCCACCCCGCGGAGGTCTGCTCCGCGTGAGGGTGCGCTGCGGTCTTCATGCCAGATACGCGTCTCGGAAGCTGGGGAAGGTCGGGTAGCCGAGCGACTTGACGTCGTGCACCTTGGGCATCGCCGCGGCCAGCACCGGCGCCTTCGCCCAGACCATGTCGCCGCCCTCGTCGTAGAGGTAGTGCTGGATGTCGCTCAGCGAGCTCCTGCGCTGCTCGTCGGTGACGGCGGAGCGCACCCGGTCCACCAGGGAGTCGATCTTGCCGCCGGCGAGGCCCGTGAACGGCAGCAGCGCTTCGCTGCCGTAGAAGAAGAGCACGTCCAGGGGCAGCGGCCGGGGCTTGCGGTTCGCCGACTGGAAGTGGGCGCCGATAAAGACCTTCGGGTCTGCGAAGAAGTCACCCGCCGGCACCTTGTCGAGCTTGATCTTCACACCGGCCTTCTTGACCTGGTCGGCGAGGACCACCGCGCCCTCGGTGAGGCCGTACTCGTAGTCGCTGGTGCGGATAGTCAGCGAGAGGTCCTCCGCACCCGCGTCCTTGAGCAGCTTCTTCGCCCGCTCCGGGTCGTACTCTCGCTGGGGCAGGTCCTCCGCGTAGTACGGCAGGTGCTTGCCGAACAGGTCGTTGCCGAACTCGCCGAAGCCGAGCGTGACCCTCTTGACCATCTCCTCGCGGTCCACGGCGTACTTGAGCGCCTCCACCACGCGCGCGTCCTTGAAGGGGGCCTGGTTGCGCTTCAGCATCGCCCCGAAGTTGGGCCACTCCCACTTGGGCGGGGTGAGGAGCTGGATCTGCCCGTTCTGGCGCTCGGCGCGGCCGGCCACCAGGGAGATGCTCGCCGCGTAGTCGACCTGCCCGGCCTTCAGGGCGTTGAGGCGGGCCTCGCCGTCGGCGATGGACAGCAGCTCCAGCTCATCCAGGAAGGGGCCCTTGTCACTCCAGTAGTCCGGGTTCCGCTTGAGCAGTGCGCCCTGCCCGACGCGGTGGTTCTCCAGCAGGAACGGGCCGCTGCCCGGCGCCTTCTCAAAGTTCTTGGTGCCCTCGGGGAACACGAAGACGCCCTGGGTGAAGACGAGGTCCAGGAACCCGTGGGGCCGCTTCATCGGGAGCACCGCGGTACGGCTGTCCTTGCGCCGGGCATTGGCGATGTCCACGTCGACCAGCAGCGGGGCCGTGTTGGCCTGCTGCTTGATCTGGGTGCTCAGGGTATACAGCACGTCGTCGATGCCCAGCTTGCGGCCGTTGCTGAAGCGCACCCCGTCGCGCACCCGGATCGTCCACTCGGTTCCGTCGGTGTTGGGCTCGATGCTCTCGGCGAGCTGCATCTGCACACCGCCGTCGGGTCCGATCACGCACAGCTCGTCGTAGACGACGCGTGCCCTCACGTAATCGATCGGGGTGTTGGCCGCCTTGATGACGTCGGCCGTCTCGTTGCTGCCGCCGATGAAGGCGGCACGCAGCCTGCCCCCGCGCTTGGGGCCGGAGCTGCCGCCCTTGCCGTCGCCATCCGCCCCCGTGGACCCGTCGCCGTCGTCGCTGCAGCCGGCGAGCGCTCCCACCATCGCGGTGCCGGCGGTGATTCCCGCGGCCGTCCGCAGAAGCGTTCTCCTCGCCACCGCGCGCTCTGACTCGGTCATGGTTCCTCCTCACCTGCCATGCCTGGCGCGGGGAACCTACGCAGTGGCGCGTCCACCTCTCTGCGCATCATTGAGCATCCCGGGGATTTTCCGCCAATCGCTCACTTGAGAGCAGACGCCGCCCGCCACGGGTGCCAGGGTCGCCCACATGACGAAGCAGCTGGACGAGATGCCGATGGATTTCGAGCGGGCCCTGTGCGTGGTCGCCCATCCCGACGACATGGAGTTCGGGGGCGCCGGCGCGGTGGCGTCGTGGACGGCCGCCGGGAAGGAGGTGGGCTATGTGCTGCTGACGCGCGGTGAGGCGGGCATCGACGGGATGCGCCCGGAGGAGGCCGCCCGGGTCCGCGAAGAGGAGCAGCGCAGGAGCGCCGCGATCGTGGGGGTCCGCAGCGTGGAGTTCCTCGACCACCCCGACGGTGTGGTCGAGTACGGCACGGCGCTGCGCCGCGACATCGCCGCGGCGATCCGTCGCCACCGCCCACAACTCGTCGTCGGCTACAACCACAGGGACACCACGCACACCGGGCGGTGGAACACCGCGGACCACCGCAACGCCGGGCGGGCGCTGCTCGACGCCGTGGCCGACGCCGGCAACCGCTGGATCTTCCCCGAGGCCGGGGAGCCGTGGGGCGGGGTTCGCTACGTCACCATGATCGGCTCCCCCGAGCCGACCCACGCGGTGGACGTGAGCGGGGCCGTCGACGAGGCGGTGGCGTCCCTGGAGGCGCACAAGACGTACCTGGCCGCGCTGGGCGGCGGGGGGCCGGTCGATGTGCGCACCCCGCTGACCGGGTTGTTCCGGGCCACGGGCGAGCGGTTCGGCGGACGGCTGTCGATCCCTTTCGAGCTCGTCGTCGGCTGAGCCGCCGGGAACAGGAAAAGACCTCCGGGTGCGCAACTTTGGCCAGGCGGAACGGAAGCGCGTCCCTACCCTCGGCTCCATGGCAGCTATCCCATACCTGAAGTACGAGGATGTGGCCCGGGCCCTGGAGTGGCTGAGCGAGGCGTTCGGGTTCACGGAGCGGGAGCGGTTCGCGCACCCGGACGGTCCGGTGTTCCACGCCGAAATGCTGACGCCCTCCGGCGATCCGGTCTACCTGGCCGGGCCGGGCGACGACTACCGCTCCCCGGTCCGCACCGGCTACCGGAACGCGATGGTGTCGGTCGACGTCGAGGATGTGGACGCCCAGTACAAGCGGGCGGAGGCCGCGGGCGCCAAGCCGGTCTTCCCTCCGACGGACACGCCGCAGGGCATGCGTGTGTGCAAGGTGGAGGACCACGAGGGGCACGAGTGGTTCTTCAGCCAGCGGCTCACCCGCGGGTAGCAGTCCGCGACAGCCGCGCGGAGGAGTCCGCGGCCCGGAGAACGGGCGCACGGGAACGGGGCCGGGAGGAGATCCCGGCCCCGTTCCCGTGTCCCGGGAGCGTCACCAGGTGACCGGCAGCGCCTCCAGGGCGTGGATGACCACGTTCTTTTTCCAGGGGAGTTCGGCCTCGGACACGGCGAGCCTCAGGCCGGGGAAGCGGCGCAGCAAGGTGCCAATGCCGACCTGTAGTTCCAGCCGCGCGAGCTGGGCGCCCACGCAGTGGTGGATGCCATGGCCGAACGAGGTGTGGGAACCGGGCTTGCGGGTGATGTCGAACCGGTCGGGGGAATCCCAGACCGACTCGTCGCGGTTGGCGGAGTTGGTGATGGCGATGACACCGTCACCGGCCCTGATCAGCTCTCCCCCGACCTCCACGTCCTCGACGGCCACGCGCATCAGCCCGCCCGCGGCACCGCCGGGGATGAAGCGCAGCAGTTCCTCGACGGCGTCGGCGATCAGCTCCGGATCGGCTCGCAGCAGCTCCAACTGGTCGGGGTTGCGCAGCAGTACCAGGACGGCGTTCGCCAGACGGTTGGCGGTCGTCTCGTAGCCGGCGACGATCAGGCCGCCGGCGAAGGAGACGAGCTCTCGCTCACTGAGCCGGTCGTCGTTGTCGCGGGCGGCTATCAGGACGCCCAGCAGGTCGTCCGCGGGCTTCGCGCGGCGTTCCTGAACCATGGCGGCGAGGTAGCCGATCAGCGCGTTGCGCGCGGCGACGGCCGTCTCCAGCTCGTCGGGCGAGGTGCGGAACATCGTGTCCGACCACTCACGGAACCTGTCCCGGTCCGCCGGAGGCACCCCGAGCAGGTCACAAATGGTGATGATCGGCAGCGGTCCGGCCAGCGAGGAGACCACGTCCCCGGGCTTGCCCGCCTCCTCCATGGCGTCCAGCAGCCCGTCGACGGTGCTCTGGATGCCCTCCCGCATGCCCTCGATGCGCCGGACGGTGAAGGCGGGGGCGACGAGCCTGCGCAGCCGGGTGTGGTCGGGTGCGTCCTTGCTGACGATGGAGTCGGGGTCCCCCTCGACACCGGGCATCAGCTTGGGCGCCTCGGGGCGGGTGGCGGCCTGGCGGCTGAACCGGGCGTCGTTGAAGACGAACCGCACGTCCTCGTAGCGGGTCACGATCCATGCGGTGTCGCCGCTGGGCAGGGTGACACGGCTGACCGGCTTCTCCGCGCGCAGCCGCGCATACTCCGGTGACGGGTCGAGGGCGGACCTGATCGGGAACGGGAAGGGCGGGGGCGTCCCGCCCGCGTCGGCCGGACGGGGCGCTTCTTCGTCAAGCTGGGCCACAACGGCTCCTTACGTCGGTCCGGAGCGCGGCGCGCCCAGACGATCGGATGGTGCGGGCGGAAGGCTGCGCCGCCGCACCGGTCACCAGGTCACCGGCAGTGCGTGGACGCCGTGGACGAACATGTCGGTACGGAACGGGATCTCCTCCAGCGGCACGGCGGTCCGCAGGGTGGGCACGCGGGTGAACAACGTGCCCCACAGCACGCCCAGTTGCAGACGGGCGAGCAGCTGGCCCACGCACTGGTGGAGGCCGTGGCCGAACGCCAGATGCTCGTTCGCTTCACGGCGTGGATCGAGCCGGTCGGGGTCGGGGAAGGCGTCCTCGTCACGGTTCGCCGAGGCCAGCACGACGACGACGCCCTCGCCGGCGCGGATGGTCTGCCCGGCGATCTCCACGTCCTGCACGGCGACCCGCCGCAGCCCGTAGTCGATCACCGTCTGGTGGCGCAGCGTCTCCTCGACGACACCCGGTACCAGCGAGGGGTCCGCGCGCAGCGCCCTGATCTGCTCCGGGTGCCGCAGCAGGGTCAGCGTGCCGACGCCGATCTGGTTGGCGATCGTCTCGAATCCGGCGATCATCAGCAGGGTGGCGATGCCGACGATCTCGTCGTGGGTGAGGTGGTCACGGTCCCGCTCCGCGGCCACCCGGCTCAGCAGGTCGTCCTCGGGGTGCTCCGTCTTGCGGCCGACCAGACGGTCGATGTAGGCGCGCAGTTCGTCCCGTACGACCTGCCGGCGCGCGGGAGTGGCGGAGTGGTCGCCGATGACCCCGGTGCATTCCTGGAAGAAATGCCGGTCGGCATAGGGAACACCGAGGAGTTCACAGATGACCAGGGTCGGCAGCGGAAGGGCGATGCATTGCACGAGGTCCGCGGAAGAACCGCTCTTCAGCATGGCATCGATCAGGTCGTCGACGATCGTCTGTACCGCAGGGCGGAGTGCCTCCACCCGTTTCCTCTTGAATTCGTCGACGACGGCTCGGCGCAGCCTGCTGTGCTCCGGGGGATCCATGCGGATAAACGTTCCAGGCCCCGGCGGCTGAACCGTCATACGCGCGGGAAAGCCCTCGCGGGAGAAATCGGAACTGAACCGTTCGTCGGAGAGCACCGCACGGGCGTCGGAGTGGCGGGTGACGAGCCACACCTCACTTCCGTCGAAGTCCAGACGGACGCGGTGCAGCCGGCGGTTCTCGCGCAGATTGCCGAACACGGGCGCCGGATCGAGCGGGCACGTGCGCGGGACGGGATACGACGTCGGCAGGTTCGCTTCCAATGGCGCGTCCTTTACGTCCAACGAGGGGCCGCCGGGCGGAGTGCCCGGCGGCTATCCTCGTCAGCGGACGCCCCGGATTCTGCTCAACTTTGCGCGGCCGGCCGGTCCGGCCGGCTCACTCGAAGGAGTAGTCGAGCCGGTAGGTGGCGTTGCCCGCCTCCTCGTGGGTGGCGGTGAAGCCCCCCGTGCCCGTCAGCCCGGCCAGCTCTCCCGTGCCGGAGCCGGGCACGACGGTCCAGGTGACCTCGGCCGTGTCCCCGGTCAGCTCGCCGGTGTGCTGGAGCACGAAACTGCCGGACCTGCCGTCGAGGCGTCCCACGATCTGCTCCAGCCCGACGAACGTCGTGGAGTCCTCCGTGCGGTAGAACATCACGTACTGCTGTACCCCGTCGCCCTCGATGGCCCCGGTGTAGGAGTACGCGATGGCCGAGCTCGTCAGTTTCCTGCCGTCGGCCTCGGTGAAGTCCTTCTCGTCCCAGCTCTTCAGAACCCGGGTGCCGGTGGCGTTCTGACCCATTCTCTTCCCCTTACAGATACTGGCAGTTGCCATGTTCCTCAGCGGCGCCCGCCGGGCGCCTCGGGCCGCCCCTCAGCATGCCCTGTCGATCCGTTCTGCGCGAACCAGTCGCGCATACCACCCTCGATTCCCGCCACCTGCCTCCAGATCAGTCCGTCGCGCAGTACATAGGCTCCGAACCCGAGTTCCTGCTCGCCCCGTACGCTCATCACCGCGCGCATGAAGATGGTGTCCTCGCTGTGGGTGTACTCCAGCAGCCGCTCGTACCTGGCCTGAATGTCCATGTACCGGCCGAAGGTGTCCCTGATTTCGTCGAAGCCGTTGAGGATGCCCTGGAAGCGGACGACGGTCGCCTCCCGATGGTAGGTCTCCATCAGCCCGTCGATGTCCTTGTTCTGCAGGCATTCGATCTGGCGCACGAAGATGGGGTGGCAGCCCGACAGGTCGAGGGTCGACATCTGTTTCTCCTTGGTTGGGTGTGGCGTGTCGTTCGGTGGTCTCGTGGGTGAGCGGTGGTCACACGGCCGGGCGACGGCACCCAGCTCGTCGCGGATCGTCGCGAGCGGTTCGCCGGCGGCCTCCCTGAGGTAGAAGTGGTCGCCCTCCACGACCCGCAGGGCGAAGGCACCGCGCGTCGTGTCCCGCCAGCCCGCCATCTCGTCGGTTCCGACCTGGGGGTCCCGGGCGCCGACGAGTGCCGTCACCGGGCACGACAGCAGTCCCCCGGGCAGGGGCACATAGGTCTCGTGCATCTCGAAGTCGGCCCGCAGCGCGGTGGCGAACGCCTTCAGCAGGCCGGGGTGTTCGAGGATCTCCGGCGGCGTTCCGCCCATACGGGCCACGGCGGTCAGGAACTCCTCCTCCGGCAGGTCGTGCAGGGGAGGGAGGCGGGCGGGCAGGTGCGGGGCGCGGCGGGCGGAGACGAACAGGTGCAGGGGCTCGCCCCAGCCGCGCGCGGTGATCTCTCTGGCCGTCTCGTAGGCGACCGCCGCCCCCAGGCTGTGCCCGAAGAGCGCGAAGGGGCGGTCCAGCAGCGGCAGGAGGCCGTCGCACAGCGGTCCGAGCAGCTCGGCCATCCGACGGTACGGCTTCTCCCTCAGGCGCGTCTCCCGGCCGGGCAGCAGCACGGGGCGCACGTCGACCGAGGGGGCCAGACGCCGCTGCCAGGGCCGGAAGGCGGCCGCTCCGCCGCCCGCGTGCGCGAAGCAGAACAGCCGGACGCCGACGGTGTCCGCCCCGGCGCTGTCCGTGGTCCACGTCTCTCCCACGCTGGTGCCTTCCTTCCGTTGCCGGGCGGTCATCGGGCCCGGCCCGCGAACAGGACGGACGTCCCGACACCGCCGAATCCGAAGCCGTTCGACAGGGCGTAGGAGACGTCCGCCGGCTCGGCGCCCCGACCGGCGAACCGCAGGGCCGGTTCGACGGGCCGGCGCAGATGGACGTTGGGGTGGACGAACCCGCTCCTCATCTGCACCACGGTGGCGACAGCCTCCACCACCCCCGCGGCGTGCAGACAGTGGCCGGTGAGCGCCTTGGTGGCATTGATCAGCGGCCCGCCGGGGCCGGCCCCGAACAGCCGCCGCAGGGCCGCGGCCTCGGTGCGGTCGCCCAGCACGGTACCGGTGCCGTGGGCATTGACGTAGTCGATCTCCTCGGGAGACAGACCGGCCATCCGCAGCGCCGCCGCCATCACCCTGAACTCGCCGTCCTCGTCCGGATCGGCGAGGCTGTTGCCGTCTAGGGCGAGGCCGTAGCCGGCGACCGCGGCCACGACGGGCGCCCCCCGCAGGCGGGCCGACTCCTCCGTCTCCAGCACCAGGGCCGCGCAGCCCTGGCCGGGGACGGTCCCGGTGCCGTCCTCGTCGAAGGGCGCGCACACGGCGGGGCCCGTGCCGTCGCCGCCGTCCGCGATCACGCCCAGGTTGAACAGCGCCTGCCGCTCCAGCTCGGACAGTTCGGAGACGGCGCCGACGACCAGGCAGACGTCGACGGCCCCCAGCGCCAGCAGCCGGGCGCCGGTGATGATGCCGACGTTCCCGCTGGCGGAGGCGCCGCCCACGGTGCAGCCCTCGCCCGTGATGCCGAGCACCTGGCTCAGTACACCGACATGGTCGGTGTCGAGCAGGTGCAGCGCGGCGCGGCCGGGGACGTGGGAGCGGCCGGACCGCAGCTTCGGGTACAGCCGCTCCGCATAGCCCCCGGTGAGGTTGCTGCCGGCCACGACCAGGCCGACGCGGTCCGGTGGCGGGACGCCTTCGCCGAGCCCGGCACGCTCCCATGCCTCGAAGGCGGTCGCCACGGCCACCTGCACACCCAGAGGGGCGCGACGGGCGGTCCGCAGCGCCTGCCGCCGCAGCCGTCCGGGCAGACCGCACCGCCGCTCCAGCGCCGCCGCGAGCTCGAAGTCCGCCAGTTCCGCGGTGACCGCGGGTTCGCCCGGCGCGGCGTCGGGGCACCGGACGGTCCCGGTGCGGCCCTCGCGCAAGGCCGCCTCGAAG
The DNA here is from genome assembly GCF_044764905.1 of Streptomyces sp. NPDC093586. Taxonomy (NCBI): domain Bacteria; kingdom Bacillati; phylum Actinomycetota; class Actinomycetes; order Kitasatosporales; family Streptomycetaceae; genus Streptomyces; species Streptomyces sp. NPDC093586. The sequence continues at coordinate 136,371 of NZ_JBIWJA010000017.1, read as the reverse complement.
GATCCGGTGTCGTCGGCGACGGGGGTGCGCACCCCCGTCCCCGTGATGACCGCCGCGGCCTCGGCCACGCGCATCACAGGTGCTTCCGCAGCAGGTCGACCAGGCTTCCGATGTCGGGGAGCCCCTGGAAATCGGCGACCGGCACGGAGATGCCGAGCTGCTCCAGCGTCAGGGCGATCACTTCGGCCCGGTCGATGCTGTTGCACCCCAGGTCCGCCATGGACGCCTCCCGGGTCACCTCCGCCGGGCCGATCTCGGGCACCACGGTCACGATGCTGGTCCGTACGGTCTCCAGAACGTCCGGCACAGAGTGCTCGTCCAACTTCCCTCGTCCTCCTCCTCGGCCGTCCCGGCCGACCTCATCGCCACGCATAGCGCCGGTGGTAGTCCTCCACCCCGGTCAGCACCAGCAGCCGGTCCGGCCGGCCGGGCGCTTCCAGGTACTCGGACCACTGCTCCACCTCGACCCGCCGCTCCTGCTGCGGCACGAGGCACCGGCGGCTCTCCTTGAGCAGCCGGGTGTACTCCTCGAAGCCGATCACCCGCCGCGCGTCCAGCCGTTCACGGATCCGCAACCGGGCGAGTTCGCGGGCGGCGTCCGGCTGGACCACACCGCTGAGGAACTCGGCGGAACATCCCGAGCCGTACGAGAACAGCCCGACCCGCTCCGGCCCGCCGGGCGGTGCGTTGTCCACCGTGGACGCGAGCGCGAGGTACACCGAGCCCGAGCAGAGGTTGCCCACCGTCCGTGGGTAGGCCAGGGACGGCGCGACCCGGCGCGCGAAGTCCGCCGCCACCTCGTCGGGAGCCGCGCCGGTCCGCTCACGCATCATCTTCCGGTGGGCGGCCCTGACCAGTCCGGCGAAGGGCGTGTGCAGTACCAGGCGGTCGAACGTGGTGGCGAAGTCGGCGCCCTCGACACGGTCTGTGTAGTCGGCGTAGCTGTGCGACAGGCAGTCGAGGTAGGCGAAGAGCGAGCGATCGGCGTCGGCGATGTCCAGGTCGGGCCGGGGCCGGGCCGAGTCCAGCGTCTCGTGGCTGTGCAGCCCGAACGCGCCCGGGTCCAGCGCCATGATCCGCGGATCGTTCCCGATCAGGAGGGCGGCGGCGCCATGCCCCGTGGCGGGCTCGGCGTACTCCGCGTACTCGTCGACCACGGCGACATCGGTGGCGATCACCAGGGCCTTGGCTCCGGGCGACATGCCGGAGGACAGGTATCCCGCCGCGAGTTGCATCGCACCGGTCGCCGCGTAGCAGGCCTGCTTGGCCTCCATGACCCGGCACCCGGCGGGCAGTCCGAGATGACGGTGCACATACGAGGCGACCGACTTGCTGTAGTCGACACCGGACTCGGTGGAGGTGACGAGCAGTTCGACGCGGTCCCGATCGGCCGGGTCGAGCGCCTCGACGAGGGGGCGGGCGGCATTGACGGCGTTCGTGACCGGGTCCTCGAAGGGCAGTCCGACGGAGCGCCGCTCCATCATGAGATTGCCGAGCCGGGCCCGGTCCAGCCCCCGGCCGTCGAACAGGTCGGGCAGCGGGATCGTGGCCAGCCCGCAGTAGACGTTGAGTGCCTCGATGCCGACCGTCATGCCCGCACCGCCCTGCTCAGCCGGTCGACCAGCGCGTCGATGTCCGGGATGTCGCTGAAGGAGGACATCGGCTCGTCCACCCCGAGTCTGGCGGTGACGTCCAGGATGATCTCGATCCGGTCCACCGAGTCCGCGCCGAGGTCGCGCAAGTGCTTGTCCCCGGTGACCAGTTCGGGCGGCACGGTCGGCAGGATCGCGCCGATCGCGCGGCGCAGCGCCTCCTCCACACGCCGCCTCAGGCTTTCCTCGGGTTCCACTACTCCCCCTCCTCCGGGGCCCACAGCACGCGCTGCGTGCTGACGGCTATGAGCTCGTCCGTTCCCGCCACCCGCACCACCGTGTCCACGACCTCCTCGGTCGGGTCCGCGGCCCTGGCACGCACCGACACCCCGATCTCGAACTCGGTGCCGACGTCAGCGTTGCCGAGGAAGCACAGCTGCTGGTCGACGACGCGGCGCCGCAGGAAGGCCCGGTCGCCGCGCCCGAGTGCGTGCCACTGCCGCAGCACGGCCTGGTCGACGATCGAGAAGTAGGCGGCGAAGTAGACCAGCCCCACGCCGTTGAGGTCGCGGGTGACGTCGACGGTGTACCGGGTGGTGAACCCCTCGGCCACCGTCACGTACCGCTCGCCCGGCTCCTCCAGGAAGGTGAGGTGCCGCCTGGCCCGCCCGTACGCCAGGCGCGGCGAGTACGCGTCGGGCAGCCACGGCAGGTGCTCGTGGCGGAAGCCCGGCGGCGAGGAGAGCACCAGCCCGCGGTTGCTGTGCGCGTCCTGCCGGGCGATCCACCGGTTGAAGGTCTCCACCCGGAGCGTGCCGGCGGCGGGAGGCAGGTAGAACGCGTCGGGTTCCAGAGCGGCGGGCGGCATCCCTCCCGCCGTGGTCGAGGTGATCTCGTGGAGGGTGAGCACCGACTCGCTGCCGAAGCCGAAGGAGCGGGAGACCACGTCGAGTTCGTCGCCGAAGGTCAGGCTCCGCAGGTGGAACCCCCCGCTGCCGCGCACCCGGTAGTAGTAGAAGGCAAGGTAGGTCGGGGAGCCGGTGGCGTCGAGCGCGCCGAGGACGTCGGTGTCGCACAGCGCGCCGACCGTCTCCCACGTCCAGTCGCCCACCTGTCCGAGGAAGAGCGAGTTGTACCCGCACATGGCGGGTTTGACGGCGACCCGGCGGCGCACGGTGCTGGAGTCCAGCACCTCGAACGCCCGGGGCGCGGCCTGGTCCGCCGTGGTGTGCCGCGTCATCGCCGCCCCTCCCGCCGGTCCGTCCGGTCGCGCTCGGCCAGGAAGTCCGTCAGAATCCGGTTGAACCGTTCGGCCGAGGTCAGGCTGGGGAAGTGCCCGGCGTCCTCGAACTCCTCGTAGCGGACGTCGGGCAGGGTCCCGTGCAGCAGGTGCCCGGTCTTCAGCGGGACGACGGTGTCGTGCCGCCCGTGCACGATCAGCGCCGGGGCCCTGAGTCCGCCGAGTCTCGGCAGCAGGTTCGGCGCGGCGTCGAACTCGTCGAGGTAGCGCAGCCCGATCCGGCCGTCCAGGCTCTCGCAGCGCAGCAGCAGCCGCTCGAAGGCCTCCCGCCGCTCGGCCGTGCCCTCGGTGCCCGGCTGGGCGAGCAGCCGGTCGAAGTCCTCCCGCACCACGAGTTCGAGCCGGTTCATCTCGCCGCGGCGGTTGCCCACCTTGTACGAGCCGCCGATGAGCGTCACCGACGCCGTGCGGCGCGGGTGGCGCAGCGCGAACTCCAGCGCGGGCAGGGCACCGAAGGAGGCGCCGGCCAGGTGGACCGGTCCGCGCACGTCCAGGGCGTCGAGCGTGCGCCACAGGACGTCGACGAGGCCTTCGACGGACAGGTCGGCCGCGGCCGTGGTGGCCCCCACCCCCGCGTGGTGGACGCTGATCACCCGGTGCCGGTCGGCGAGCGCGGCGAACTGGGGGCCGAAGAAGCCCGCACCGATGTTGAACGGGTGGAGCAGGACGAGTGGGCTTCCCTCGCCCGCGGTGAAGGCTTCCGCCTCGCCCTCGGACAGGGCCACCACGTGCCGTTCCACGGCCGGCTGATGCTCCTTCAGTACGGCGTGGTTGTCGCTGAGCGGAGTGTGGCCCTCGTCCATGGCGGCCAGGACGTCGTCGGGGATGGCGTCCGCCGGCCGGTACTCCGCGCGCGCGGGGTGGGCCGCCGCCGCCTCCGCGTCGACCGGTACCAGCTCCGGTGCCGGACCGCCCTCGCGGACGGCCGCCACGATGCGCCGTCCGGCCTCCTCGGCCCTCTCCACCCCCAGTCCGACGGGGACCGCCAGGCGGATGAGGTCGCTCGCGCCGCCGTCGGAGGCGGGGGCCAGATGCGGCGCGGCCCGCACCCCGGTGTTCAGGTAGAGCCAGGACAGCCGGCCGGCCGTCCGGAACCGCGGTTTGCCGAGGGCGGGCAGCCCGGCCGTGTCCAGCAGGACGCAGTGGCCGGCGGCCGGGCCGAGGACCGGCAGCCCCGCGTCGTCCAGCAGCCGCCACAGGGCCCGCACCGCGGCCATGCGCTCGGCGACGCCCGCGGCGGCGCGCTCGCGGTCGGCGAGCGCGGCGGCGATCAGGCGCCGGTGGGCGGCGCCAGGCTCGGCACCGCGCAGCAGGACGTCCTCGCGCAGCCGGTCGGCCAGCGCGGGGTCGCGGGTGGCGACGAGGCCGCCGCAGTCGACACCGAAGTCCTTGGACAGGCTCATGGTCGCGGTGTCCGCCAGGCGGAGGATCTCGTCGGCGACGTCCCAGACCGTACGGCCCCCCAGGCCCTCCTCGTGGGCCACGGCGAAGGCCGCGTTCTCCAGCAGCCGGGACGCGTCCAGCACCAGCGGCACGCCGTGCGCCGTCGCGATCTCCCGCACCCGGCGGAGGTTGGCGAGCGAGACGGGGTAGCCGCCTCCGGCATTGGTGCTGAGCTCGACGCATACGAACGACACCCGGCCCGCGTTCGCCGCCAGGGCGCGGTCGAGTTCCCCTGTGTCCAGGTCGCCCTTGAACAGGAAGTCGGCGTCCGGGCGCGCGGCGGCCGGGACCCTGAGCGGGGTGAAGCCGTGGTCGAGCTGGCTGAGCGCCCAGGTCGGGAAGAGGGCGTTCTGGACGACCAAGCCGCGGCGGCCGGGCCAGCTGCGGCACAACATGGCTTCGGCGGACCTGCCCCGCATGGTCGCGACGGCGTGGGTGAACGGCAGTCCGGCGCCCTTCTCCAGGTCCACCGCCGCGTGCCCGTGTCCGGCGGCCTCGCGCAGGGCGTCCACCGCCTCGGTGACGTACGGGGCGTCCAGCTCGGACCAGGAGTCGGTGACGAGGTCGATCTCCACATCCGCGGAGTCCAGCCGCAGGGGGTTGTGGCCGTGGGCCGACAGCAGCCGCTCCCTGTCCCGCGCGGACCCGGCGGGCAGGGCGGGAGACGGCGCGGCGGGCCTGCGGGACGCCCGCGGTGCGGCGGCCGGGGCGGGAGCGGTGGCCGGGGCAGGCTCCGTGGCCCGGGCGGGCTCGGTGGCCGGCTCGGGAGCGGACACCGCGGCGCCGTCGTCAGACCGGCCCCGCACGTCCGGGTTCGCGATCATCAGAATGACTTCGGACACGTCCGTCGGGTCGGCGTCGGCGGGCCGGCACAGGTAGATCGGCAGATTGACCGGCCGGAACTTGTTCTTGAAGCGGAAGTTGCCCTCCCCCGTGAAGACGCCTCGCGAGCGCAGCTCCGACAGGGCCCGCTCCGCCTCGGGATCGGCGTTCTCGGAGTCGCCGAACCGCACGCCGAGGCTCGCCCCAAAGCTGAGCAGGGAAAGCCCCTCGGCGACCAGCAGCCCGATGATCCGGACGATCGTGAACTCCAGGGTCCCTCTGGGCGCCGTGCCGGAGTAGAACTCCAGGTCCAGCAGGTAGCCGTTCTCGGACGGAATGCGGGTGACGATCACCGCGCTGTGCAGTTCGTCGCCCGCGAAGGTCAGGAACATCCGGTGGCGCTCACCGAGCACCCCGCGACGGATCTCCTCCCGCACCGTGGAGACGTACGGGTTGACCATGTCCTTGGTGGCGCACCATCCGTCGATCAGGCCGACGATCCGCAGGTCCGTCCCGGGATCGGAGCCGACCTCGTACTCGGCGGTCCGTGCTCCCTGCAGCCGCTCGAACCGGTGCACCAGATGGCGCACCCGCTGCATCCGCGAGCCCTCCAGGGAGAAGTCCTGAAGGTCCTCCAGCCGCTGCACGACACCGAACGGCGTGGCGCTGAAGGGCCGGTCCCCGACCCTCTCCAGACGGACCATGGACAGCAGGTTGGGCCTCAGTCCGTGGCGTTCGGCGTGCTCCGTCCACTCGGCCGCGAGCCGCGGCAGGTCCTCGCGGGAACCGACGTAACTCCAGGCCAGGAGGGAGTCGCCGCGCTGGGAGAAGTTGAAGTAGGCCGTGCGGCGCGAGCCCAGGAAGATCAGCGGCGCGATGTCGCGGCCGGGCAGGCCGCCCTCCTTCGCGTGCCGGCGGTCGAGGTCCGCGATGAGCGCGGCGGTGGCGGGGTCCGACTCCAGGTCACGCTTGGCGACCACGGCGGGGCCGGCTCCGGGAGTCCCGGCCGGCAGCTTCTCGGCCAGGTCGGCGCCGGCCGGGGCGGCGGGGGCCGCGGCCGGCGCCGCCAGCGCGGCGAGGACTTGGGCGCCCTGGGCGGCGTACAGATGGTCCGCCAGCCGCTGTGCGGTCGGGTGGTCGTACAGGAGTGTCTTGGGCTGGGAACCGACGCGCTGTTCGAGGGCTACGACGGCCTTCAGCATCTCGAACGAGGTGAAGCCCTGCTCGGCGAAGGGCCGCGCCGGGTCGAGGTCACGCCCGACGGCGGTGGCGAGCACCGCGGTGAGCACCCGCGCGAGCCGTTCCCGGTCCTGTACGCCAGTGGGCTCCGCGGGTTCCGCCGACTCCGGCGCCTCGTGGGGACGCGGTTCGGGAACGGCCGTGGGAGCAGGGGGAGACGGTGGCTGCGGTGCCGGGCCCGCCAGCCGGTCCACGACGACCCGGGTCAGGCGCTCCACGGTGTCGTGCTCGTAGAGTTCCGCCGCCTTCAGGTCCAGGCCGTAGGTCTCGTTCAGCAGGCGTACCAGGTCCATCCGGAAGATCGAGTCGAGACCCAGGTCGGCGAAGGGCACGTCGGCGGGCAGGCCGGACTCCGGGGTGCCCAGGATCTCCGCCAGCCGCGCGGTGATCGTGGCGGTCACCGCCTCGTCGGCGGGACGGCGGGAGACCGGTGCGGCCGGCACTCCGGCGGAGCGCGCGGAGGCGGTGGACACGAGGCCCGGCGGCGCGGGGGCCGGCAGCGGCCTCTCGGCGTCCGCCTGCGCGGACGGTGCGGCGGCGCTGTCCAGGGGGGTCAGCCGCACCTTGCTGCGGCGCGGTGCGGCCTGCGGCTCGGCAGGCCTCTGGGGCGGTTCGATGGCGGCCTCCTGACGCTGTCGTGACGGGGTGGGGGTGAACCAGTGGCGGGTGCCGGCGAGCGGAAAGCCCGGCAGCGGGACACGGCGGGGCAGCGGCCCGGTCCACAGGCGCTCCCACTCGACCTCGGCCCCGCGGACCCAGGCGCGGGCCAGCTCGTCCAGGTCCTCGTCACCGGTGACGGGCGGCGCGTCGGGCCGTGCCGTTCCACGGTGGACATGGGTCGGATGGTCGCCCCGTGCCGCCGCGCCGAGAGCCCGCACGAGCTCCGGTACGTCCCGTGCCACGACGGCGAGCCGTTCGGGCCACTCCTCGCGTCCCGTCTGCAAGGTCCTGGCCACCACGGCGAGATCCGGGCCCCGGCTCTCCAGATGCCGGGCGAGCCGCTCGGCGTACGCGGCCAGCCGGGGGGCCGACGGGGCCGACAGCACCACCAGCCGCGGGCCGCCGTCCTCCGGGGCGGGCGGCGGGGGCGGGGCGGACTCCAGGACCACGTGAGCGTTGGTCCCGCCGAAGCCGAACGAGCTCACGCCCGCGATCCGTACGGGAGTCCCCCCCGGACCGGGCAGCGCGTTCCACTCGGCGGTCTCGGTGCTGATCCGCAAGGGGGTTCCCTCCAGGCGGATGTGCGGGTTGAGGCGGTCGAAGTGGAGGGTGCGCGGCAGTGTGCCGTGCTCCATGCTCAGCAGGACCTTCAGCAGGCCCGCCATGCCCGCCGCCGCCTCCAGGTGGCCGATGTTGGTCTTCACCGAACCCACCGCGATGTGCGGACTCCCGCTCCCGGGCATCTCCCGGCCCCGGTCGGCGTAGAGGGCGGCGAGGGCCCGCTTGAGCCCCTCGATCTCCACCGGGTCGCCCAGCCCGGTCCCGGTGCCGTGCGCCTCGACGTACCCCAGCGTGTCGGGATCGGTGCCCGCCCGGCGGTGCGCTTGGAGGACGACCTGCGCCTGAGCCTCGGGGTTGGGCACGGTCAGCGAGCCCGACCGGCCGCCGTGTCCCACCGCGGTGCCGGTGATCACGCCGTACACGTGGTCTCCGTCGGCCACCGCGCGGTGGAGCGGTTTGAGCAGGACGACGCCGCACCCCTCGCCCCGGACGTAGCCGTCCGCGGCGGCGTCGAAGGTCTTGCACCGGCCGTCGGAGCTGAGCATCCCCGACCGGTGGAAGGCCGTGAACAGCGCCGGGCTCAGCAGGACGCCGACCCCGCCCACGAGCGCCTGGTCGCACTCCCCCGCGGCCAGGGCGCTCACGGCGCGGTGGACGGCGACGAGCGAACTGGAGCACGCGGTGTCCACGGACTCGCTGGGACCGCGCAGGTCCATCAGATACGACACCCGGTTGGCGAGCACGGCGTGGGCGACGCCCGAGGCGGAGTGCGCCTCCACCGGGACCCCGTTCCTGGCCAGCAGGTCCGCGTAGTCGGAGGTCGACACGCCCGCGAACAATCCCGTGGCGGTCCCGGCCAGTTGCGAGGACCGGTACCCGGCGTCCCAGACGGCACGCCAGGACGTCTCCAGGAACAGGCGCTGCTGCGGGTCCATCAGCTCGGCCTCGCGCGGCGCGATGCCGAAGAGTTCCGCGTCGAAGCGGTCGACCGCGTCCAGGAAGCCGCCCCGCAAGCCCGCGGCTTCGGGGTGCCGGAGCAGGTCGGCGCGGTCCTGGGGCACGGCCGTCACCAGGTCCCGGCCCGCCACCAGGTTGTCCCAGAACGCGGCGGTGTCGGGGGATCCGGGCAGGACGGCGGCCATGCCCACCACGGCGACCTCGTACCGCTGCGCCGCGGACCGCGGGCCGGGACCGGCCGGCTCCGCGGACCGCTCCGGCCGCCTCGGTGCGGGGGCGACCGTCGGCTCGGCGGACTCCTCCGGGCTCACCGGTTCGGCCGGCTCCGGCGGTTCGGTCGGTTCAGCGGGCAAGGGCCGGATGTCTTCGCTCACTTCCGCGCGGGCGCGGGAGAGCTCGGCCGCGTGGTTCTCGCGGAGGTAGGCGGCGAACGAGGCGAGGTCCACGCACTCGAAGAGCACGGTCGGCAGCAGGTCCAGGCCGTAGGTCTCGTTGACCAGGACGATCAGCTCGGTCAACGTGATGGAGTCGAATCCCAGCTCCAGCAGCTGTGCCTCCATGTCGACGTCGTCCGGCCCCACCATCAGGAAGTCCGCGGCGGCGGTGCGCAGCAGCCGTTCCACGTCCATCGGCGGTTCACCGGACGCCGCGGTCCGCGGCTCGGGGCTCCCGGCCGGCGCCCCGCTCCCGGTACGCGCTCCGTCCCGCTCGTCGTCCCCGCCCGGGACGGTCTGGACGACGGTGACGCACGGCTCCCGGACCGTCAGGGCGACGGCGAGGGCGCGCAGCCCGTTGGCCGTGCTCATCGGCTCCATGCCCCACCTGCGGGCGAGGATCTTCTCGGTGGCCTCGTCGACGGTGATGCCGCCCTCCGCCCAGAGCGGCCAGGCGATCGAGACGGTACGCCCGGCGCGGAGGCCGGCGGTGCGCCGCTGTTCCCGCTGCCGCGCGAACTCGTCGAGGAAGGCGTTGGCGTAGGCGTAGTCGAGCTGCCCGGGATTGCCGCTGTAGGCCACGACGGAGGAGAACAGCACGAAGAAGTCGAGCGGCTGCCTCTCGGTCGCCTCATCCAGTTCCGCGGCCCCCAGCACCTTGGGCGCGATGACGGCATCGACGTCCTCCCGAGTCTTGGCCACGGCCAGGGAGTCTCGGGTGACACCCGCTGCGTGCACCACGCCGTGGATCGGCCCGTACTCGCCGGTCACCTCCGCGACCAGCCGCCGGACGTCCTCGCCCCGGGACACGTCGGCCCTGACGTAGCGGACCGTGGCGCCGGATCCGGACAGGTCGTCGACCTGGCGTCGGCGGTCCGCGTCCAGCGGGGAGCGGCCGACCAGCAGGACGTTGACGGGTGCCTGCCCGGCCAGGAAGCGCGCGACGTGCAGCCCCAGGGCTCCCGCGCCCCCGGTGACCAGGTACGTGCCACCGGAGCGCAGGGGCAGGGCGTTCGGTTCACCCGGGTCGAGGTCCGTCAGGACCCGGACCTGGCGCTCCCCGCCCCGGTACCTGACGTCCTCCGCCCGGCCCGGCCGGCAGCCGCGCAGCTCCTGCAGGAGCCGGGCGGCCCGCAGTTCGGGAGCCGCCAGCGCGTCCCCGCCCTCGAAAGCGACGGTGACCCCGCCGAATCCGCTGCGCTCCAGCGCCACGCTGCGCAGGGCGGCCCCGACGGCGGCGTCGTACGCCCGGGAGGACGGGGTGGGTGCGGTGTACCCGAACACCACCCGCAGTTCGCGCGCGGCGGGAGTCGCCGCCAGGAAGGGGATGAGGACGCCGAAGAGGGTGTGGAAGCCCCGTTCGAGATGCCCGGTCAGCTCACTCGCGGCGTGTCCCGCCGGTCCCTCCGGCGCGGAGCAGACCACGGCGTCGGGGACGGTGCCGCGCTCGGCCAGTTCGGCGGCCAGACGGCGGCACTGCTCGGGGTCGGCCGGATCGAGGTGGTAGCCGCCGCCGTGCCGGCCGTGCAGGGCGCCGGGCACAACCGTGATCACGTTCGCGCCCTCGGCCGTGAGCTGCTCGGCGAGTTCCGCGGCGATGCGGCCGTCCCGGTCGACGACCAGGACCGTGGACGGAACGGCGCCTTCCGCGTTCTCCAGCGGGGACGCCTGCCAGTCCGGCCGCCCGAAGCGGCACCGCCCGCTTCCGCCGGGGGGCCGAAGGCGGTCGCCGGTTTTCCCGGTTGTCGGGGCGTCTGCGGTGTCGGTGGGCACTGCGGCTTCTGTGGCCTCCGCAGGCAGTTCGGGCGCGGTGCCGGTTCCGGGCGCGGTGCCGGAGCCGGGCAGCCAGTAGCGACCGCGTTCGAAGGGGTAGGTGGGGAAGGCCACGCGCCGCGGGCGGGGGCCGGACCACAGCGCCGGCCAGTCGACCTCGGCGCCGGTCACCCATGCCCCGGCCGCCGCGAGGGGGTCGTCTCCCCGCCACTGGCGGAGCGCGCCCCGCGCCGCCGTGCCCGTCCGCACGCGGGAGGAGGGCCGCCCGTCGGCGAACAGCCTCAGCGCGTCGGCGAGTACGTCGAGCCCGTCGGCCACGACGGCGAGCCGCTCGGTCATCTCCCGCCGCCCCGTCTGGCTCGTCCAGGCCAGGTCGCGCAGCCGGAGCCCGTCCCGCGTCGCGCCGTCCACGAACGACGCGACGCGCCCGGCCAGTTCCCGCAGCCGTTCCGGGTCGCGGGCGGACAGCAGGAAGACGTGCTCCTCGCCGTCCGGCTCCTCCGCGTGCTCCGGTGCGCCCTGTGCCCCAGGGTCCGTCTGGTACTCCTCGACGACGAGGTGGACGTTGGCGCCGCCCGCGCCGAACGAGCTGACCCCGGCGCGCCGCGGGTGCTCCCTCTCCTCCCCGTCCTGCTCCAGCACCGGGCGCGGCCACTCGTCGAGGGTGGTCTGGGGTACGAACGGCGTCGTCTCGAAGCCGATCTTCGGGTTGATCCGTTCGAGGTCGGCGTTCGGGACGATCCGGCCGTGGCGGAGCTGGAGCAGCACTTTGGTCAGCCCCGCGATGCCCGCCGCGCCTTCCAGATGACCGATGTTGGACTTCACCGACCCGACGGCGCACCGTCGGCCCTCCCACTCCTCAAGCCGCTCGGCGCCGCCGAAGGCCCTGGTGAGCGCGGCGATCTCGATGGGGTCCCCCAGTGCGGTGCCGGTGCCGTGCGCCTCCACGTAGCCGATCGTGCGCGGAGGGACCCCGGCCCGCCGCAGCGTCTCGCCGACGAGGGCGGACTGTGCGTTGGGGTTGGGCACGGTGTAACCGCTGGTCTTGCCGCCCGCGTTGGCCCAGCTCGCCTTGATGACGCCCCAGATGGTGTCCCCGTCGGACACCGCGTCGGCGAGCGGCTTGAGCAGCACGGCCCCCACGCCCTCGCCGGGGACGTAGCCGTCCGCGTCCGCGTCGAAGGGCCGGCATCCGTCGCCGCCGGCCAGCATGTTCATCCCCGAGAGCGCCACGAGGTGGGCCGGGTGGAGGATCAGGTTGACCCCGCCCGCGATGGCCATACGGCACTCGCCCCTGCGGATGCTGTCGCACGCCAGGTGTACGGCCGTCAGGGAGGACGAGCACGCCGAGTCGACGGCGAAGCTCGGACCGGTGAGGTCGAAGAAGTAGCTCACCCGGTTGGCCACCGACCAGTACGCCGAGTGCGCGCCGCCGAACTCGCCCCTGGGCCACCCCTCGGCCGCGGCGATCTTCCCGTACGAGCCGTACATCAGGCCCACGAAGACGCCCGTCTCCGGCACTCGGTGGTGTGCGCCCAGGTAGCCCGTCTCCTCCAGCAGGTTCCAGCACGTCTCCAGGAAGAGCCGCTCCTGCGGATCGATGGCGGAGGCCTCGCGCGGAAGGATCCCGAAGAGCCCCGGGTCGAACCGGTCGACGTCGTCCAGGAAACCCGCCCACCGGCCGTACGTCGTGTGGGGGCGGCCGCGCCGGGGGGAGAAGTGCTCACGCCAGTCCCACCGCTCGGGCGGCACCTCGGTGACGCAGTTGCGGCCCTCGGCCAGGTTCCGCCAGAACGCGTCGAGGTCGGGGGCCTGGGGGTACCTGCCGGTCACGCCGACGACCGCTATGTCGCCGTCGGCGTGGAGTCCGGCAGTCCGCAGCAGGGCGGAGGACGGCTCGGCCGCCGGTGCCGCGGCCCGCTGCTCGTCGTTCCCCTCGCGTTCCCCGGTACCCGGTGTCTCCTGCGGGGACGGCAGCCGCTCACCGCGGGTGGCCAGCAGGTGGTCGGCCAGGCGCTCGATCGTCGGGTACTCGAAGAGCAGGGTCGCCGGCAGGTCCCCGAGGTCACGGGACATCAGGTCCACGATCTCGGCGCCGCTGAGCGAGTCCACGCCGAAGTTCTCGAACGTCTGCCGGTCCTGGAGGTCGTCCTCCTCGCACTTGAGCACCTGGACGAAGACGCGCCTGACGTAGGCCCGCGCCCGCCGGGACGCCTCCTCTCCGGCCGGTGCGCGCACGTCCTCTCCGGCCGGTGCGAGCACGGCCTGCTGACCGGCCGCCGGCCGGGAGCCGCCGGCCGCGGGTTCCCCGTCGGCCCGTCCGGCGAGCGGCATGCCGTGCTCGGCCATGCGGGACGGGTCGGCCTTGATGACCAGCGTCTGCCCGGCCCCGGCGCGCAGCGCGTGCGCCAGCGCCGTGAAGCCCTCGCCAGGCTCGATGGAGTCGACGCCGAGGTCCTCGAACGACCGCCGATGGCGTCCGTCCGCGACGGCGCCGACACTGCCCCAGTAGCCCCAGTTGACGACGGCCACGGGGAAGCCGGCACGGCCGCGCGCGTACCAGGCGTACGCGTCCTGGAAGGTCGCCGCCGCCGCGTAGTTGGCCTGCCCGGCCGCCGCGACGAACGAGGCCGCGGAGGAGAAGAGGACACAGAAGTCGGGCCGCTCGCCCTCCTGTTCCAGCGCCGACAGCAGCGCGGCGGCACCGGCCGCCTTCGGTGCCAGTACGTCGGTGAACTCGTCGTCCGTCATCCAGGCCAGGGACCTGTCCCGCAGAACGCCCGCCGCGTGCACCACCCCGTGCAGCGCCCCGAAGGAGCGCCGCGCCTCGGTCACCGCGGCCCGTACCGCCGCCGGGTCGGCGACGTCACCGCGCACGTAACGGACCTCGCCTCCCAGCTCCCTGATCTCCGCGCTCCTCGCGGCGACCTCGGGGGCGTCGGCGGGGCGGCGCCCCAGCCAGACCAGGCGTGCCCGGTGCTCGGACGCCAGTCGGCGGCCGACCGCGAAGCCGAGCCCGCCCGTCCCGCCGATCACCAGATAGGTGCCGCCGTCGCGGAAGGGGCCGTCCTCGCCGTCCGGCTCGGGCACCGGCTCGAAGATCCGCTCGTATCGCCGTCCGCGGCGCCACGCCACGACGGATCCGGCCGACTCGGCCGCGATCCGGACGGCGGCGTCCTGGGCGGAGCCGGCGTCCCCGTCGGCCCCGACGTCGACGCAGTGGACGCTCCAGGCCGGGTGTTCGGCCGCCGCGGCCCGTGACAGGCCGGTCAGGCCCGAGCCGTGCGGCCGTACCTCGTCCTCGTCCAGCGCGCGCAGCGTCCCGTGGACGACGAACTTCACGGTCAGCGGCCGACGGCGCACCGGGCCGTCCGCCGCCATCCGCCGGAGCAGACGGAAGGCGGAGAGGGTGACGGGGTCGCCGGACGGTCCGTCGGCGTCGCGCGGACCGGTTCCGGCGAGGAAGTAGAGGATGTCCGGCGGTTCCTGTCCCGTCTGCGGCAGGCGGTCGGCCCCGGACAGCGGGACGCGGACGAGTTCGTCCCCCGGATGCAGCGCCGCCAACGCGTCGGCGAGGGCGTCGTCGCCGTCGTCGTGGACGAGGACGACCCTGCGCCCGGACCCCGGGCCGGCGGCCGGCGCCTGCGGCGGGGCCGCCTCCCGCCAGCGCGGGCGGCAGACCATCAGCCGGTGGGCGGCGCGTTCGGTTCCGGGCCGCCCGGGGGCCGGAACCGGGTCCACCTCCCCCTGCGTGTCCGCGGGCGGCCCGGCCCAGTGCCTGGCTCCCGCGAACGGGTAGGTGGGGAGGGAGACGTTCCGCCTGGGGCGCCCGCCGTGGAGCCGCGACCAGTCGACGTCTTCTCCCCTCAGGTAGTCCTCGGCGAACCGCCGCAGCTCCTCGCCGTGCCGGTCCAGGGCGGGCGTACCGCCGGCCAGCACCGTCGCCGCCTGCTCCCGGACCTCCCGTACCGAGGCCGCCACCAGTGCGGTCCGCACGGGGAAGTGCGTGCGGGACATCGCCAGGGTCCGGGCCACGTCGCCGAGGTCGTGCTCCTCCGTGAGCGCGTCGGCCACCCGTCCCACCAGGCGGTGCAGTCCGTCGGCCGTCATGGCCGACACCGGCAGCACCACGGCGTTCCCACGGCCGGCCGCCCCGCCCGCCGGCGGGGGCGCCTCGGCCAGCACCACATGGGCGTTGGTGCCGCTGAAGCCGAAGCTGCTCACGGCCCCGAACCGGACGCCGGAGGGTCCCGCGTGCCACGGCACCGTCTCGGTAGGGACGCGCAGCGGGCCGTCCTCGAAGGAGATCTTCGGGTTGATCTCCTCGAAGCCGGGGGACGGCGGGATGACGCCCCGCCGCAGTGCGAGCACGGTCTTGAGGAAGCCCGCGATACCGGCGGCCAGGGTGGTGTGACCGATGTTGGCCTTCACCGATCCGACGTGACACGGGCCGGCCGCGGGGTCCCGCCGGCCGAAGACCCGGACGAGGGCCTTCGCCTCGATGGGATCGCCGAGCTGGGTCCCGGTGCCGTGCGCCTCGACGTAACCCACCTCGTCCGGGGACACGCCCGAGCGCGCGTACACCTCTTCCAGCAGCGCGGCCTGGGAGTCCGCGCTGGGCGCGGTGATCCCGTTGGTCCTGCCGTCCCCGTTGGTCCCCGTCCCCTTGATCACCGCGTACACGGTGTCTCCGTCGGCCAGGGCCCGCTCCAGCGGTTTGAGTACGACGGCCCCCACCGCCTCGCCGAGCACGATCCCGTCGGCCGAGGCGTCGAACGGGACGCAGCGGCCGGTGGGCGACAGCATGCCGGTGCCACTGGTCCACACGTGCATCCGGGGCGTGATCATGAGCGCCACACCGCCGGCCAGCGCCATGTCGCACTCACCCGAGCGCAGGCTCGACACGGCTTGGTGCACCGCCACCAGGGAGGAGGAGCACGCCGTATCGATGGAGACCGAGGGGCCCTTGAGGTCGAGGTGGTAGGCGATACGGGCGGCCAGGATCGAGGGCGAGTTGCCCAGGAACGCCTGGCCGACGCCGTCCGCGCCGGTGCGCTCCAGCAGGCTGAGGTAGTCACCCGCGCCCGAGCCGACGAAGACACCGCAGCGGGCCCTTTCGGGTCCGGGCACCGCGTACCCGGCGTCCTCCAGGGCCGACCACGCCTCCTCCAGGAACAGCCGCTGCTGGGGGTCCATCAGCTCCGCCTCCATCGGGGACAGGCGGAAGAAGGCGGCATCGAACCGGTCCACGTCCGGAAGCAGGGCGGCCCACTTGCTGTACGTGCGTCCGCGGGCCCGCCGGTCGGGGTCGTAGTGCCGCGCCACGTCCCAGCGTTCGGAGGGCACCTCGCGGATACTGCAGCGGCCCTCCGCGAGGTTGCTCCAGAAGGCGTCCAGGTCCGGGGCGTCGGGGAAGCGGCCCGACATGCCGATGACCGCGATGTCCACGGCCCCGGTGCCCGAGGCCTCCCGCTGCTCGCGCACGGGAGCAGGCTCGGGGCGCGACGGGGCGGGAGTTGCCGGGACGGGAGGGGACTGGGCGGGTGGGCCGGAGGGAACCGGCGCGAGGGTGACCGTCGGTGAGGGGGTGGCGGAGGGCCGGGCCGGTGCCGGTGCCTCCCTCCGCACGTCCGGCAGACGAACGGCCGGAGCGACGGGCTGCGCGGCCTGACCGGCGGGCCCCGAGACCCGAGCGGCAGACTCCGAGACCCCGGCCGAGGACACCGAAAACCCGGCGGCAGGCTCCGAAGCCCGGTCGGCGGAGCCCGCGGCTTGCGTCGCGGGGCTGAGCGCGGCGGTGTGCAGGGCGCGTACCCGGGCGGCTTCCGCCAGGGCGAAGTCGGCGAGCCGGTCGAGCGTGGGGTGGTCGTAGACGGCCACGGAGTCGAGCCCGAGGCCGAACCGCTCGTTGAGGTCGCGGACGATCTCGACGGCGCCCAACGAGTCGACGCCCATCTCGCTGAAGGCCAGGGCCGAGTCGATCTCGTCCTTGTCGAGGTAGAGATGCCCGCACAGGGTTTCCACCACCACGGCGACGACGCTCTCGCGATCCGGCCCCGCCGGCCGGTCCTGCGGCGCCGCGGGCATCGCCGCGGCGGTCGCGGGCGGCTCCCCTTCCGCGTAGTTCCGCACCCTGGCCGTGTGGTCCTGGACCCTGGCCACCGCCTCCCCGCCCAGCACCCGGGTGTGCAGCTCGGCCTCCTTCGCCACCGCCGCGGACAGTTCGCCCAGCGTGCGGTCCGCCAGTTCACGCTTGAGGGCCCGCACCGCCGCCGGGGGCCGGGCCGCGATCGAGCGCGCCAGGTCGAGCGCGGCGGGCAGGACCTCCTCCCGGGGCAGGAAGGTGACCTGAGCCCCCCTCCGCTCCAGCTCGGCACCGCTCACGGGCCTGGCCGAGTAGAACATCTCCGCGGCCATGGAACGCCCGAGGCGGCGCTCGAGGATGTAGGTGGCTCCCATGCCCGGGGTGAACCCGTAGTTCAGGAAGTTGGCCGCGTACACGCCCTCGCGGGCCATCAGCACGATGTCCGCGTGCAGGCCGAACGCCAGGCCGCCGCCTGAGGCGTGCCCCGACAGGGCGGCGATCACCGGGCGGTCGCAGCGCAGCAGCCCCTCGTAGAGGAACGGCACATCGGTGAAGCTGCCCTGCCCGCTCGCGAGTCGCTCCAGCGCCTCGGGCGTGCCGCCCATGCTGAACGCCTGACCCGCTCCGGTGAGGACGACCGCCTTGACGGCGTCGTCGGCGGCCAGCCGGGCGAAGGCGTCCTCCAGACCTCGCACGGTCTCCTCGGTGAACATGTTGCCGGTGGTCCGCATGACCACCAGGGCGACCCCGGGGTCGAGGACGCGCAGTTCGACGGGGGGCCCGTCATCGGACACACCGAGCACCGGCGGTTCCGGCACGGCGGCGGACCGGACCGCTCTCCTCCCGGCCTCGGCCGACAAAGTGGCGGCGGGCGGCCGCGGCTGCACCGGGCCGGTACCGCCGCGCCAGTTGCCGAGCCAGCAGCGCTCCTCGTGGAGCGGCGGGTGCGGCAGCGGGATGCGGCGGGGCGCCGGGCCGGTCCCGTGCGCGGCGAGTTCGTCCCACGGGACGTCGCTGCCCGCCACCCAGGCCGCGGCCAGCTCCCGCAGCCGCCCCTGGCGGTGGAGGTCCGCGCATGCCTCGCGGGACAGGTTCGCCCCGGTGGCCCGGTCCGCCGTCGGCCAGTGGTGGGAGTCGTCGGGGGTTTCACCGCCGAGGAACCTGTCGAGGCCCGCGCGCAACCGCGCGTGGCCCGCGGGCCCGGCGTCGAGCACGATCGCCATCCGGTACGGCAGCGCCGCCCTGCCCACCTGGAGGGTATGGATGAGGTCGCCGAGGCCGGTTCCGGTCCCGGCGTCCGCCTGCAGCCGTGCGGCCAGGCCGCGCAGCGTCGCGTCCGGGGCGCAGGCGTCGGGGGGTGGAGCCGCGCCGAAGCGCTCCTCGGCGCGGCGCGCCAGTTCCCGCAGGGTGGAGGCGTCCATGCCGAGGTCGCCCAGCGGGGCGTCCGGGTCCGTCTGCGCGGGGTCGATGCCCAGCAGCTCCGCGGCCAGCACGGTCAGCTCCGCCGTCGCCGGGGCCGGCGCGGATCCGGGCACGTCGGAGGCGGGTCCGTCCAGGTGGGCGCGCAGCCGTGCGGCGTATGCGCGCAGGGATGCCTCGTCCCGCGCCGAGAGGACGAAGAGCCGGGGACGGTCGGCGCGGTCGCGCGGTCGCGGTACGGCGGGCCGGTACTCCTCCACCACCAGGTGGACGTTGGCCCCGCCGGCCCCGAAGGCGCTGACGCCCGCGCGGCGCGGCGAACCGTCCGGCGGCGCCGACCACGGGGCGCGCTCCGTCTGGATACGGAACGGCGTTCCGTCGAGGTCGAGGTGCGGGTTCGGCTCCTCGGCGTGGAGCGAGGGGACGAGCGTGCCGTGCCTCATTTGCAGCAGCACCTTGGTCAGTCCGGCGATCCCGGCCGCCGACTCCAGGTGCCCGATGGAGGACTTGACCGACCCCACGGCGCAGCCGCCCGGGGCCAGACCGACGTCCTCGAACGCCTTGCGCAGCCCCTCGGCCTCCACGGGGTCGCCCAGGGCCGTGCCCGTGCCGTGGGCCTCGATGCAGCCGACGGTGCCCGGGGCGGCGCCGGACCGCCGCCATGCGTCCCGGATCAGCGCGGCCTGCGAGTCGGGGCTGGGAACGGTGAACCCACTGGTCCGCCCGGTGTGGTTGGTGGCGGTCCCCCGGATCACGCCGAGGATGTGATCGCCCTCGGCCTCGGCGCGGCGCAGCGGCTTGAGCAGGACGGCGCCCACGCCCTCGCCGGGCACGTACCCCGTGGCGCCCTTCCCGAAGCTGCGGCAGCGTCCGTCCTCGGCGAGGAATCGGCCCTGCGCCAACTGGAGGTACTTCTGCGGGTGGATGGTGACGTTCACCCCGCCGGCCAGCGCCATGGTGCTCTCCCCGCGGCGGATGCTCTCCACCGCGAGGTGCACGGCCATGAGCGACGACGAGCAGGCCGTGTCCACGGCCAGGCTCGGCCCCGTCAGGTCGAAGCAGTACGAGACACGGTTGGCCACTGCGGCGTGCATGGCCGTCGGCGCCACGCCCTGCTCCTCGAAGAGCTGGTAGTGGTTCCACATGACCCCGGCGAAGACCCCGACGGTCTCGCCGGACAGTGCCTGCGGCGGGTAGCCCGCGTTCTGCAGCGTCTTCCAACAGGTGGTCAGGAACAGCCGTTCCTGGGGGTCCATCCGCTCCGCGTCCCGCCGCGATATCCCGAACAGCGCCCGGTCGAACCGGTCCACGCCGTCGAGGAAACCGCCCCACCGGCTGTATGTGGTGCCCGGACCGGCCGCCTCGGCATCGAAGTAGGCGCTGTGGTCCCAGCGGTCGGCCGGGATCTCCGTGATGCAGTCGCGGCCCTCCAGGAGGTTCCGCCAGAACGCGTCGACGTCCGGTGCCTGCGGGTAGCTGCCGGCGATGCCGACGATCGCGACGGGGCCGGGGTCGTCCGGAACCGCGCCTAGCGACCGCACGTCCCGGACGCGATCCGCGGCGGCCGCGCGCGCCCCCGCCGTGCGGGGGACGGCGGGCCGGGGCAGGGCTCGCCTCACCCCTTCCGCGGACCCGTGGACGGCGACCACCGTCCCTTCGGGCCCGGACAGCACGCGGTCCAGCAGGGCGAGCCCCTCGTCGGTGGGCATCGGCCAGGTCCCGAGCGCCGTGCGAGAGTGCCGCACCGCCTCCGGGGTCAGCCGCATGCCGCCTTCGGCCCACATCGGCCAGGCGATGGCGTAGGTGCGTCCCGGCCGGTCCGGGCGAGACGCCCGTTGCTCGGCGAAGTGTTCCAGGAAAGCGTTCGCGAAGGCGTAGTCGCTCTGCCCCGTGTTCGCCTGGGAGGCGGACAGCGATGAGTACAGGACGAACAGTTCCAGGGAGTCGTCGGCGGTGGCGGCGTCGAGATGCAGCGCTCCCAGCGCTTTCGGCGCCACCACGTCGGCCAGGGCCTCGGGCGTCTTGTTCCGGAACAGCGCGTCCGCCGTCACGCCCGCGGTGTGGAAGACGCCGTCGATCCGGCCGTACAGGTCGCGTACGCGGCGGAGCGCGTCCTCAACGTCCGTGCGGCGTGTGACGTCGGCCCTCAGGTACTCCACCTCGGCTCCGAGGGAGCGCCAGCGCGCCATGCGCTCCCGCAGCTCTTCGGGTGCGGGCCGGCGCCCGAGGAGGGCGATCCTCGCCCGGTGGGCGGCGGTGAGGTGTCCGACCAGGACGGAGGCGAGGCGGCCGGAGCCGCCGGTGATCACGTACACACCGCCCTCGCGGAGGGCCGGCCGCTCCGGCGGCGTCGCCGGTTCGTCCCCGGTGGGCCGGAACGCCCGCACCTCGCGCACGCCGCGGACGTGCCGGACCTCGGGTGTCCCCGCGGACGCGCGCAGCTCGCGCGCGACGGCGTCGGCCACCCCTTCCGCACTCCAGGCGCCGACGCCGACGGCGCGGCAGTCCAGGTCCGGGGCCTCGGCCGTCAGGCACCGGGCGAGAGCGCCGACGGCGAGGTGCGCGGCGGACGCTTGGCCGTCCGCGCGGTGGACGGAGAACAGGGCCCGGCGCTCCCCGGGCCACCGCTCGGCCAGGGCCTTGGCCAGCCGGAGGACGGCCATGGCGGGGCGGGCAGGATCCGGCTCCCCGGACCCGGGGCCGAGCACGACGCACGCCGCCGGGCGGATCCCCTGGGCGTCGAGTTCCTCCCACAGCCGTTCGGGCCGCCCGGCCCCGTCCGGGCCGGCCTCGACGACCCGGCCCCGTCCGCCCAGGCGGGAGCGCAGCTCCTGCGCGGTACCGTCGGGGCCCGCCGGGCCGTCGCCGGTCCCGAACAGGACGATGTCGCCCTCCGGGAGTTCCCCGGCGGTGTCCGGGGCGGGGGTCCACTCCGGCCGGAACAGTCCGGTCGTCCCGGGCTCAGCGATCTCCTCGGTGGTCTCCTCGGCGTCCCCGCGGGTGTCCTCGCCGGGTGCGCGGTAGGCGTGGGTGCCGCCCAGGTGGGCCGCGAGGCTGTCGATGTCCGTGAACTCGAAGAGGAGCGTGGGGTAGAGCGTGCCGCCGGCCGACTCCTCCAACTGCCGGCTGATGCGCACCATGTCGGCGGAGTCCAGGCCCAGTTCGTAGAAGCCGGTGTCCGTGCTCACCCGCGCGGGATCCGTGCCGAGCGCCCGGCCGACGAGCAGGCGCAGCCGGGCCGTGAAGGCCGCCACCGCGTCCGGTGACGGTTCCGGGGCGGCGGCCGGCGGCCGGGCGGGGACAGAATGCTCTTCCGGGGCGGCGGCGGTCTCGGCGGCGGGCACCGACGCCGCTCCGGGCGCTTCCAGCAGCTTGGTGATCAGTCCCGGATGGCGTATGCGCTTGCAGGTCAGTCCGGTGAACTCGGCCAGCAGGTAGCCCTGTTCGTCGTAGAGGCCGTAGTCGTTGCTGATGACGTCGCCGGAGGCGGCCAGCCGCTCCCGGCGCGGCGCGTACAGCAGCACACTCCGGCCGAGCGGGCGCAGGGCCCGGAACCGGTCGATGTAGACGGGGATGAACGGGTCCCGGGACGCGGCCTCGGTCTGGCCGTACGCCGCGATGGTGGAGGCGTCGAGCAGCGCGGGGTGCAGCAGGAAGCCGTCGATCCCGGCCACCGAGGGGTCCACGGCCAGCTCCGCGAGGAGGTGGTCGTCACCGACGTGGACGGTGCCGTGGCAGGCCATGGCGGCGCCGTGCCGGATCTCCTCGGCGCGGGCCCGCGCGTACAGCTCCGCCATGTCGTAGCTGCGCACGGCGCCCTCGCGCAGAGCCACGAGGTCCAGCGGGCCGCTGCCCGGACCGCCGTCCGGGGCGCCGTCGAGGCGGAGGATCGCCTGAAGGTTCTCCCGCCACGGCGAGTCCGGGGCGCCCAGCCTCCGGCTCTCGGCGCGGACGGCGCGCGTCCCGTCCGCGCCCGGCGGGGAGACGGTGAAGCGGATCTCGCGGTCCGCCCCCGGTGCCGTGACCGCGGCCTCGTGGAACAGGATCCTCTCCAGGACGGCCCGCCGGTGGTCCAGACCCCGGGCCTGGAGGATCCGGCAGATGATGTCGAGGAACGTCACGCCCGGCATCACCGAGACGCCGTGCACATGGTGGTTGCGCATGATGAAGTCGTCGTCGGTCAACACCAGACCGCACTCGATCGGTTCGTCGGTCACCGCCGTGTCCCCCTCCGCATCGACCTCTGAGCCGTTCCGTCGCCGTCCGCGAAGCTCAGTCGCAGGATCGACGCGACCGGGTCGGGTTCCCGGTCCAACCAGTACCGCCTGCGCCGGAACTCCGGAGCGGGCAGCGGCCGCCGCACCGGGCGGTGGGCGTCCCGCCACCCGGGATACGGTTCGCCGACGATCGCGTGGGCGTTGGTCCCGCCCAGTCCGAACGCGCTGACCCCGGCCAGCCTGCGGCCTCGCGTGCTCCACGGGAGCGGTTCGGTCTGCACGCGGAAGGGAGAACTCTCCAGCCCCAGCCGGGGATTGGGCCGCTCGCAGCCTGCGGTCGGCGGGACCGTGCCGTGCTCCACCGCCAGCACCGCTTTGACGAGGCCGGCGATCCCGGCCGCACTCAGCAGGTGTCCCACGTTGGACTTCACGCTGCCGATCGCGCAGAAGCCCGTCCTGTCGGTGCTCTCCCGGAAGACATCGCTCAGGGCCCGCAGCTCGATCGGGTCTCCGATGACCGTCGCGGTCCCGTGGGCCTCCACCATGCCGATGTCCGTGGCCCGCAGCCCCGCCTCGGCCAGGGCGCTGCGCACGACGGCCGACTGCGCCCGGGGGTTGGGCGTCGTGAGCCCCATCGTCCGCCCGTCGTTGTTGACCGCCACGGCCTCGATGACGGCATGGACACGGTCACCGTCGCGCAGAGCCGCGTCGAGCCGCTTGAGCAGCAGCACCCCGCAGCCCTCTCCCGGGACGAAGCCGTCCGCCCGCTCGTCGAAGGTCCGGCACCTGCCCGACGGGGAGAGCGCCCCGGCCGCGCTGAACTCCAGGTACGGCTCCTCGTCGAGCAGCACCTCCACGGCGCCGGCGAGCGCCAGCTCCGACTCCCCCTCCAGCAGGCTGCGGCAGGCGAGCCGCACCCCGACCAGGGCCGACGAGCAGGCGCTGTCCACCACCATCGCCGGGCCCCGCAGGTCGTAATGGTGCGACGCCCAGGCCGCGATGAAGTTCTGGTCGCCGCCCAGTTGCGCGGCGCCCCCGCGCGCTCCCGCCCTGCGGCGGTATCCCGACATCCTGGCTCCCGCGAAGACACCGACGGGCCTGCCGGCCAGTTCGTCCTCGCGGTATCCGGCGTCCCGCAGCGCCGTCGCCGCGCCCTCCAGGAACAGCCGCACTGCGGGGTCGAGGCAGGTCGCCTCCTCCTCGGTCATGCCGAACCAGTCGGCGTCGAAGTCCTCCAGGCCCTCGACGAAGCCGCCCCACCGGCTGACGCTGTAGCCCGGCGCCGGTTCGGGCCGGTACAGGCGCGCGGTGTCCCAGCGTTCCGCCGGCACGTCCCCGACGGCGACCGCCCCCGAGGTCAGCAGCTTCCAATAACTGTCCAGATCGGGTGCCCCGGGGAACCGGCAGGCCATGCCGATGACGGCGACCCGGCCGGCCGTGTCGCCCTCGGGTGCCACCCGCGGCCTGGGGGGCACCCCGGACCCGGCCCGGGGCCCGGACTCGGGCAGCTGGTCGGGCGCGGGCAACGGGTCAGCCGCCGGCAGGGCGTTGGACGCCGGCAGCGCGTCGGGTGCGGGCAGCCGCTCCGGCTCGGGCAGCGGGCCGAACCGGTCCGCCAGGTACGCCGCGAGCCGTTCGAGCGTGGAGTGTTCGAACAGCGCGGTCGGCTCCATGGGCCGACCCGTCCGCCGCTCGATTCCCACCACCAGTTCGGCCAGCATCACGGAGCCGATCCCCAGGTCGTGGAAGGAGACGGCCGGGTCGAGTTCGGAGCGGGGCACACCCACGGTCGTCTCGAACAGCCCGGCCAGCCAGTCCGGTACCTGCCGCACGTCCAGCGCCTCCCCCGTGCTCGCCTCCCCCGTCCTCGCCCCCACGTCCGCTCCCCGCTTCCCCGCTTCCGCCGCCCGCGCGCGGGCACCGACCGCCGCCACCGCCGGAGCGTCCGTCGGATCCCCGGCCTCCGGATTCCCGTCCGGGCCCTCCGGACCGGGCCGCGGAGCCGGCATCACGACCGCCGGCCCGGGGAGGGTGGCGATCCGTTCGAGGAGCGCGAGCCCTTCGTCGGCCGTCAGGGTGCCGATGCCCTCGCGCGCGCACGCCGCCCGGGCGGCCGGCCCGGCCGAACCGCCCTCCCACACGGGCCACTGCACAGCGCGGAACCAGGGGCGGCCGAGCCGGACCTGGTGGCGGACGACACTGTCGGCGTACGCGTTGGCGGCGGCGTAGTCGCTCATCCCCGCGGCCAGGCGCGGCAGCGCCGAGGAGACGGAGGAGAACACCACGAAGAACGACGGGCGGTCCTCCTCGCACAGGCCGGCCAGTGTCTCCAGCCCCTCGGCCTTCGGCTCCAGGACCGCCCGGATGTCGTCGAGTCCCTTGCGGGCGAACGGGGCGGGGCCGCGCGTCCCCGTGCCGGCGCAGTGCACCACACCGCCGACCGGGCCGAACTCGGTGCGTACGTCGTCCAGGAACGCGGCCAGTGCGGCCCGGTCGGTGAGCGGGCCGCCGTGCACCGCGACGCGCGCTCCCTCACGTTCGAGGGCCCGGACGGTCCGTACCGCCTCCCGCTGTACGGGCGTGAGCCCCGGGCTGTCCCAGTCCGCGCGGTCGGGCAGACCGGACAGGCTGGTCAGGGCGATACGGCGGGCACCACGCGCGACGAGGCGCCGGGCCACCAGGGAGCCGAGCCCCCGAGTACCGCCCGTGACGAGGTAGGTCCGGTCCGGGTCCGCCCTGAGGGGGGCCGCTCCCTCGCCGGCCGCCCCGCCGGAGACCGGCACGGACCGCGCGACCAGGCGTGCCGTACCGCGGTGGCACACCTCGGCGAAGGCGTCCCCGGCGTGCCACTCGGCGGCGATGCGGCCGGGCGTGGGCAGATCGGTGTCCAG
The DNA here is from genome assembly GCF_044764905.1 of Streptomyces sp. NPDC093586. NCBI lineage: Bacteria > Bacillati > Actinomycetota > Actinomycetes > Kitasatosporales > Streptomycetaceae > Streptomyces > Streptomyces sp. NPDC093586. The sequence continues at coordinate 110,978 of NZ_JBIWJA010000017.1, read as the reverse complement.
GTGGGTGGCCGAGATCCCGGGGTACTCGGCGCCGAGCATCCGCACGAAGGCCGCCATCCGCGCCCCGGCCATGGACGGCCGCACACCCGGCGGGTCCTGGAGGCCCTGGGTGACCAGCAGCAGGCGCAGGCGCCCGTCCGTGGCGCGGATCAGCTCCTGGAGCAGGGCCAGCCGGGCCTGCCACGGTCCGGGGTCGTCATCGGGCCGCCCGACATCGGTCAGGTCCAGCACACCTCGTACGTCCCGGAGTCCGGCGACGGCGCGTACGGCACCCGCCGGATCGTGGAAGACGGTGGTCCCCCCGTGCGCCTCCCCGCCCTCGCGCAGCAGCAGCGTCCGGCCGGTGCCGAGCGCCTCGGCGGCCTCCCGGCCGAGCGCCGCGGTCCCCTCGCCCACCAGGACGACCACGACCCCGTGCGCCTCCTCGCCCGATGGCGGCTCCGGCGATTCGCGGGCCTCCCAGACACGTTCGCACAGCGGGACGCCGGTCCCGTGCACCGCCAGGTCGGGCAGCGGACGCCGCTCCGCCTCAGGCCCGTGTTCCGCCTCCATCCCCGGCTCAGGCTCCGGGAGCCAGCAGCGGTGGCGGGCGTAGGGATAGGTGGGCAGGGGCACGATCCTGCGGCGGCCCGTGTGCCAGGCGGCCCAGTCCCACGCGGCGCCGTCGACCCAGGCGCGGGCGATCTCCTCGGCCTCCCGGCCCCGCGGGTCGCGCTCCTCGGCGGGCGCACCGTGCGCGTCCGGTCCGGCCGCCCGGCCGCGCAGCACCCCGCCGCCGCGACCGGCCAGGAACGCCTCCAGCCGCTCGGCCAGTTCCGGCAGGGAGGACACCACCAGGGCCAAGCGCTCGCGCAGCGGTTCGCGGCCCATCTGGCAGGTGTAGGCGACGTCGGCGAGCGTGACACCGTCACCGCCGTCCCGCCGCTCCCGCAGCCATCCGACCGTACGCTCCACGAGCAGGCCGAGCGCCTCTTCGGTCCGCGCGGAGAGCACCACCGGCTGGCGTCGCTCCCGTTCCGGCTCCTCCCCGCGGGCGGCATGCTGCCCCACGCGCTCCTCCTCGGCGTACTCCTCCACGACGACATGGGCGTTGGAGCCGCCCGCACCGAACGAACTGATCCCAGCCCGACGCGGCACCCCGGCCGGGCGCGGCCAGTCGGCGGCCTCGCGCTGCACGCGGAAGGGCGAGGCCGCCCAGTCGATCCGGGGGTTGAGCTCCTCGGTGTGCAGGGAGGGCGCGAACCGGCCGTGCCGCATCTGCAGCAGCACCTTGGTCAGTCCGGCGATGCCCGCCGCTGCCTCCGGATGACCGATGTTGGACTTCACGGTGCCGATGGGGACGGAGCCGGACGGCAGTCCGGCGTAGACCATGTCCAGCCCCGCGATCTCCACCGGATCGCCGAGCGCCGTGCCGGTGCCGTGGGCCTCGACGTAGCCGATCGTCCCCGGTGCGACGCCCGCCGCCCGCAGGGCCTCGGCGACGACCCGCGCCTGGGCCGCCGGGTCCGGCACGGTGTAGCCGTTGGTCCGACCGCCGTGGCCCACAGCCGTGCCCTTGATCACGCCGAGGATCCGATCGCCGTCGGCCACGGCCCGGTCCAGCGGTTTGAGCAGGACGGCCCCCGCTCCCTCGGCGGGCGCGAACCCGTCGCCACCCGCCCCGAAACCGCGGCACCGGTAGTCGCTGGAGGTCATCCCCATGGCTCGCTGCTGGACGAACTTGTTGGGGTGCAGGGAGAGGTTGACCCCGCCGGCCAGGGCCACGCGGCACTCGCCCCGCCGCAGGGACTCCACCGCCAGATGGAGGGCCGTGAGCGAGGAGGAGCACATGGTGTCCACCGTCATGCTGGGGCCCTGGGCGTCCAGGTAGTACGACACCCGGTTGGCGATGCCCGCGGGCGTCCCGCCGGTGGCGACGGGCTGTCCCGCCAGCGTCCGCTCGACGCCGAGGTACGGATACTCGTTGTGCATGGAGCCCACGTAGACGCCGACGCGGGCGTCATGGGCCCGGCGCAGCCGCTCGCGCGGGTACCCGGCGTCCTCCAGCGTCTCCCGGACCACCTCCAGGAACAGGCGCTCCTGAGGGTCCATCAGGTCGGCGTCCTTCGGCGCGATGCCGAACAACAGGGGGTCGAAGCGGTCCACGTCGTCGAGGAAGCCGCCCTGCATCAGGTGCTCCTGGGGGCGGCCCGTGCGGCGTCCGCCGGGCAGTCCGCGGACGCAGTCCTCCCCCGCCGCCAGCCGGTCCCAGAACTCCCGCAGGTCCGCGGCGCGCGGGTAGCGCCCGCCCAGGCCGATCACGGCCACGTCGGTCACCGCGCGGGGCCCGGCCGACGCGTCGGCTCCGGTCGGCGCCGGCGCCGACCCGGCGAGCGCGGCGAGGCGCTCCGCCGCGCCGCGCAGGGTCCGCTGCTCGAAGAACAGCGTCGCCAGCGCCCCGGGGAACTCCTCCTGGACGCGGACGTTGAGACGCGCCACGAGGTAGGAGGTGAGCCCGTAACCGTCGAGCCGGGCCCGGGGGTCGAGGTGTGCGGCCGGTATGCCGGAGACCTCGGCGTAGAGCTCCACCAGGCGCCGCTCGGTCCGTTCCACCCGCTCCCGCTCCCCGTCCGGCGGCGCGGGGGTTGCGGGCCCGGCCGCGGGCCCGGCCGCCGGGTCCCCGGCGGCGAGCACCCGCACCGGGAGCGGTGCCCGGCGGGCCGGGCGCGTCCACAGCCGCGCCCAGTCCACCTCCTCCCCCGCGAGCCAGCGGGTGACGGCGCCGGAGTCCGGCGCCGGGCATTCACGGCCCTCCAGCCAGGCGTCCAGCGCCTGCCGCAGGGCGGCCGTGTCGTCGCAGGGGAGGGCCAGCCGGTGCGCATGGTGGACACGGCCGGTCTGGAGCGTGTACGCGATGGCCGCCGGGTCCGGGGCCCCGCCGTCCGCGGCGCGCGCCTCCAGGTGGTCCCGGAGCCGGTACGCCGCCTGCCGCAGCCGGTCCTGGTCGGGTGCGGACAGCACGGCCACCAGCGGCCCGTCCGGGGCTTCCCCGTCCCGCGGCGGCAGGTCCCCGGCCACGGGCGAGCGCACCACGGCGTGGGCGAGGGAGCCGGTGGCGCCCACGGCGTTGACCAGGGCCCGCAGCGGCTCCCCGGGGCCGGACGGCAGCCAGGGGGTCCGCCGGTCCGCGACGCGCACCGGCAGCTCCTCCCAGGCGACGAGCGGGCTGCGCCGCTCGGCCAGGGGGGTCGGTGCCACGCACCGGTGCCTCATCTGCAGCAGCGTTTTCATCAACTGCGCCATGGCGGAGGCCGATTCCAGATGCCCGATGACGGGTTTGAGGGTCCCCACGGTGATGGGGCCCCCGGCCCGGCCCCGGAAGAGCTCGCCGAGCGCCTCCATCTCGGCGGCGTCGGAGAGCGCCGCTCCGGTGGCCGCGCACTCGACGTACGAGATGTCGTCCGGCCGGATCCGCGCGCCGTCCAGCGCCCGCGCCATCGAGTCCCTCAGGGCCGCCGCGTCCGGGGCACCGAAGCGGTCCGAGCCGCCCGCGAAGTCCACCCAGGTGCTCTCGATCACGCCGTGCACATGGTCGAGACCGCGCCGGGCGTCCTCGGTGCGGCGCAGCAGCAGCACGCCGACCCCCTCGCCGGGCGACCACCCGCCGGCGGCGCCGTCGAAGGCACCGGTGACCCCGTCCGGGGCGACGAGGCCGAGGCCGCGGAGCACGGCGGTGTGGTACGGGTGGGCCACGAGGTTGGCCGCGCCGACGACGGCGGCGTCGCACTCGCCTCGCCGCAGGGACTCCACGGCCAGGTGCAGGGCGGTCAGCGAGGACGAGCAGGAGGTGTTGACGGCGATGCTCGGCCCCCGGAAGCCGAAGAAGTGCGAGATGCGGTTGGGGATGTCCGAGGCGACGCCGGAGATCTCCGCCGTTCCGGTGCGCTCCCACCGGTCCGCGCCGACGTGCTGGTGGTCGTTCCACATGGTGGCGACGAACACCCCGGTGCGCGGCGCGGCCTGACGCAGGGACCGCGGGGTGTGGCCCGCGTCCTCCAGGCACTCCCACACGGCGTGCAGCAGCAGCCGGAGCTGGGGGTCGAGCACTCGGGCCTCGTTCGGCGAGACCCGGAACAGCTCGTGGTCGAACGCGTCGATGTCCTCCAGGTATCCGCCCGGTGTCGTCCCGACGGTGTCCGCCCGTGCGGCGGGCGCCGGTGCGACACTGCGCCGGCCCTCGCTGAGGTTGTCCCAGAAGGCGTCGAGGGTGGCCGCGCCGGGGTAGCGCCCGGAGACGCCGATGACGGCGGTCCCGGCGCCCGCGGGCGCCTTCCGCCCCGCGTCCGCGAGCGGACCGCACAGGAACGACTGGAGGAAGCGGTGGCCCTCGTCCAGCCGCAGCCAGTCGCGTACGGAGTCGAAGGCCATGCTGCCGACGGGGCAGAGTCCCACGCCCGTGGTCTCCTGGGCCGCCATGAGCGCCTGGCCCAGGTAACCGGCCTCCAGGTGCAGGAAGCGTTCGCCGTCCGGACCGTACAGCGGCACGATGCCCTTGGTCTGGCCGATCAGGTACACCTCGAAGGCGGCTTCGTCGAAAACCGGCCGGTTGTAGACGAAGTGCACGGTGCGGTCGATGGAGGGGTTCGCCTCGATCAGGCGCAGGGCGTGCCGGAGCGGGTCGTAGTAGTAGAGGCCCGCGGGCACCGACTCCACCGCGCCCGGACGGACGTGCAGATACGTCTGCACGGCGTAGGTGTCGCCCGCCGACGGATAGGTACGGCGCTCGCGCCCGTCGACGTGGGCGGTGCGCAGCAGCGCCAGGAAGCCGGAGAAGACCCCGTGCGGAAGCGGCCCCCGGGCGAACGCGCGCCGGGTGGCCCGGCCGGTGTAGTCCCGCGTCGGGGGAGCGGCCGGTGCCAGAGCCACGACCGGTTCGCCGGGGTCGTCCGGGCGCAGGTTCCACCGGGCCGCCTTGAAGGCGGCCAGGGCCTCCGGGTCGAGCAGATCGACGTGTGCGGGGGCCTCCGGCGCGGACGGCGCGGGCGAGTCCGATGTGAGCGCCGCTTCGGGGGCGTTCGCGGGGACGGAGCCGCCCAGCTCGGCGGCCAGCCGCCGGGCGATGCCGTGCGCCGTCGGCGTGTCGACCAGCGCGCTCACGGGGATGCGCACCCCGTGCCGCTGCTGCAGCGTGTGGGAGATCCGGACCATGGTGAAGGAGGTGGCGCCCTGGTCCCACAGGTCCCGGGCGGGGTCCACGGGTCCGCCGAGCAGATCCGCCGCGATGTCCGCGATCTCCCCCGCGAGCCGCTCGGCCTCCTGCTGCCCGGCTCCCTGCCGCCCGGCCTCCTGCTGCCCGCCCGGTGGCGGTGTCTCCTCGCCGGGGTCCGGGAGCTCCGCCGCCGCGCTCGCCGGGCCGTCCCCGGCTCCGGCTCCGGCTCCGTCTCCGCCGGGCAGTGGCCAGGGCAGCGCGTCGCGGTCCAGCTTGCCGTTGGGGGTGGCCGGGAAGGTGTCGAGGAACACCACGTGGTTGGGGACCATGTAGTCCGGCAGGGTCCGGGCGGCATACGACCTCAGCTCGCGCGCCCGGGGCGCCTCGCCGTCGGGCAGCACATAGGCGACGACCTTGCGGTCGCCCGCCGCGTCCGGGCGGGCCAGCACCACGGTGTCCTTGACTCCCGGGTGGCCGCGCAGCCGGTGTTCGATCTCCCCGAGTTCCACGCGGAAGCCGCGGATCTTGACCTGTGTGTCGGACCGGCCCAGGAAGGTGATGACGCCGTCGGGCCCGTAGGCCGCCCGGTCGCCCGTGTCGTACATGCGCTGACCGGAGCGCCCGGCGAACGGGTCGGGCACGAACCGCTCGGCCGTGAGCCCGGGCTGGTTGTGGTAGCCGAGGGCCAGGCAGTCCCCGCCGATGTAGAGGTCGCCCTCCACCCCGATCGGGCAGGGCTGCCGGTCGCCGTCGAGGATGTAGTAGCGGGCGTTGTCGATGGGCCTGCCGTACGGGATGCTCCGCCAGTCCGGATCGACTTTCCCCACGCGGTGGTAGTTGGACCACACCGTGGCCTCCGTCGCGCCGCCGAGGCTCACCAGTTCGGCGGAGCGGAACACAGCCCGCAGGTCGTCGGGCAGGGAGAGCGGCGTGTAGTCGCCGCTGAGGAAGACCAGCCGGAGGTCTTCCGTACCGGGCCGGCCCGCGGCTCTCGCGGGCAGCAGCGGCATGAGCTGGGCGAGGGTGGTCGGCGCGGAGTTCCAGAAGGTGACCGGCTCGGCGAGCAGGATGTCGAGCAGTTCGGACGGGTCCCTCTGCTGCTCCTCGTCGGCCACGTAGACCGCCGCGCCCCTCCCCAGCAAGCCGAAGATGTCGAAGACCGACAGGTCGAATCCCAGCGAGGTGACCATGAGGCCCATGTCGCCGGGGCCGAGGTCGAAGGTGCGCCATGCCCAGTTCAGCAGGTTCCGCAGGGAGCGGTGGGCGACGGTGACGCCCTTCGGCCGCCCGGTGCTGCCCGAGGTGAAGATGACGTACGCGACGCTGTCGGCGTCCGCCGTCGGTTCGGGGGCCGCGCCGGAGGGCTCGGTGTCGCGGTCCACCTCGACCGTCCGTACCCCGGCGGGCGCCGGCGGACGCCGTGTGTCCGATGTCGTGAGCAGCACACCGGTACGGGTGTCCGCGAGCATGCCGGCGGCGCGCTCGACCGGGAGGGAGGGCTCGATCGGCACGTAGGCGCCCCCGGCCTTCAGGACGCCGAGCACCGCGGCGATCATCTCGGGCCCCCTGCGCATGCTCACGCCCACGGTGGTGCCGCGGGTGACGCCCAGAGAGCGCAGCGACCACGCGATGCCGTTCGCCCGGCGGTCGAGTTCGCCGTAGGTGACGCTGCCGCCGGCGTGCACGACGGCGACGGCGTCCGGCCTCGAGCGGGCCCGGTCCTCGAAGAAGTGGTGGGCGGGCCGCTCGTCGGGCAGGGGCACGGCGGTGTCGTTCCAGGTGTGCAGGACGAGTTCCCGTTCGCGGGCCGTGAGGCCTTGCCGTGGGGCGGATCCGGCCCGCTCCGTGGCGAGTTCGTCGCCGAGGCCGGCCAGCGACCGCTCGTACGCGGCGAACATCGCGTCCGCGTCGCCGGGCGGGAAGTCCGCGTCCACGCAGTCCCAGTGATAGTGCAGTGCGTCTCCCTCCTCGACGCAGATGGAGTCCAGGGACACGTCGGGGGTGCAGGTCACCCACTCCCCCGGGCGCACCCCGGCCGGCGGGGCGTGGTCGGTGAGTTCCAGCAGGCCGGTGTGGACGACGGGGAAGCTGAAGTCCGCCGCGGCCCGCTCCTTCATGACGACCCGGCGCAGCTCGGCGAGCCCGTCGACCGCGGCGCCCCGCCGGTCGTCCTCGTCGAACTGCCGCTGGAACGCGGCCGCCCGCTCGGCCGGCTGGGCTCCGGCGGGCCCCCGGCTCACCCAGCCGAGCCGGGTGTACTCCCCCGGGCGGAGGTCGTCGCCCGGCAGCCAGCGCACGGCCGCCACCGTGAAGTCCTCCGCCACACGGGCCGACAGCGCCTCGGTCAGAGCGGCGAGCAGTACGGCGTCGGGGCTCAGCCCGGCGCGTTCGGCGGCCTGCCGCACGCGCCGCCAGCCGGCGAGGGTGCCGGACCGCCGGGTGCGTCGGCGGTCCGGTGCGGCCGTCGTCGGCGGGCCCGCAGGCATGCCGGCGAACCTCTCCCGCCAGTACGCGGCCGAGGCGGCCCGGTCCTCGTCGGAGTGCGCGGCGGGGACGCCGGCCGGGTGCGGTCCGCCGGCCGCGTGCGGTCCGCCGCCCGGCAGGGCCGGCCGCCACGGGCCGGTGCCCGCGCAGCCGGCCATCAGTTCCCGCACCAGCAGATGGAGGCTGCGGCCGTCCGCGACGGCCAGGTCGATCGCGCAGTACACCGCCGGGTCGCCGTCCCCGCCGCGCACCACGCACAGGTCGAAGAGCGGCCGGCGGCCGAGCGGGAAGGCCCTGGTGGCCATCCGCTCGCGCAGCGCGGCGCGCACGGCGGCGCGCTCGGCGGGCCCGCCGCACTCCACGACCGGTATGCGCCGGCGCGGCCCGGCCTCGCGGCGCACCCGCAGCTCGCCGTCGTGCGACAGGTGGCTGCGCAGCACGTCGTACCGCTCGGTCATGGCGTGCCAGACGTCCTCCAGCCGCCGGGTGTCGAGGTCCGGGACCTCGAACTCGAAGAGGACCTGGCAGCCTTCCCAGGCCGACGGCTCCCGGAAGCGCGCGACGTAGTAAGCCTTCTGCAGTTCGTTGAGCGGCCGTGACTCCGGTGCCGCGCCGTCCGGGGAGGCAAGGTCGCGCAGTGTGTTGCCCAGCGCCGTGAAGAGGACGTCGGCCGCTCCGGGCACGAGGAGGCCGTCCGCCACGTCCCAGTGGTAGTGCAGGGCCCCGCGGAACTCCCACATCTGGTGGTCGAGCGCGACCCCGGCGGTCCTGCTGCGGGTGTGGACGAGGTGCGGCATGAGCCCGTCCGCCCCGCCGGTGGCCGAGTCCAGCAGGCTGGTGAAGACCACGGACGGCATGTCCGGGGCCTGACCGCCGCCGGACCGCAGGGCGCGCAGTACCTCGACGCCTGTCACACCGGCGTGCTGGAGGTCCTGCCACAGACGGGTGTGCACCGCCCGGGCGGCCTCGTCGAAGGAACCGTCGAAGGACGGGGCGGCCGGGAACAGCAGGGTGGAGGTGAACGGCCCGGCCAGCCCGTCGGTGCCGCGCGGCAGCCGTACCCGGTCGCTGGTGGTGAGCAGGAGGGAGAACGGGCCGGGACCGGCGTACCTGGCCAGCACTTCCGTGAAGGCGGTGAGCACCAGCGCGGTGGGGGTGACGTCCAGGCGGGCCGCGCGCTCCTTCAGGTTCCGCCACTGCGCCGGGGTGAGCGCCGCGTCCAGCGGACGGCGTGGGTGCCCCTCCGGGCGCGGATCAGGCCGGGGCGCCGTCACCGCGGGGCCGGGAGGCATCCCGGCGAGCCGGTCGCGCCAGTGCGCGAGGTCCGCGTCGTGGGCGTCGGTGGAGCGGCGGGCTTGGAGGGCGAGGACGGCGTCCCGCAAGGGGACGGGAGCCGGCGGGAGCGGGCGGTCGGGGTGCTCGTAGCGGTCCCACCACTGGTCGAGGAGGACGCCGAGGCCGTGGCCGTCGGTGAGTATGCCGTCGATCGCGAGGTGCACGAGGGTCTCGTCCGGCCCCTGCGAGATCTCGACCGCGTGCATCGGCCAGGCGCCCGGCCGGTGGACCGTCCGCACCAGCCGCTCGCGCACCTCCCGCACATGGCGCGCGAAGTCCGCGGGCGCCGCGGCGGTCAGGTCGTGGACCGGCACGTCGACCGGCGGGGGATTCTCCCGGACCCGTTGCCGCCCGCTGTCGTCGACGACCAGGCGCAGGGCCTCCTGGTGGGCGACCAGCGCCCGCCAGGCGTCCGCCAGCCGCGCGGCGGCCTCCTGGCCGACACCTGGCAGCGCGAATTCCCGGTACAGCTGGCAGCCGGACGGGTCGGGGCTCAGGTCCGGGTCGCGCCCCACCACGTAGGCCTGCTGTACGGAGGTCAGGGGGAACGGCTCGTGGCGGTGCCCGGGCCCGCTGCCGTCGTCCGGCGCCGCGCCGTCCGCCCCGCCGTCCGGGTCCGCGGCGCCCTGCGCCGCGGAGAGCCCCGCCACGTGGTCGATGAGCCGGCGGAGGGTCACCTGGCCGCCGAGCCACTCCAGCGGGACCTCGACGCCCAGCTCGACCTGGATCTCCAGCAGCATCCGGGTCGCCGCCAAGGAGGCCAGCCCGTAGTCCCGCAGGGGCTTGTCCAGCGAGGGTTCCGGGCCGGTGGGGAGGGTGTCGGCGGCGATCCGCAGAACCGTCTCTGCGATCTTGGCAGCCTTGTGCTGGTTCATTGCGTCCTTCTTCGCGGCACGGTACGGGGTGGGGCGCGTGGGTGGGGACCTCAGGTCCGTGCGGGGTGCCGGGCGAGGAAGGCGGCCGTGCGGCCCAGCAGATCGGCCGCTCCCCGGAAGAGCGAGAGGTGGTCCCCGTGCGGCCGGATCCAGGACTCGGCCCGGTCCAGGTGCTCGGCGACCCACGCGGATCCCGCCGGGTGGGCGGTGCTGTCGTCCGTGCTCGTCACCACGAGCGCCGGCGCGGTCACCGCGGAAACGTAGGGGCGCACGTCGGTGCCCATGATCGCTCCGTTCAGCGCGCAGTAGCGGGAGAACAGTCCGACGGTGGCGTACGGGTAGAGCACCAGGTGGGCGAGGTCGGCGGGGACACTGCCGCTCATCGTCCGGCACAGCATCCCGTGAATGGCCGCGGCCGGGGCCCGGCCCTCGTTCACCATCGCCATCAGGGCCTGCAGATTGCGCTGGTGCTCGGTCTTCGGGCCCTCGGGCCCCAGGTCGAAATCACCGTGCCACAGGCTGAGCGAGGCAACCCGCTCCGGATGCAGCGCGGCCGCCGCCACCGCGAGCACCGCGCCGCCGCACAGACCGATGACGTGGGCCCGGGCCATCCCGGCGCTGTCCATGGCCGTCACCAGGTCGGCGCTCTGCTCCGCCACGTCGTACGTGCCGGGCGCCGCCGCGCCCGGGGGGCCGGGCAGGCCCCGGCTCTCCCACGTGACCACGTGGTGGAAGGGGGCAAGGCCGCGCATCCACCACTCGGCGAGACGCGCGGGCATCCCCGGGGCGGAGGCCAGCACCACCGCCGGGAGACCGGGCCGGCCCGCCGTGTGGATCCGCAACGGTGTCCCGTCGGGCGCCTTGGCGGTGAGCCGGGTGCCGAAGCCGTCGAAGTCGTCGGCGACCGCGGCGTCGACGATCCGGTCCACCTCGGCGGGGTCGTCCGGCTCCCCGAGGAGGTCGTCGCGCACCGGCCCGGTCAGGCCGAGCCGCTCGCCGACGATCCGCGGGAACGTCTCGGGTTCCCCGCCGCCCGCCGTACTGCGCAGATCGAGCTCCGGCAGGGCGAGCCGGGCCGTGATCCGCCGCAGCAGCCTGTCCGCCGCTTCACCTCCGTGGTCGCAGGCGACGGGCACGGGGGCGGGCAGGACGTCCAGCAGCGGTCGCAGGGACAGCGCCGCACGGGCGAGCCGGGCCACCGGCTCGCCCCGCACAGCGGTCCCGTCAGCGGACCCGGAAGGCATGGCCCCGGGTGGTGCGGTCGGTCAGCCGGTTGTGCCCGTAGGCGTCCTGTCCCGCGACGACGACGGCGCCGTAACGCTCCAGCGAGACGGAGCCGCCGTACTCCTCGATGACCTCGGTGTCCGGGTAGACGCGGACCGACGGGGGCACGTAGCGCGCGGCGAAGCCCATCCGCATCCGGTCGCTCTTCCCGTCGTGCGGGTGGGAGGCGTGCATCAGCGTGGACCAGAACATGATCGCCTCGCCCGGCTTCATCACCATGGAGACGGCCTTGGACTCGTCGGGGACGAACCCGGGGTCCTTCTGGAGCTCGCGGTAGTCGTAGCCGAAGAACCCTCGCCTGACGCCCTGCTTGCTCTCCTGGTTGATGCGGTCGGGGTCGTAGTGCATCCGCTTGGTCTCGTCGTAGTTCATCTGCTGGTGGGTGCCGGGGATGAACTGCAGGCAGCCGTTCTCGACCGTGGCCTCGGTGAACGCCGTCCACACCGTGATCGTCCCGCCGAACTCCTTGTGCTCGTCCGGCCAGCGGATCTGCGGGGTGCCGGACGCGTTGGCGAAGGTGTCGGCCTGGTGCCAGTCGGTGCCCTCGTCTCCCGGGTACTTGGGGAAGAACTCGGTGCGCCAGCACAGGACATCGGGCCCCAGCACGCTCACGACCCGGTCGACGATCCGCTCGTGGCACACATGGTCCGCCAGGAAGGACGAGTCCAGGTGGCGGTCGTAGTTGGAGATGTTGGTGTTGCCGGACGCGGCGCCCTCGTCGCCGTACACCGCCATGGAGCGGTCCATGAGGTTGAGGCGCTCGCGCCGCCAGCTGCCGATCATCTCCTCCGGCTCGTAGACCTTGAACGGCCCGAAGTAGCCGTTGGCCCGGAAGCTCTCCAGCTCCTGACGGGACAGCGTGTGTACGCGGTTCTCTCCGGAAACGGTCACTTCCGCTCCTTAGCGGTGGTGTCGTGGGTGGTGGTCCTGCCGTCGGCCCGGTGCGCGACGCGCTCCTCCACACACGCGGCGATGCGCGCGATCGTGGCCTCTCCGTCCAGTTCGCCGCCGGTCAGTTCCAGCCCGAAGTGCTCGTTGACGCCGGCGATGATCCGTACGAAGGCCAGGGAGGTGGCTCCCACCTCGAAGAGGTCGGTGTCCGGGCCGGGTGTCCGCGCGTTGCCGAGGACCTCGCCGACGACGGCCGAGACCACCGCCCTTGTCCCCTCCGCCTCCTGCGGACCGCCCGCGGAAGGCCCCGCGTCACCAGGGGGGTGCTCCAGCAGCCGGCGCAGCGCGGCGCGGTCGGTCTTGCCCTGGGGGGTCAGGGGGATCGCGTCGGCCACCCGGTACTCCGAGGGCCTCAGGTGGCGGGGCAGGACGGTCGCGGCCAGCTCCGCGAGCCGTTCGGGGAGGGCATCGCGCTCCGCGGCGCCGGTCTCGCTTCCTGGCACGACGAAGGCCGCCAGGCGGACGTCGCCGTCGCCGTGGTCGTGGTCGACCACCACCGCCGCCGTCACCGCCGGGTGGCCCAGGAGGCACTCCTCGACCTCGTGCGGTTCGATGCGGTAGCCCCGTACCTTCAGCTGGTCGTCGTTGCGGCCCAGGTAGCGCAGTTCGCCCTCGGCGGTGCGCACGGCCAGGTCGCCCGAGCGGTAGCAGCGCACGGCCGGGGCGCCGCCGAGGGAGCGGGTCACAAAGCGCTCGGCCGTCAGTTCGGGGCGGTTGAGGTAACCGCGCGTCACGCCCGCTCCGGAGACCCAGATCTCACCCGGCTCCCCGTCCGGCACCGGGCGCCCCTCGGCGTCGAGCAGCCACACGTCGAGATCGGGCAGCGGTACGCCGATGGGGCTGTGCCCCGGCTCCCGCAGATCCGCCGTGCGGATCTCGCGGTGCGTGACGTGCACACAGGTCTCGGTGATGCCGTACATGTTGACCAGCCTGGGCCGCTCGTCGCCGTGGCGGTCCAGCCAGCCGGCCACCTCGCGGACGTCCAGCCGCTCCCCTCCGAAGACCACCAGCCGCAGGGCCAGAGCCCCGTCCCGGCGCCCGGCGGCGGCTTCGTCGGCGGCGGCCAGCTGCCGGAAGGCCGAGGGCGTCTGGCTGAGGACGGTGACCCGCTCCGCGGCCAGCAGAGCGAGCAGGTCGGCGGGGATCCGCGTCGTCTCCTGCGGTACGACGACGAGCCGGCCGCCGTGCAGCAGGGCGCCCCAGATCTCCCACACGGAGAAGTCGAAGCTCACCGAGTGGAAGAGCGTCCAGACATCCTGCGGGCCGAATCCGAACACCTCGGCCGAGGAGGTGAAGAGCCGGACGACGTTGCGGTGCTCGACCAGCACGCCCTTGGGCTGCCCGGTGGAACCGGAGGTGTGGATCACGTACGCGAGGCTGTCGTCCCCGAGGGCGGCCGGCGTCGTCTCTGGGGCGCCGTGCCCGTCCCCGGGGGCGGTGATCGGCACGATCTCCGCCGCCGTCCCGTCCGGAAGGGCCCGTGCGGCACGGTCGGTGGCGGCCACGACCGGCACCTTGGTGTCGTCCAGCAGGTGACCGAGGCGGGCCGGCGGGTAGTCGGGGTCGAGCGGGACGTAGGCTCCGCCCGCCATGAGGATGCCCAGTACGCCGACGACCAGTTCGGAGCCGCGGTGCGCGCACAGTCCGACGAGCGTCCCGGGGGACACCCCGGCTTCGGTCAGCCGCGCCGCCAGAGCCCTGGCGCGGGCGCCGAGTTCGGCGTAGGTGAGCTCGCCGTCGGGGGCGGTGACCGCCGTCCGCTCGGGCGCCTCGCGCACGCGGTCGGCGAAGATCTCGTGCAGGCAGCGGCCGTTCACCGTGACGCTCCTTCCCCGCCGGGGGCCGTCCCCGCCGACTGCCCGGTCTGCCTCTCGGTGGCGTACAGGCCCCAGTGGTGGGGAGTGAGCGCGGTGTCCAGGTAGCTGCCCTGCACGAACATCTTGGCCCAGGTGACGCCCCCCTTCTCGGGAGCGCGCTCGCGGAAGAAGATGTCCCGCACGCTCTCGTTCTGCACGTGCAGCTGCAGCAGCCTCTGGTAGGTGCTCAGCGACCGCATGTGGATGAGCCAGTGGATGCGGTCCATCGGGCCGAAGGCCTCCTCGTAGAGGAGGACCGTGGCCTCGCCCGCCAGATTGTCGTTGATGGCCTCCGCCGCCTCGCGCGCGAACTGGCGTGCCTCGGACCTGAAGTCGTAGAGGATCTCGGCCGTGCGGTGGATCAGGATGCCCGCGTTGCCCGAGTGCAGCAGCAGATCGTCGGGCTGCGTGGTCTGATGGCGGGCGGGCGGCAGGATCACCTCGGTGCCCCGCCGCCGGTACACCTCGCTCTGCCGCTCCAGCTCGCCGTCGGCACGCGTGCCGTACATCCCCCAGAACTGGGGCAGCAGCACCGTCTCCCGCAGGGTGCCGTCGAGGAACATCCGGTGCCAGCCACCGCCGCCCTTCTCGTCGGCGATCCACTGCCGGCCGAACAGCTCCCGGTAGTCCTCGTCGAGGCTGCCCATCCGGACCAGGGTCTCGTACTGGTCCATGGACTCCAGGTGGATCAGCCAGTGGACGAGGTCCTTGGTGCCGAAGGTCTCCTCGTACACGAAGACTCCGGCGATCTCCTGGTACCTGGTGTTGATGTACTCGGCCAGTTCCCGGGCGAATCGACGGGACTCGGAGTGGAACTCACTGCGCACCTGCGCGGTACGTTCCACGATCATTCCGCTGTTGGCCGAGTGGAGGAGCTTCTCGGCCGAGACCGATGTCTGGTACTGAGCCGACGGAATTATCCGATCCGGCCCATCGACCCTTTCGGCTCCAGAATTCTTTCCAGCGCTCACAAAACCCCCTGCCCGGACAAGCCAACGACCGCCGACTGCATTTCATGAAGCTTGCTCAGGACGTTATTCACGGGAGAATTCGATGGCTGCTCACTATTGCGCACCCTCGGAACCGGCCGCGTTCTCGCGAGTCGGCGAGGGCTCGTCACCGGCCAGTTGGCGCAGGCGGTCGGTCAGCACGTCGGCCGCACCGGTCATCAGGCGCTTCGCTATCACGTCCACATGGCGCCGGCGCCAGTCGGCCAGTTCCGTTCCGGCGACGAACCGGTTGAACGCGCCCATCGCCGGACCGCAGTGGATCTGGTAATTGACGCGCTCCTCGGGATCCCCCCTCAGGGCCGCCCGGGTGGAGTGCACGAAATACCAGCGGAAGACCAGGGCCATCCGGTGCCGCGGATTCGCCTCGGCGCGCGCCAGCTCGTCGGGGCGCGTCGCGGCGAGGTAGCGCGCCGTCTCCCGCCAGACCTCGTCGAGCGGGCGGCCGAAGCACTGGTCCTCCAGCGACCGCCGGGTGGCCTCCTCCAGGTCCTCCAGCGATCCGTGCCGCTGGTAGAGCTGGTACAGCTTGTTGGCGCGGGCGGCGAACAGCGTCCCCCTGCGCACCACCTGGACGCGTGCCCCCAGTTCGAACATGTCGCCCGCCGGCGCGTACGTGGTGTCCTGCACGCCGATCCGGGCCAGCAGCCGCTTCACCTCGTCCGCGGTGCCCGCTTCCGGGGAGCACTGGTTCACCGAGCCGGTCAGCACGAAGTCGGCGCCCATCAGGAACGCGGCCGCCACCGCCTCGGGCGTGCCGAGTCCGCCGGCCGCGCCGACCTTGATGCGCCACGGTCGGCCGTGGGCCGCCGGTGCGGACTCCCGCAGCCGGGCGATCGTGGGGAAGAGGGTGAGCGCGGCCCCGCCGTCGGTGTGCCCGCCGGAGTCCGCCTCCACGCACAGGTCGCCGCTGACCGGGAGTTCCCGGGCGATACCCGCCTCCTCGGCGGTGAGGCGGCCGTTCGCCACGAGCCCGTCCAGGAGCGCGCTGGGAGCGGGGGCGGCGAACGCCTCGGCGACCTCCGGGCGGGACACTTTCGCCACCACGTGCCGCCCGGCCACCGGGCGGCCCTGGCGGTCGCGGTGCGCACCGCTGAAGCGCAGCCGCACGAGTGCGGGGGTGATCCGGGCGAACCCCGCCGCCTCCACGAAGCGCACCTCGTGCCGCAGGAGGAGGTCGGCCAGCTGCTCCTCGCGGGCCGGATCGTCCGGCGTGTGCAGCAGATTGGCGCCGTACCGCCGGTCCGGGCCTGATTCCCGGGCCAGCAGGCGCAGCGCCGCGTCGACCTCCTCCGTGCGCAGTCCGCCGGAGCCGAAGAAGCCGAGCAGGCCGGCCCTTCCCATGCGCAGCACGAGGTCGGTCGAGGAGATGCCCTGGTACATGGAGCCGGCGAGGTAGGCGTAGCGGATGCCGTAGTCCCGGCGGAACTCCGCACTCCCCAGCCGTTCGGCATCGAAGCGCACAAGCGGGTGCTCCCGCGCCATGGGCTCGGGGCTCCCCGCTCCGCCGACGCTCCGGCTCACCGGCGGGGCGACGGCGGGCGCCACCGGTAGGGCGCCGGACGGGACCGGTACCGCGCCGGATGCCGCAGGCACCGCCCCGGACGCCGTCCCTGCCGCGTCGTGCTCGCGTCGGGCCGTGCGCCACAGGTCGGTGAGCACCGTGCCGGGTCCCTGCTCGGTCACTTCGCGGGTGCCGAGGTCCAGCAGGTGGCGCATGGTGCGGGCCCACTGGACGGGTTCGGCGATCTGCCGGACGAGTGTCCCCGCGACGTCGGGCCCGTACGGCCGTGCGGTCGCGTTGGCGATGACCGGTGTGTCCGGCTCCCGGAGGCGGAACCGGGCCACGAAGTCGGCGAAGCCGTCCGCAGCCTGACGCATGTAGCGGGAGTGGAAGGGGGCGCTGACGTTCAGCGGCACGCTCCGGGCGGCACGCTCCTCCTTGAGCCGGGCGGCCACCTCGCCCAGCGCGTCCAGCGGACCGGCGAGCACCACCTGTGTCCCGGTGTTGTGGTTGGCGACGTCCACGGCCACGGCCCCGTACCGCTCCAGCACTTCGCTCACCTCCGCAAGCGACAGCCCCACCACCGCGAGCATCCCGCCCCCGATGCAGCGCGCCATCAGCTCGCCCCGCCGTTGGACCAGTCTCACCCCGGTCTCGAAGTCGAAGCAGCCGGCGGTGAACAGCGCGGCGTACTCTCCGAGGCTGTGCCCGGCCAGGACGCCGGGCGGCGCGGCCCCGTCCGCACGGGCCGCCAGGGCCGTGAGCGCCTCCACGACGAACATCGCCGGCTGGGCGTACCTCGTGTCGCGCAGCAGCCCCTGGGGATCGCGCAGGCACAGGTCCGCCACCGAGAGCCCGAGGATGCCGTCCGCCGCCGCCACGTGCTCCGGGAACCGCCCCAGGACATCGGCACCCATCCCGCGACGCTGCGAACCCTGTCCGGGAAAGAGCCAGGCGTGCACCGCAACCCCTTCCTCGTCCGTCATGGACGGTCCGCCGAGAACCTCGTGGCCGCCTGCCCCGACGCGAACTCCGCGATCCTCCGGCGGACCGCGTCGGAGGACATCAGGCGAGCGAACTCGCCGACCGCGTACTCCCGTGTGCCCTCGTCGACGATCCACAGGCGGCGCATGTACCGCTTGAGGTCTCCGACAACGGCCTGGTCGAACCTCGACGCGCGGAAGAGCAGACGGCGCAGGGAGGGCCACGCGTCCTCGGTGACCTCGTCCACCAGCCGGCACCGCTCGGCCTCGACGGCTCCCACCGGCAGGGTGCTCAGGGCCATCGTGTGGGCCCGCTGGAAACCGACGCGGCGGATGAGGAAGGGGAGGACGGAGCAGGGCATCAGTCCCCACAGCGCCTCCGGGAGGCTGAACTGGCTCCGTCCGGTCGCGTAGACGAAGTCGCACGCCGCCACCAGTCCCACACCGCCGCCGACGACCTGGCCGTCGACCCGGGCGACCACGATCCGGCCCACCGAGGTCAGCCGTTCGAGCAGGGCGTAGTACTCGGTGCCGCCCCGGCTCGCGTCCGGGCCGCCGGCACCGGTGCCGGCGGCGTCGTACAGGTCCATGCCGCTGCAGAAGGTGCCGCCTTCCGCCTCCAGCACCACCAGACGGCAGTCCTCGGTGCGTTCGGCGAGGTCGAGGGCCACGCCCAGTTCGGCGAGCAGGGTGGCGGTGATGCTGTTCTGCCGCTCGGGCCGGGTGAGCCGGACGGTGAGCATTCCGCGGTCGTAAGCCAGGCTCAGCGTCTCGTGGGCGGTCATGCCGGAGCCGCCGGGGGTCATGTCCACCGGTACCTCCGGTGGAAGTCCCGGATCTCGTCGAGCACCAGCAGGCCACACCCTTCGAACCTGCTCTCGTACACCTCCGCGTAGGAGGCGGGGTCGAACACCTGGTCGCGGACTCCGCACATCCGCTGCGCGGCGCCGTCGGCGATCACCTCGTACTCCGCCATCGTCAGCGGGTGGCGGTCCTCGATGGCACCCGCGATGTCCATGGCCGCGAGCTCTTCGGCCGCCCCGGCGGGCACCACGCCGCTGTAAAACTCCGAAGCGCACCCGGAGCCGTAGGAGAACATGCCCACCCTGCGTGCGCCGACGTCGGGCCCGTCCTGGTCCACCAGGGAGCACAGGGCGAGGTACAGCGCGGCGGAGTAGACGTTGCCGACCCGTGTGCAGTAGGCGAGCGAGGCGGCGGTACGGCGCTCGAAGTCGGCCTCGACCTTCTCCGCGGACCAGCCCTTGAGCCGGCGCAGCAGGGTGCGGTGCGCGCCCTTGACCATGCCGGCGAACGGGGTGTGCAGCACCAGGCGGTCGAAGGTCTCGGCGATGTCCGCGCCGACGACGCGTTCCGCGTAGTGCCGGTAGCTGTGCTCCAGGCAGGTCATGTAGGACAGCAGCGACAGGTCGGAGTCCCCGGCCTCCAGATCGGGCCGGGGACGGAGGGTGTCCATGACCTCGTAGCTGTGGAAGCCGCTGGCGCCGGCGTCGAGGGCGAGGATCCGCGGCCGGCTGCCGACGACCATGGCAACCGCGCCCGCCCCCTGCGAGGGTTCCCAGTAGGTGTCGCGGGCCGCCGCGCTGGCGGCGTCGGCGGCCACGACCAGCGCCTTCGCCTCCGGGTCGCTCCCGGCGGACAGGATGCCGGCGGCGGTCCGCAGCGCGGCGGTGCCCCCGTAGCAGGCGTGCTTGGTCTCGAACGAGCGGCAGCGCCTGCCGAGTCCCAGCGCGTCGTGGACGTAGGTGCTCAGCGGCTTGCCGAAGTCCAGCCCGGACTCGGTGCCGACGACGACCAGTTCGATGCGGTCCCGCTCGTCGGGGGTGAGGGCGTCCACGAGCGGCCTGGCCGCGTTGACGGCGTTGGTGACCGCGTCCTCGCAGGGCAGGTTCACCGACTTCTGGCGCATCATCAGGTTGCCGAACCGCCGCATGTCCAGACCGCGCGCCTCGAACAGGGTCCGGGTGTCCAGCGAGGCCCTGCCGACGTAGGCGTTGATCGCCTCGATCCCGACGTCCATTCAGCTGCCGCCCGCCGCACCCGGGTAGTGCGGCACCAGCACGGTGTCCTGGAACGTGCCGTCGAGGAACATCCGCCCCCAGTTCCCTCCGCCGTGGCGGTCGGGGACCCACTGGGCGGACAGCAGTTCGCGCAGGCGGGCGTCCTCGGCCTCCAGTTCCACGATGCGCCGGTAGTCGTCGAGCGTGCGCAGATGGATCAGCCAGTGCAGGCGGTCTTGCTTGCCCCACTGCTCCTCGTAGAGGAAGACCGTGGCGTGTCCCTCCAGTCGCTCGTTGACCCGGGCGAGCCATTCCATGGCGAATTTCCGCCCCTCCTTGCGGAGCGCGAACCTCACCTGGCCGGTTCGGTGGACGACGACGCGGGCGTTGGCGCTGTGCAGCATGTTCTCGGGGGACTGCCCGGTCTGGAAGCGGGCCGGCGTCGCGAACAGGCCGTCCAGCTCCTGGCCGTCGGCGTGGGTGAAGCCGTGCTGGGGGACGATCACCTTCTCCTGGAACGACCCCTCGACGAACATCCTCTCCCAGTTGCCGCCGCCCCGGTCGCTGAGCCGGTCGGAGGTGGAGACCTCCTGGAACTCGGAGTCGTGGTCCACCATTTCCAGCAGCCGCCCGTAGTCGTTGGGCGCCCGCATGTGAATGAGCCAGTGCATTCTGTCCTGTACGCCGAACAACTCCTCGTACAGCAGAGTCGTCGCATAGGGATGCAGCGACTTGTTGGTGAAGAACTGGAGATCCCGCGCGAAGGAACGGGCCTCCTTGCGGAATTCGTAGGAGATCTGGCCGACTCGGTGGATTATCAAGCCCGCGTTCGCCGAGTTGAGCAACTCCTCGGCGGGATGGTCGACCTGCTCTGCGGCCGGTGGGACGAAAGACCACGCCATGTTGTCGAAATCCCTTCCCGCACGGCTGTCCGGCGGACGCCGGACAGCCGTGCGTCACATTCGGTCCCGACGGTGCGAGCACGTTAACCGGCCACTGCGGCGGCCTCTGCTCAAAGTTGGGCAACGCCCGGGTACCCCCGCTCCACTACACTCCCCCGCAAGCGGACCGCTCGGTCCTCTTAGTCCGAACAGCGGCGGGTGCCGGTGCCAGGGTGTCCCGCCCGGATTGGAGAGCACGCCCATGCCGCAAGTCACCGCCGAGTCGCTGTCGTTCGACACGGCCGCCGACGAGTACGACGCTTACCACGGCGGCCTGGAACGAGGGCGCAAGGCAGCCGAGGACCTCTCTCCCCATCTTCTGCCCGGAACCGTTCTGGACATCGGCCTGGGCACCGGGCTGGTCGCCGTCGGCCTGCGCGAGCTAGGACACTCCGTCATCGGTGTGGAACTGGCACCCGAGATGGTCTCCCGCGCCCACAGCCGCCTGGGCGGGCGGGTCGCCCTGGGCGACGCACACGCCCTGCCTTTCGCCTCGTCCTCCCTGGCGAACGTCGTGATGGTGCACGTCCTGCACGTGGTGGACGACATGGACCGGGTCCTCGCCGAGACGGCGCGCGTCCTCGCCCCGGGCGGGCGGCTGGTGACCGTGCACGGCGTGCCGGTCGCCGAGCCCGACGAGCTCGTCGAGGCCGAGGCGCCGCTCAACGTCCTCAAGCCCGAGGTGCCCGACACCCCCGAGCGGCTCGCGGCCGCCGCCGCCAAGGCGGGGCTGCGGGTGCTGGAGGAGGCGGCGGTGAACCCGTACGAGATCGACCTGTCGCCCAACCAGTACGCCGACAGCATCGAGGGCCGCGTGTGGTCCTACCTGAAGGATGTCGACGGCGACACCTGGCAGCGGCTCGTCGTACCCGTCGCCGCGGCGCTGCGCGCCCTGCCCGAACCCGACCGGGAACGACACCAGGTGTGGCGCGTTCCGCTCACCGTCCTCGTCAAGGACTGACCCGTCAGGGGGACCACGTGGATTCCCGGACCGCCATTCCCAGGGACACAGCGCCCGACTTCACCTTCACCGACCTGCTCCGTGAGCGGGCCGCCGAGGACTTCGGCGGCGTGGCGCTCACGGTCGACGGGGGCCTCACGCTGACGTACGGCGAGTGGGACCGCCGCGCGGACGCGGCCGCGAACGGCCTGCTCCGCCTAGGCGAGGCCCGCCTGTGCCAGGTCGCCCTGCTCTTCAGCGGCCTCGACTGGGCGGACTACGCCGTGGCGTACCACGCCGCGCAGCGGACCGGCGCGACCACGGTGCACTTCAACGACACCATGCCCCCCGAGGAGGTCGCCCGCAGGCTGGAGGAGTGCGGGGTCAACGGCATCGTGCACGGTGCCGCGCTGCGGCCGCCCGCGGGCTTCACCGGCTGGACCGCGACCGTCGCGGAACTGGAGGCGGGAGAGCCCGGCCCGCCGCCGCGCGGCACGGTCACCGACGCCGTCGCCGACATCCTCTACACCTCGGGCACCACCGGGCCGGCCAAGGCCATCACGGTGACGCACAGCAACATGATGTACGGGCGGGCGCGCCCCACCATCGACACCCTCGGGGAGTCCGAGTACCTGCTGGCCGCCATGCCCCTGGGCACCTCGTCCAGCCAGGGCACCATCTCGCTGCCACTGCTGTCGCGCAGTACGTTGCTCACCGTCCTGCCCGACTCCCCCGAGCGCACGGCCGAACTGATCCAGCGCTACCGCGTCGGCTCGGTCATGATCACCCCGGCGACGGCACTCACCCTGGTACGGGCCCGGGTGCACGAGCGGTACGACCTGAGCAGTGTGCACACCGTGACCAGCGCGTCGTCCGCCTTTCCGCCGGCGGTCGCCGTCGAGCTGCTCGCGATGCTGCCGGGAGCCCAGCTGGCGACCGCGTACACCTCGCTGGAGGCGTCGCCGGCCGTGGTCCTGAACGTCTTCGACCCGGCCAAGCCCCTCTCCCTGGGCCGCCCCGCGCACGGCACCCGTGTTCGGATAGCCGACGAGCAGGGAAACTCCCTGCCCACGGGCCGGGTCGGAGAGATATGGCTGCACAGCGAGGCCCCCAAGCGCCGCTACCTCGACACCACCCTCGACAAGCGGTTCCACATCGGCGAGTGGACCCGTATGACGGACCTGGGGTGGCTGGACGAGGACGGTGATCTGCACTTCTTCGACCGGGCGGCGGACGCGATCCGCTCGGACGGCGACCTGGTCTCCAGCATCGAGGTGGAGGCCGTGCTCTACGAACACCCCGCGGTCCGGGAGGCGGCCGTGATCGGCACGCCCGACCCCGCACGGGGCGAGGCGGTGAGCGCGGTGCTGGTGCTGTCCTCCCCGGACGAGCTGGACAGCGTCCGCGGCTTCGCCGACGCCCGGTTGCCCGCCGCCAAGTCCCCCGTCCGGTACTTCACGACCGACGCCCTGCCCCGCAGCTTCCTCGGCAAGGTGCTCAAGCGGGAGCTGCGCGACCACTACGCGCGCGCCCGTGTCCCCGCCCAGCAACAGCGGGCGCCGGAGCCCGCCCTCACAAGGAGAACGACCATGCCGCTCGAAACCGAACTCCTCGATGTCCTGGCCTGTCCGGACCACCCCGACGCGGGACTGCGGTACGACGAGACCGCCGAATCCCTGACCTGCCGGGAGTGCGGCCACACCTTCCCGGTGCTGCGGGGCATCCCCGTCATGCTGCCGAAGAGCGCCAGGAAGTGACACGTCCGTGAGCACGCCCGTGCCCGACGTCCGGTGGGCCTCGACGGCATCGCCGCGGCACGGGCACCTGGCCTTGCCGGGCGACGTGGAACCGCGGCGGACGACGAGCCACCACCACGCCGCCGAGGAGCCGCAGGGCGCCGCCCGAGACCAGGAGTGAGAGATTCCGTGTCCACGCGTACGTCCCCGCGTTCACGCACCGACGCGGTGCGCAACCAGCGGCTGCTGGTGGAGGCGGCCACCCGTGCCTTCGCCGAGCACGGCCTGGGAGTTCCCATCTCGCGGATCGTGCGGGAGGCGGGGCTCGGCAAAGGGACGAGCTTCCGCTGCTTCCCCACCAAGGACCACCTCGTGGCGGCTGTCGTCCGGGAGCGGTTCGCCGAACTCGCCGCAGAGGCCGAGTCACTGCTCGACGAGGAGGACGCCGGAAGGGCCCTCCACTCCTTCATGGCGAGCACCGCGGCGGTGTACATCGGCGACCGCGGGTTCTTCGAGTCGCTCTCGCTGGCACCGCGCTCCCACCCGGAGGTCCGCGAGGTCGAGGAGCGGCTGATCACCGCCGTGGAGCAGCTGGTGAGCCGCGCCCAGCGGCAGGGCGCGGTGCGCGCGGACGTCACCGCGACGGACATCCTCCTGCTGCTGGGCGGTGTGCGGCAGGCCGCCGCTCCGCTGCACGCCACCGTGCCCGAGCTGTGGCGGCGCTACCTCGACGTCGTCTTCGACGGGCTGGCCCCACCACCCCCGGGCCACCGCCCGCTGACCGTGCCCGCACCCACCAGGGAGCAGTACGAGGAGTCAGCGCGGGGTCTCGCCCGGCCCTCCCCCGCCCCGACCGACCAGGACCGCGAGGTCCGCCCGTAGTCCGGCCCGCGGCGCACCACCGCCGGCCCGTCCCCACCCCGTCGTCCCAGGAGTACTCGTGACCGTCTCACCGGTGAAGGGCCCAGATCCGGCCGGGGAAGGGGCCCGAAGCGGCCCCGCCCGCCCGGGGCTGCTGCTCCTCTTCCTCTGTCTGGCCGACCTGATGGTCGTGCTGGACGCCACGATCGTGAACGTCGCCCTTCCGTCGATGAAGAGCGGACTGGGCATGACGCAGACCGACCTCCAGTGGGTCGTCAACGGCTACGCGCTCGTGTTCGGCGGCTTCCTGATGCTGGGAGGCCGGCTCGGCGACCTCTTCGGCCGCAAGCGGCTGTTCCTGATCGGCGTGGTCATGTTCACCGCCGCCTCGGTGGTCAACGGCTTCGCCGAGGACGCCGTCGTCCTGATCGTCGGCCGCTGCCTCCAGGGCCTGGCCGGCGCACTGATCGCCCCCACGGGCCTGTCGATCATCAACACCTCGTTCACGGACACCTCCATGCGCACCAAGGCGCTCGGCGCGTGGGGCACCATCGCGGCGGCCGGCGGCGCGCTGGGCCTGCTGCTGGGCGGTGTCCTCAGCACCGCGCTGTCATGGCACTGGATCTTCTTCATCAACGTGCCCGTCGGAGTCGTGGTCCTGCTGGGCTCGCGCCTGATCCCCGACTCCCGGTCGCGGGAGGACGACCCGTCGGTCGACTACGCGGGGGCCGTGACGCTCACCGGCGGCCTGCTGCTGCTGGTCCTGGCGCTCAGCCACGGGGAGTCGTGGGGCTGGACCTCCGTCCGCATCCTCGGATGCGCGGGGGCGGCGCTGCTGCTCCTGGCCCTGTTCCTGGTGGCGTCGGTCCGCAGCCGTTCGCCGATCGTCCGGCTCGGGATCTTCCGCATCCGCACGCTGGCCGTCGCCGACCTGGTCCTGCTGATGCTGACGTCCGGGATCTTCTCGATGTTCTTCTTCTCCTCCCTCTACCTGCAGGACGTCCTGGACTACAGCCCGATCCGCGCGGGTCTGGCCTTCCTGCCCGCCGCCATCGGCGTGATGGTGGGCGCGACGCTGGCGCAGCCGGTCGTGAACCGGCTGGGTCCCGTCGCCGTCGGCGCCGCCGGGCTGGCCATCGGCGCGGTGGGCATGCTGCTCCTCGCCCGGCTGCCGGATGACGGCGACTACGCCGGGGGCCTGCTTCCTGGGCTGCTCACGCTCTCCATCGGCCTGGGGCTGGCCTTCGTCCCGGTGACGCTGCTGGCCACCTCCGGGGTCCCGGAGCAGGACGCCGGCCTCGCCTCGGGGCTGTACCAGACGGTCCAGGAGATCGGCGGGGCGATCGGCCTCGCGGTGCTGTCGGCCCTGGCGACGCGCCGGGCCGCCGAGGAGTTGGACGGCACCTCGGCCGGTGACGCGGCCGCCCAGGTGGCGGCCCAGGTCGCCGGTTTCCGCACCGCGTTCCTGGGCGGAGCGGTGGCCCTGCTGGCAGGAGCCGTGGTGTTCGCGACCCTGCTGCGCAAGCGGCACGTGGCCCCCGTGATGGAGCAGGCGGCGAAGTCGGACGCCCAGCCGGCCTGACGCGCGGAAGCGCGGACGGCCCGGACACGCGGACGCCCGGACGCCCGCACGCGCGACGCCCGCACGCGCGACGGCCGGAGGCGGTGACACCGCCTCCGGCCGTCGCGCGCAGCACCTACATGTCGTCCTCCAGCCCCTTCCCCGCCGCGAGCCGCTCCAGCAGTCCGACCGCCTCCCGGGGACCGGGCAGCTCCCGCAGTTCGGCGCGCATGCGCTGCGCGCCCGTCCGGTACCCGGGGTCCGTCATCACCTCCCGGACGGCCTCGCGCACGGCCTCCGTGGTCAGCTCCACCGGGTCGACGACCCTCGCCAGGCCCAGTTCGGCGCACCGGCGCGCGTTGTCCGGGTGGTCGCCCAGGAAGGGCACCACGACCTGCGGGATACCCGCGTCGAAGGCGCCCACCACGGTGTTGAAGCCGCCGTGCGTGACCGCCGCCGCGCACAGCGGCAGCAGCAGGCTCTGGGGGACGTAGCGCTCCACCCGGATGTGCGGCGGCTGCGGACCGAGGTCGGCGGGGTCGCTGTCCCGGTCGACGGTGGCGACGACGTTCACCGGTTCGTCCTCGAAGGCGCGCAGCACGGCGGAGAACAGGCCCGGGAAGGCGCCCGGCACCCAGCGGTTGGTGATGGTGCCGAAGGTGACGTAGACGAGGGGACGGTCGGGCAGCCGCCGCACCCAGTCGGGCAGTTCCTCGCCCTCGGCCCGGTCGAACGGCATCGGCCGCAGGGCGCGCAGGGTGGCCGGCCGGGACCGCCCCGACGGCAGATAGCTCGGCGGCGCACAGCACAGGTGCAGATGGCGGTGCAGCATCCGCTGCTCGGGGTCGGGCGGCAGCCCGGCCTCCTCACGCGCCCGGTCCAGTTCACGCTGTATGTCGCCGCGCAACGGTGACATGTCGTACAGCGGTGTGGTGTCCAGGGCCGCGTGGGGCACCCCGAGGCACTCGGCGGCCACCGCGCCGCCGACCTCGTAGCTGTCCCGCACGACGACGTCCGGACGCCACGTCCGGGCGAGCGCGAGCAGGTCGGGCACCATACGGCGGGTCCGTACGCCGTACAGAACGCGGGATATGGCGATACGGTCCATCTCGATGCCCGTGGGCGGCAGGCCCCGCGCGCTCTTCTTGAGCTCAAGGAACTCGGCGTCCTGGTCGCCGTCCCGGCTCAGTCCCGCCTCGAACGTACGGAAGCCCATCGCCTCGGCCAGGTCCGACATCGGTCGGCCCGTGGCGAACGCCACCTCGTGGCCCGCCTCCCGGGCGGCCGAGGCCAGCGGGAGCAACGGATGGAAGTGACCCGGGGCCGGTGTCGTCGTGAACAGCACACGCATCGGCAGACTCCTCACCTGTCGGTTGCCGAGGTGTCTACCGGACTCCCGCGGGTGGCCACTGCTCACTTGTGTCCAGTCGGCGGCCTCCCCGTCCGGCCGTCACACCTCGTCGACGGCGACGGAGTGCTCGGCCACGTCCGGCGCGCACACCGGCAGCAGGCGCTCGGCCTCCTCGGTGAGTTCCGCCCGGGCCTGCCGCGGGAGCCGCTCCAGGGGATGCAGCGTCAGGACCGCCGTGCGCCGCTTGCGCTCCAGCGACCAGGTGCCGGCCACCCTCCCGTCCACCAGGAACGTCGGGCGGACCTGGAGGTTCGCCTTGGCGTACACCGCCTCCCGGTGCTCCTCGGGCAGGATGCGGGACCGGCGCTTGGGCGCGTACGCGAGGAGCGTGCTGTCGAACCACGGCAGCAGGCGTACGGAAGCGGGCCCGTCCTCACCGGGCCGCGGCGCGCCGGGAAGGTCGTACAGCACCCGCCCCCTTTCGTCCCGGAACAGCGCCAGCTCCGGTTCGAGTTCTTTCAGCAAGGCCTTCACGGGGGTGACCTTCCAGCCGATCCACTGCGCCACGTCGTCGGCGCCCGCAGGCCCGAACGCCCCCAGGTGCCGTCGGACGACGGTGCGCAGGGCCTCCTGGGGCTCGGGAGGAACCCCGTCGGAGGGGACCGGGGCGGCCAGCACGTCCTCCGGGACCCGCGGCCCCCACCGCCCGTCGGCGGGGGCCCGGACCAGGCGTACGGTGGAACGGAAGGGGCGCCATCCGTACTTGCGCTGCACCTCCAGTTCCGCCTCGTCGACGGCGTCCGGGTGGCCGGCGACCCAGTCCTCGATCCAGGCCGTGACCTCGTCGGGCGTGCGGGGTTTTTCCGCCGCGAACTCCGGCAGCCGGGACCGCAGTTCCTGGGCCTCCGGGGTCGGCTCACCGCCCGAGCGGCGCCACGTGTCGTCCCCGACCGCCATGACCGCCGCGGCGAACGCGGAATGCTGCGCGGAGGTGACCAGATGGAGCGTGCGGCGCAGCAGCGTCCCCAGCACCAGACCGCCCCGGTCCAGCTCCACGGGCACGGTGTCCGCGCCGATGCCCTCCACCCGGGACCAGAGAGCGACGGTCAGGGCGGGCCAGTACTGTGCCTGGACGGCGCCGATACGCTCCACGGCCTCCGCCGGGGGAACCGCCATCCGCTCCAGCAGCCCCTGCCGGGCCAGCAGCGCGCGGTTGAGGGCACGTTCGGTGAGTCTCTCCAGAGCCACGGCTTCCCCCACTGCTCGGTCGACGGGTCGCCAACACCCTAGCGGCTGGGCCGGGTTCCCAGCAGTTCCATCAGATAGCGGCCGTAGCCGTTGTGCACGAGGGGCTCGGCGAGCGCGCGCAGCTGCTCGTCGTCGATGAATCCCCGCCGCCAGGCGGCCTCCTCGACACAGCCGATCTTCAACCCCTGCCGTTCCTCGATGACGCGGACGAACTCCGACGCCGCCGCCATCGCCTGGACCGTGCCCGTGTCGAGCCAGGCCACCCCCCGTTCCAGCACGGTCACCTCCAGCTGCCCCAGCCGCAGGTACTCGGTGTTCACGGCGGTGATCTCCAGTTCACCTCGGTCGCTCGGCCGGATGGCGCGGGCGATCTCGACGGCCTGGTTGTCGTAGAAGTACAGCCCGGGGATGGCGAACGGGGAGCGCGGGTGGCGGGGTTTCTCCTCCAGGGAGAGCGCCCGGCCGTCACCGTCGAACTCCACCACCCCGTACTCGCGGGGATCGGCGACGCGATGGGCGAAGATCCGCCCGCCCTTGGGGTCGGTGTGGGAGTTCAACTGCTCGCCGAGGCCGACCCCGTGGAAGACGTTGTCGCCGAGGATCAGCGC
This sequence comes from Streptomyces sp. NPDC093586, assembly GCF_044764905.1. Lineage (NCBI taxonomy): Bacteria > Bacillati > Actinomycetota > Actinomycetes > Kitasatosporales > Streptomycetaceae > Streptomyces > Streptomyces sp. NPDC093586. Next base: position 82,247 of record NZ_JBIWJA010000017.1, on the reverse strand, counting down.
GACCGGCTCGTCGCCGATGAACCGCTCCCCGACGAGCAGGGCCTGGGCGACTCCTTCGGGACGGGGCTGCATGGCGTACTCCAGCCGCAGTCCCAGCTGGCTCCCGTCCCCCAGCAGATGGCGGAAGGCGGGGAGCGCGTCCGGGGAGGTGACGATCAGGATCTCCCGTATGCCCGCCATGATCAACGTGGTCAGCGGGTAGTAGACCATCGGTTTGTCGAACACCGGCAGGAGCTGTTTGCACACCGCACGGGTCAGTGGCCACAGTCTGCTGCCCGTCCCGCCCGCCAGAACGATTCCACGCATCGCCCCGCCTCCGCGTCTCCTCGTCCTCCGATACGGCCGCCGACTCGCCGCCCGCGCCGCAGCATGGCATCCGGGGGTCACGCGTCACGCTCAAGATTGAGCAGATGTGTGCGGAGCGCGGTGCGGCGGCCCCTCGCCCGCGGCAATGCGCAATTGTGCGTATCCCGCTCCCGCGACGGCTTCCTAACGTCGGGCTCCATCGTGTGACGGACACCCGAGGGAGAGCGAGGCGGATGGACAGGGCAATGGACAGGGCATCGGAACCCGGCGGTTCGCCGGGCCGGCACCGCAATGTCTGCGTGGCCCTCGTGTTCGTCGCCCTGCCCCTGCTGATCGGCCTGCTGGCCCTGTGGTACCAGGCGGGGGCGTCCGGGGCGACCGACTCCGGGCCCCGCACACCGCCGCCGGGCGCGGACACGGCCGCGCACCTGCTGGCCGCCGCCGCGATGGTGCTGGGCGTCTCCCACGCCGCCGGCCGGCTGGCCGCGCTGGCGGGACAGCCACCGGTCATCGGGGAGATCTGTGCCGGGTTGCTCCTGGGCCCCTCGCTCCTCGGGCACGCGGCGCCGGGCGTGTGGGCGTGGCTGTTTCCCGGCCGGATCCTTCCGATGCTGGACGGCCTGGCCCAGTTGGGCCTGGTGTTCTTCATGTTCGGGGTGGGGCGGGACCTGTCCGCCGTGCGTCTGCGCACCGTGGGCGGGCGGACCGTCCTGGTGAGCCTGGCGTCCCTCGCAGTGCCGTTCGCCGGAGGCACGGTGGCGGCCGTCGTGCTGGCGGACGACCATGCCGGGCCGGCCGGCCCGGTCTCCTTCGCGGTCTTCCTTGGCTGCGCCCTGGGCATCACTGCCTTCCCCGTCCTGGCCCGCATCCTGTCGGAGCTGGGCCTGTCGCACACGCCGGTGGGCCGCACGAGCCTGCTCGCCGCGGCGGTCGGGGACGCGGGGGCCTGGCTGCTGCTGGCGGCCGCTGTGACCGTGGCGCAGGCGCCGGGCTCCTCCGGGCCGGGGCTCGTCCTGATGGCGGCCGGGGCCGCGGCCGCCGCCCTGTGCCTCGGACCGCTGCGCCGGGCGCTGCACCGGGTGGTGTCCAGACGGTACGGCGACGACGGCGCGGAAGGCGGCGTCTCGCTCCCCGTGCCCCTCCTGGCGTGCGCCGTCTGCGCCTGCGCGGCGCTCACCTCGGTGCTCGGGCTGCACGCCGCGCTCGGCGCCTTCCTGGCCGGCGCCGTCCTCCCGGCCGGGAGCGGCGCCGTCTCCGCGGTGGCCGACCGCATCGCGTCCTTCTCGGCCGGGATCCTGATGCCGTTCTTCTTCCTGGGCTTCGGGCTCTCGGTCGATCTCTCGGCCCTGTCCACGGACTCGGGGACGGTGGCCACCACCGGAGCGCTGCTCGCCGTCGCCGTCCTCGCCAAGCTGCTCGGGCCCGGGCTGTGCGCATGGCTGACGGGCATGCCGTGGCGGGACTCCCTCAGGCTGGGCGTGCTCCTCAACGCCCGGGGGCTGACCGAACTCGTCGTCCTCGGCATCGGCTGGGAGGCCGGAGTCATCGACCAGCAGATGTTCACCATACTCACGGTCGTCACGCTCATCACCACAGTCATGCCCGCGCCCCTTCTGAAGCTGCTGGACCCGAAGCCGCCGGAAGGCAAGCCGCTGGACCCGAAGCTGCTGGAGCGGGGCGGCGAGCGCGCGGCGGCGACAGGGCGCGGCCCGTCCCCGCCCGGCGCCCCGGGCCACGACGGCCCGGGGGAACCGGCGGGCGACACGGACTCGCCGGAACGGCGCTGAGGAAGGGAGGCCGCCGATGCGCGCACGCACCGCGGCGCTGCTGGTGACGGGAGGGGCCGGGTTCATCGGGTCCCACTTCGTACGCACCGTCCTGGCGGGCGGGTACCCGGAGTGGGCCGGAGCGAGGGTGACCGTGCTGGACAAGCTCGGCTACTGCGGCAACCTGGAGAATCTCGCTCCGGTCATGGACCGCCCCGGGTTCCGCTTCGTCCGGGGCGAGGTGGAGGACGCGGCGCTGCTCGACCGGGTCGTGCCCGGACACGACCACGTGGTGCACTTCGCCGCGGAGTCCCATGTGGACCGCTCGATCGACCGGGCCGGACCCTTCGCCGTCACCAATGTGGTCGGGACGCAGTGCCTGCTCGACGCGGCGCTGCGGCACGGCGTCCGGCGCTTCCTCCAGGTGTCGACTGACGAGGTGTACGGCTCCACCGAGCACGGGGCGTGGACCGAGGACCAGCCTCTCGCCCCCAGGTCGCCCTACGCGGCCACCAAGGCCGCCGCCGACCTGCTCGCGCTCGCCTGGCGCACCACGTACGGGCTCGACGTGGTCATCACCCGCTGCTCCAACAACTTCGGCCCCTACCAGTACCCGGAGAAGGTGATCCCGCGGTTCATCACCAACCTGCTCCGGGACCGACGCGTCCCCCTGTACGGCGACGGCTCGCACGTCAGGGACTGGGTGCACGTGGACGACCACTGCCGCGGCGTGGCCTCGGCCCTCGCCCGGGGCAGGGCGGGCGAGGTCTACCACTTCGGCGGCGGCTGCGAGCTGACGAACCGTCAGCTGACCGCCCGCATCCTGCGGGCGTACGGCGTGGGCTGGGAGATGGTCGAGTTCGTGGCCGACCGGAAGGGCCACGACCGGCGCTATGCACTGGACACCCGCAAGTCCGAGACGGAACTCGGCTACACCCCGCGCATCCCGTTCGACGAGGGACTGAGGCAGACACTGACCTGGTATCGCGCGAACCGCTCCTGGTGGGAGCGGCTCGTCGGCGACTGACCGTTGACGGAGACCGCCATGTCCGAAGCAGACACCCCCGCCCTCCAGCAGCGCCTCCTGCTGTCTGCCGCGGCGCAGGACAGTCCGGTGTTCCCCCTCGACCGTGTCGACGCCTGGCTCGCCGCACGCTCCGTCGAGGCGTTCAGGGTCTCCCGGGTCCCGTTCGACGATCTGGACAACTGGTACTTCGAGCCGGGCAGCGGGAACCTGCGGCACCGTACAGGGCGCTTCTTCTCCATCGAGGGGCTGCGGACGCCCGCCGATGGCCCGGACGCGCCGGAGGCGTTCCAGCCGGTCATCGTCCAGCCGGAGATCGGCACGCTCGGCATCCTCGTCAGGGAGTTCGACGGGGTACCGCACTTCCTGATGCAGGCGAAGATGGAGCCGGGCAACATCAACACCATCCAGGTGTCGCCCACGGTCCAGGCCACCCGCAGCAACTCGGGCCGTGCGCACGGCGGCGCGGCCGTCCGCTATCTGGAGTACTTCTCCGGGAGCGGGCGGGGGAAGGTCCTCGTCGACGTCCTGCAGTCCGAGCACGGCTCGTACTTCCTGCACAAGCGCAACCGGCACATGGTGGTGGAGACGTGCGAGGACATCCCCGCGCACGAGGACTTTCGCTGGCTGACCCTCGGCCAGATCCACCGGCTCCTGCGCCGGGACCACGTGATCAACATGGACGCGAGGACGGTCCTTTCGTGTGTCATGCCGGCCGCGGAGGGCCCGGCCCCGGCCGGCCCGTCCTTCGCCGACCTGGTGCTCCACTCGCTGGGCCGGTCAGCGGTGCCCCGGCACACCCTGCCGGAGCTGATGAGCTGGCTGACCGGGGTACGGACCAACGCGCGCCCACCGGCCAGGCCGGTGCCCCTGGAGTCGACCACGGCGGGGGGATGGGTCCGGGGACCGGACAGGATCGAACGCCGCGGCGGCGGGCCCTTCACCGTCATCGGCACCCAGGTGGAGGCGCCCACCAGGGAGGTGACCTCCTGGACCCAGCCGCTCGTCGAGCCCTCGGGCACCGGCGTGAGCGCCTTCGTCGCCGCCCGGCTCGACGGCGTCCTGCACGTCCTGGTCGAGGCCCGCGAAGAGCCGGGGTCCCTCAACGGCCCCGAGCTCATGCCGACCGTCCACTGTCTGCCGGGCGAGACACATCCGTACCTCGGCCACGTCCTCGCCTCGCCGCCGTCCCGGGTGCGCTACGACGTGCTGCTGTCCGAGGAGGGCGGGCGCTTCCACCACGCCCGGTACCGCAACCTGCTCGTGGAGGCGGGCGACGACTTCCCCCTCGACACTCCCGACTCCCACCGGTGGATGACACTCGGTCAGCTCGCCCGGCTCACCGGTTTCGGCCAGTACGTAGGCATCCAGGCACGGACACTCCTGGCCTGCGCCCCTGCCGCGATGTGACGGTCCTCAGCCGGTCCCCCACACACTCCTCAACACCGCGACGGGCCGGAGCCCACCACCGGATGCGGTGGGCTCCGGCCCGCCCTGCGGTCGGAGGAGGTTTCAACAGACGGTCAGGAGGCCGTCACGCGGGTCGTCGCCGCGGCGGCGACGGGCCCGTCGGGGGTGCACAGCACCTCCAGCCCGAGCGTGTTCAGCCGCAGGTCGGCCGGCGTGAAGGTCACGTCGCCCGGGCCCTGCGCGGTCAGGGTGGCCGTTCCGCCCTCCAGGACGATCGACCGACCGGCCGGCACCGCGGTGCTGTTCGTCAGCCCCTTGACCACGACCGTGCCCGATCCGGCACCTCCGACGGCGATGCCGAGCTCGGCGCCGACCCCGTTTGCCGGGATCTCCTCGGTGACGGGGGTGCCGTCCTCGACGGTCACGGAGAGGGTGATCTGCTCTCCCTGCACGGCGGTCGCCGGTGCGGTGACAGTGATCTTCTCGGTCGTCTGCAGCGTTTCACCTCCCGCGGCGCAGTTGTAGGTGGTGGACACCGTGTCGGCCGCGGCCGGTCCGGTCCCGAGGGCGAGTACGCCCGCCGCAGCGCCGGCCACGGCGACACAGGCGGTCGAGCGCAGCAAGGAGCGACGCATCAGGCAGTCTCCCATCGTTGTCCTATCGACGTTCCGGGCATGACGTGTGACCAACCGCCGACGGCTCGCGCCCCGCACGGTTGATCACTCCGACAGTAGGCACCGGCTCCCCCACCGCATGCTCACTGTTGAGCAGGGAGCCGCCGAGAGGGGCAACATGACCTGATCCGCACGGGAAGGGCTACGGTCGGGGCCGCCCGCATCTCCTGGCGGCAGCCCGGCCCACCGAGGACCCGCAGGCTGCTGCACCCTGAAACAGCGCCAAACCACCGCCGCGAACCCGGCCACGTGCAGCTACGCCATGAGCACGTATCCGGGGCGGCGAAAACGGTCTACTCCAACTCGGCTTCGTGTTACTGACTTCGGCTCGTCAGGGCCCGCATGTTCACCGAGTCGATCGCGCACCGCGACCAGTCCAGCTCCCCGCGCGAGCCCAGCTCGTCCAGGACCAGACGGTGCAGCTTCGCCCGGCCCCGGGCGGCACTCCACTCGGTGAAACGCCGGTGCGCGGTCGGCCCCGATGGGCCGAAGACCGGCGGCAACTGCCGCCAGGTGCAGCCGGAGGTGGCCACGAAGATGATCGCCGCCGGCACCTCACGGTCGCCGTACCGGCGCCGCCCACCACCTTGCGGACGCGTCGGAGCAGGTGGCACCACCCGCTGGAACAACTCCCACAACCCGTCCGGGACCAGCCGCTCCACGATCGTCATGCCTCAAGATCACGAACCAAATGAGACAACGCCTTATGTCGACAATCCGTATTCCTGGACGGACCCGCCGGGGCTCGCCCCGTGCCCTCGAGGCGCGTGGGCGGACAAGGCTGATTTCTCCAGCCAGAAGGTGATGAGCAAGAAGTTCCACGCTCACGCGGGTGACTTCCTCGACGATCCCGGCAACTTGAACAAGGCCAACCTGCAACGGTTCGAAGAGGCCATGCGTGAGCACATGACAGCAGATGGAACGAAGATCTACCGGTTCGACTACAGAGATCAGGGACCGGCGGTCGGGTTCATCGATCCCACATCCCGGAAAATGGTCACGCTGCACGCCGATGATAGATTCTGGTCGGCCTGGAAACTGGGTGACAAACAGTTCCAGGGAATCATCGACAAGGGGTTTCTGCGGTGACCGGTCCAGAACACGGAAAGTCATCGGACCTGGGGAACGTGCTCGATACGGACGGCGCCTTCGCCTCGTCCTGGCTGCGGGAGAAATCGGTGGCCCCGGTGCCCGTGGGCGCGCAGATCGACGCGGCGCTGGCCCGCCGGATCAAGGCCGGCTGTCGTGCCGTCGGGGCCGCGCACATCATCGCCACGAGCCTTGTCGACACCCCCGGTGCGCCATCCCGGCTCCCCGCCGACGCGGACTGCACAGGCATCCGCCCGCCCTGCCTGCTGCGCACACCCGGCGCGCAAGGAGCCGTCCTCTTTCCGGAAGAAGGCTACGCGCTGATCGCGGGAACCGCCGCTTTCATGGCCGCCGCCGTCGGCGAGGGTACCGACACAGCACGCGCACGCTTCGGCCGTTACGCGCGCAGTCTCCCGGAACGTCACCCCTCACTGGCGTCCGTGGCCGCCTCTTACCCGCCCGGCCACAGGGCCTGGTCCCACCCCGGCGACGTCGGCCCGGACAGTGCGGCAGCACGGCAACTCGAACTGCTGGACGCATTCACCGACGGGTCGTGCAGCGCACCGGTCTTCGCGCATGACTGGTGGAAGGCCCGGCGCGCTTCCCAGGCGAACGGGGAGCGGGTCCAAGGGGCGCTCGGCGATCTCTTCGACCAGGTGTTCATGATCCTCGAGGACTACTCGGTCGACCCTGACCTCGCAGAACCCGGCGATCTCGACGACGCCGGACTCCAGACCGCCGTACGCGCCGCCTGGGAGGCGTTCCGTCCGTGCGGAACCGGCCGGAGCCGGTAGCGAACGGAAGGTCAGGGATCATGAAGGACCGGCAGGCACCGGAGCGGCTGGACACCCTTGGGCGCTGCGGACTCGAGGTGCGGCCGGTTGCTCCCCTCGGCGACGCCGACGCCGTGCTCTCCGAGAGTGCCGAGGGAGCGCGAAATCACGTCACAGGCAACGTGTATGGGGGAAACCCCAGGCCAGGCAGGTCTCTCGCGCTCATCTGAGGCCGTCGGGCGGCGTGGAGCGTCAAACGAGCGTCTCGGCCGACGGTCCGTCCCGCTCAGAGCGGAACAGACTGCGGCCACCAGTTCTCCCCGAGGGAACCGTCCCGCTCGCTCCAGAGGTCAGCCCTCACCTCATGACCTGCATCACCTCTGTGGCCGCCACAGTGGACTCATGCCCTCCGGCCCACAGCACTCTGCATCCGCACCGAGGGGTTTCTCTCCCGCGGATGCCGAGGACCTCGCGCTGTACCGGGAGAAGTTCCGGCGGCGTCTGCCGGAGTCGCTGGACGAGCTGCGCGGCCCGCCCCAGGGAGTCGTGGAGCTGCCGCTGCACCTGGCCTGGTCCGAGATGACGTCGTACGACCTGGGCAAGCCGCGCCGGCGCATGGGCCTGTACCGCACCGTGCTGCACGAGGGCCTGCGCGATGACCTGCCCCGGCATCTCGGCCGGGCCCCGCTCCCCCGGCTTTGGCCGATGCTGCGCACACTCGTCGGTCGCACCGTGCGCTCCGTACAGGAAGACGCCTTTGCCGTGCCTGCCCGAACGCCGCCTCAACCGGAGCCCCGCACCGCCGCGAGGCACTGGTCGTAGAGGTCTGCCAGGTCGAGTCGTCCGTCGTGTGCGACCCACAGCTCGGTCGCCGTGTCCGCGCAGGCGAAGACCGTCGCGATGACCGCTCTGGCACGCGGGTCGGGGGCCGGACCGGGGGCGGTGCCCAGCCGCGCCTGGACGGCCGGGACGAGCGCGGCCTGCCAGCGCAGGCGCTTCTCGATGTAGCGGGCGTGCAGCGAGGGAGTGTGGAAAATGAGACGGGAAAGTTCCAGCGCCCGCTCAGGAGTGTGGTTGGCGGTCAGGAGGACCTCGAAGCCGGCGCGCAGGGCATCCCAGGCGGACATCTCGGCCGGCTGCTGCTCGACGGTCCGCTTCAGCAGCTCGCCCAGCGCATCCTGATCCCCGCAGACCAGGTCCTCCTTGGTGCCGAAGTAGCGGAACAGGGAACGCTGCGAGATCCCCGTCTCCCGGGCGATCTGCGCGATCGTCGTCTGCTCGTAGCCCTGCTCGGCGAACAGCCGAATCGCCGTGTCCAGGATCGCCTGGACGGCTACCTGTCGCGAGCGATCCCACAAAGTCGTCATGGACATAAGGCTATCGCCTCTGGACAGGAGCCGCCTTCCTGGCATTAACTGCCAGGAAGGCAGCAACTGAAAGAAGGGCGACCATGACAGCCGTCGACTACCGCGGACAGACCACATTGATCACCGGTGCCAGCGCCGGCCTCGGTGCCGAGTTCGCCCGCCAGCTCGCCGCCCGCGGCTCCGATCTGGTACTGGTCGCCCGCCGCAGGAAACGCCTGGAGGAGCTGGCCGCCGAGCTGCGCTCACACCACCACGTCCAGGTCCACGTCGTGGAGACGGACCTGGCCACGGACAACCCCGGACAGGCACTGGCCGCGCAGGTGGAGCGGCTCGGCCTGCACGTCACCAGCGTGGTCAACAACGCGGGGTTCGCCACGTTCGGCCCCTTCCACGAGGCGGATCCGGCACGGATGCGCCGGGAGATCGCCGTGGACGTGACGGCCGTGGCCGACATCAGCCGCGCCTTCATCGAGCAACTGCGCGAGGAAGGGCGCGGAGTGCTGGTCAATGTGGCGAGCATGGCCGCCTACCAGCCCAACCCACGCATGGCGCTCTACGGGGCGACCAAGGCGTTCGTGCTGAACCTCACCGAGGCGCTGTGGGAGGAGTCACGCGGCACCGGACTGCGGGTGCTCGCCCTGTCCCCCGGCGCCACCCGGACCGAGTTCTTCGACGTCGTGGGCACCATGCAGGCCGCCGGAGGGAGCAAGCTCGCCTCGCCCGTCGACGTCGTCCGCACCGCACTGGCCGCCCTGGACCGCAGGAACCCGCCCCCCAGCGTCATCGCGGGACGTATGAACCAGGTGGCCGCCGCCCTCACCCGCCGCCTGGCCACCCGACGCCAGGTCATCCGGGTCATCAGCCGGCTCACCGCCGAGGGGAGATGACGACAGGCGGGGAAGCCGTCCTCCTGGAGCGCCGTCGAGATCGGCGGGCGGACCTGCTGACCGCGCCGGCCGAGGCCGGCCGCGACGTGCCCGGTGTCGACCTCGACCTCGACGCCCCGGGGCACCCGAGAGGGGTACATCGCACCGCCGCCGGCTGCGCGGTTCCGATCACGCTCCCCACCCATGTCACGGCTTGTTGATGTGGCATCCGACTCGGCGGGATCACCGCACGGCGGAACCACCCCCGCGTGGTCGAGGAGACACACCCGTGCCCACCTCCGTCAGGACCGGCCTCGAGGCGCTGCTGACGCCCGAGGAGAGGGTCGCCCTCGCGCATCTCCGCGAGCGAGGGGAACTTCTCGACATCCGGCGCCGCGGCCGTCATCGCAACCGGGCACGGCCGGTCGCACGCCTGGCGGTGACGACGACACAGCCTCGGTCTCCGGACGCGTCGACGAGTACGGCCATCCACCAGTCCACCACCGAGCCGGAGGTATACACATGTCCACTGGACATGCCGAGTCGGTTGCTCCTTCCTCTGCCGAGTTACCGTCGGCGCCGTCCCGGCGCGCGTTCATCGCGACGACCACCGCGGTCGGCGGTGCCGTCGTCGCCGGTGGCCTGGTCGCGGGCACGCCCGCACTCGGCGCCGGATCGACTGCCGCCGAAGGGCCGCCCAGCGGTCGCCTCTCGCTGACTGTCAACGGCGAGCGGCACACCGTCACGATCGACAACCGGACTTCGCTGCTGGACCTGCTGCGCGAGCATCTCGGTCTGACCGGCTCCAAGAAGGGCTGCGACGCCGGTGCCTGCGGGGCGTGCACGGTCCTGGTCGACGGCCGCCGCGTCACCTCATGTCTCACCTTGGCGATACGCCTGGAAGGTGCCGAGGTCACCACGATCGAGGGTCTGGCCCCGGGCGGGGACGACGAACTGCATCCGCTGCAGAGTGCGTTCATCGAGCAGGACGCCTTCCAGTGCGGCTTCTGCACCTCCGGCCAGATCATGTCCGGCATCGGCTGCATCCAGGAAGGCCACAGCGGCTCCGCGGAGGAGATCCGGGAGTGGATGAGCGGCAACATCCGCCGCTGCGGCTGCTACGTCAAGATCGTCAGGGCGGTCGACCAGGCCGCGCACGGGAAATGAGGTCCGGCCACCATGTACCCCTTCTCCTACACCGAGGTCTCCGACATCCGTGGCGCGCTGGCCGCCGGGCGGCGTGGCGGCCGGTACGTCGCCGGCGGCACCTCCCTGGTCGACCTGATGCGCGAGACCGTCGAACGCCCCCGCACACTGGTCGGCATCAGCGACCTGCCGCTGCGCCAGATCACCGTCACCGAAGACGGGGGCCTGCGCATCGACGCCCTGGTACGGATGGCCGAGGCCGCCGCCCACTCCAAGGTGCGCACCACCCACCCCGTCATCTCGCAGGCACTGGAGCTCAGCGCCTCCCCGCAGCTGCGGAACATGGCCACGATCGGCGGCAACATCATGCAGCGCACCCGCTGCACGTACTTCCGTGCCGTGACCGCCGCCTGCAACAAGCGCGACCCGGGCTCGGGATGCGCGGCACGGAACGGCTTCAACCGCACCCATGCCATCCTCGGCACCTCCGACCACTGCGTGGCCACCCACCCCTCCGACGCCGCCGTGGCCTTCGCGGCGCTGGAGGCGACCGTGAACCTGCTGGACCCGGACGGGAGCGAGCGCAGCGTGCGCTTCGCCGACTTCCTCCTCCGGCCCGGCAGCACCCCCGGCCGCGAACAGGTCGTCCAGCCGGGCGAATTGATCACGGCAGTGGAGATCCCGGCCCATCCGCGCCCGCTCGGATCAGGCTATCTGAAGGTTCGCGACCGGCAGTCGTACGAGTTCGCCCTCACCTCCGCGGCCGTCGTGCTGCACGTCCGCGGCGGGGTGATCCGCGAGGCGAAGATCGCCGCCGGCGGCGTCGGCACCGTCCCGTGGAGACTCCCCGCCGTCGAGCAGCGTCTCGTCGGCGAACGCCCTTCGAACGCCCTGTGGACCGAGGCTGCCGAGCGGGCAGCCGAGGGAGCCCGCCCGCTGGAACACAACCGCTTCAAGATCGAGCTGCTCAAACGCACCGTCGAACGCCAGCTGCGCGTCGTAGGAGGTACCAAGTGAGCCCCCAGCCGCAGGCAGCCGTCGGGGCACCGCTTTCCCGGGTGGACGGGCGGCTGAAGGTCACCGGCAAGGCCGCCTACAGCGCCGACCACGACATCAGGGGAGCAGTTCACGCGGTCGTCGTCGACAGCGGCATCGCGCGCGGTCGCATCACCGCCATCGACACCCGCACCGCCCTGGCCCAGCCCGGCGTTCTCAGGGTGATCAGTCACCTCGACGCACCCAGGCTGGAGTACCGCGACAACCCCGGGGCGTTCATGGACCCACCGGTCGGCGAACGGCTTCATGTCTTCCAGGACGACCGGGTCCGCTTCTACGGGCAGCCCGTCGCCGTGGTCGTGGCCCGGACACTGGAGACCGCGCAGCACGCCGCGCACCAGGTGAGGATCTCGTACGAGGCGGAGAAGCCCTCGACCGACCTGACGGCGCCCGGCCTCCCCGTCAACGACCCCCTGCCCCCGCAGAACTACGAGCGCGGCAACCCGGAAGAGGCGCTGGCGTCCGCGGAGGTGAGGCTGGAGGCCACCTACCGGCTCGGCCGCATGCACCACAACGCCATGGAGCCGCACGCCACCATCGCCCGCTGGGACGGCGACAAGCTCACCGTCTGGGACAAGACCCAGTGGGTGCAGGGGACGCAGAGCGAACTCGCCGCCGTGTTCGGCATCCCGCCGGAATCGGTGCGCGTCGTCTCACCCTTCGTCGGCGGCGCGTTCGGCAACGCCGCGCGGGTCTGGCCGCACTCCACCGTCGCGGCCCTCGCCGCCCGCGAGACCGGGCGCCCGGTGAAACTCGTACTGACCCGCAAGCAGTTGTACTACGCGGTGGGGTTCCGGCCCGCCTACGCGTACACGCTGCGCCTGGGCGGCAACCGGAGCGGGCGGCTGGCCGCGATGGTCCACGACATGACGGCCGAGACGTCCACGTACGAGCACTTCATGGAGGGCGTGGTGTCCGCGGGGCAGATGCTCTACGCCACGCCCCGGGTCAGCCAGAAGTACCGGACGGTGCCGCTGGACGTGAACACGCCGACGTTCATGCGTGGCCCCGGATACGCGACCGCCGCGTTCGCCATCGAGTCGGCCCTGGACGAACTCGCCCACGAGCTGGGCATCGACCCGATCGAGCTGCGGCTGCGCAACGAACCGGAGGAGGACCCTTCCAAGGGGCTGCCGTTCTCCACCCGGCGGCTGCGCGAGTGCCTCCGTGCGGGCGCCGACGAGTTCCACTGGGACCGACGGGTTCCCACGCCGCGCTCCCTCCGCGACGGCGACCGGCTGATCGGCACCGGCGTGGCCGTCGGCTGCTATCACACCGTGCGGCTCGGGGCTCAGGCCCGGGTCAGGCTGGATGCCGACGGCACGGCCCTGGTCGAGTCCGCGTCCAGTGACATGGGTCCCGGCACCTACACCTCGATGACCCAGATCGCCGCGGACGCCCTCGGCCTGACCATGCGGAGGGTGACCTTCCGACTCGGCGACTCCTTCATGCCGGCGTCCCCGCCCCACTCCGGCTCCCTGACCATGGCCAGTATCGGCTCCGCCGTCCAGGACGGCTGCGACAAGCTGCGGCAACAGGCGATCCAACTGGCCGTCGAGGACGAGGACTCGCCCCTGTACGGCGTCGGCGCCGACGACGTCGTCGTCCTCCACGGCCGCCTGCGGGTACGCGGCGACCAGGCCCGCACCGAGACCTACGGGCAACTCCTGGCCCGCAACAACCGCACCCACCTCGAGACGCTCGGCTCCTTCACTCCGCCGTCGGGACCCGGACGGTCCTCCGTGTACGCCTTCGGCGCGACGTTCGCCGAGGTCGCCGTCGACGTTCGCCTGGGCCTGGCCCGGGTCCGGCGGATGCTCGGCGTCTACGACGCGGGCCGCATCATCAGCCCCAAGCTCGCCGAGAGTCAGGCCCTGGGCGCCATGGTCGGCGGCATCGGCCAGGCCCTGCTGGAGCACACGGTCACCGACCACCGCGACGGCCGGATCGTCAACGCCAACCTGGCCGACTACCTCGTCCCCGTCAACGCCGACGTCCCCGGCCTGCGGGCGGTCTACCTCGACAACGGCGAGGACCTCGATGCCGCCCCCATCGGCGTCAAGGGTCTCGGCGAGGTCGTCGCCGTCGGCGTGGCACCCGCCATCGCCAACGCCGTCTTCCACGCCACCGGCCGCCGCGTCCGCGACCTGCCCATCACCATCGAAGCCCTGCTCTGAGCCCGGGGGCGGCCGGCACGCCCGCCGGCCGCCCCCGGCCCGGAACCGGCGCGTCCCGCAACCGTCCTACGACCGCCCGGCGGCCGACTACGCCCCGCCGGCCCCTCCGCACCGCCGCCGCGCCTCCTCCCCGGCACGGCGGCAGCCCGCCCAACCGCCTTTCCCACGGAGACCGGGCATGCTGAACATCACGGAGGCGCTGCACGCCTGGTGCCGCGAAGCGCGCCTCTTCGCCCTCGCCACCGTCATCCAGGTCAACGGCAGTGCGCCCCCGCCGGTCGGCACCTCGCTGGTCGTGGACGCGGAGGGCAATGTGGTCGGGAGTGTCTCGGGAGGCTGTGTGGAGAGCGCCGTCCACGAGCTGTGCCGGCAGGAACTGGAACCGGGCGGACCTCCGGCGGCACGGGCGTGGTTCGGCTACTCCGACGAGGACGCCTTCGCCGTGGGCCTGACCTGCGGGGGCGAACTCGAAGTACTGGTGCAGCGCGTCGATCCCGCCGTCGAGCACCACCTCGCCACGGCCCTCGACGAGGTGGTGTCGGATCGGCCCGTCGCCGTGGCCCAGGTCGTCGACGGCCCGGAAGAACTCCTCGGCCGCACCCTGTCCGTCCTCGGCGACGGCGGCGCGTACGACGGGTCCCTGAGCGACGAGCGACAGGACCGGGCGGTGGCGGACCAGGCCCGCGCGCTGCTGCGGGCCGGGCGGACGGCCCGCGTCGAGGTCGGCGGGAGCGCCGACACCCGCCCCGGGAAGCTGACGCTCCTGGTCCACACCCACGCACCACCGCCCCGCATGCTGATCTTCGGCGCCAACGACTTCGCCGCCGCCCTCAGCCGGGCCGGACGCTTCCTCGACCACCGGGTCACCGTGTGCGACGCCCGCCCCGTCTTCACCACCCCCACCCGCTTCCCGTACGCGCACGAGGTCATCACCGACTGGCCGCACCGCTACCTGGCCGCCACCGAGGTGGACACCCGCACCGCGATCTGCGTCCTCACCCACGACGCCAAGTTCGACATCCCCCTGCTGCGCCTGGCCCTCGGCCTCCCCGTCGGCCACGTGGGCGCCATGGGCTCCCGCCGTACCCACGCCCGTCGCCTGGAACTGCTGCGGGAGGCCGGTGTGCCAGAGGACCGGTTCGCCCTGCTGCACTCCCCCATCGGGCTCGACCTCGGTGCCCACACGCCCGAGGAGACCGCGGTCTCCATCGCCGCGGAGATCATCGCCCACACCGACCACGCCACCGGCCTGTCCCTGTCCCACGGCTCCGGCCCCATCCACCGTCCCGTCCCGTGATGCGAGTACTCCGGCGACGGTCTCCGCTGCGTTCGACGACCGGAATCCGAACGCGTACAGCGGGCTGATCCCGGTGATGCGGCCGGCCGAGCGGTGCGGCCTGTCCCGGCTGGCGCCCCAGAGGGTGAAGCCGACCGGCGCGGGGAACGGTGCGGGGGCCGCGGCAGACGCCACGCCCTGCGCCACGGTGCAACGCCGACCGTGTTCGCAGGACCCGTGCCCCGTCCGCACCTGGCACCTTCCTGCGCGCTTTCACCCACGACCACGCCCTTCAACTCCAGGCCGTGCGCCGCCGGTTCCTCGGCGAACGGGCCGCGCACACCCCGCCGCTGCCCGGCTCGGACACGATGGCGTTCATCGACGTCGGCTCCACCCGCGAACGCGTCTACGGCCGGGCCAAGCAGGGCGCCGAATACGGCCGGTTCCAGGGAATCCGCCCACTGCATCCCCTGCTCGCCAGGATCTGCGCCCCGCACTCGCGGGCGTGATCGCCGGAGCACGGATGCGATGATGGCGATTCTTGAAGAACGGCTCTGACCGCAGTTCCGTGAGTGCCCAGGTCAGGGGCGATATGCCGGGACGTTCCCGCGGAGGACATCCTGCGCATGGGGGTCGAGTCGCTCGCGGGCGTTGCCCCAAGGTCCCCTTCGTGATGGCCGAGGATCTCAAAGACACCGCTGACCACACCGAGTACAAGAACGCCTGCGCGGTTCCTGCGGCGGCAGGGCCCACGGGCGACGGACCACGGACTGCACCCGAGTAGACGTGCGACCCTGCCACCGGTCGAATCGCCGGCCTCGGGTCCTCGCCCGTCGCAGCGTCACCTGCCCTGACGGGTCTCCCACTACCTCGCCTACCGGCCGGCCCGGTCTCACTTCGAGGGGTGACGGGTCCTGAACGGGACGAAGGTCCCTTCCCTCGGAGGGCCGGCCCGGGAAACAGGGAGCGGTGCTCGATTACGGCGGTGCCGTGGTGCAAGCAACGGGACCCCGCGTCAGTCGGCCGAATCGAGCGTCATCCGAGCGTCAAGAATCATGAAGGCTACGTCGCCACCTCACTCGTACGATCCTCGCCACACCCTGTACCCGCAGGTCAGGCGAGTTCGTACGAGCGGCGTGCCTGCCCGACCCGTTCCGCGGAGGAAAACAGGTCCAGCGACCGCCCTGGGCTACAGACCCGCAGGTCAGAGCCCCTTTGCAGCAGGCTCCAGAATCGCCACGCACTCCACGTGATGCGTCATCGGGAACAGGTCGAACACCCGCAGCGTCCGCACCCGGTACCCCCCGTCCCGGAAGTACCCCAGGTCCCGGGCCAGCGCGGCCGGGTCGCAGGCCACGTACGCGATCCTGCGGGCGCCCAGCGACGACAGGTGCTGCACCGTCTTGCGTCCCGCGCCCGCGCGCGGCGGGTCCAGGACAATCAGGTCGACCTCGGTGATGCCCGTGCGCGGCAGGACCGCCTCGACCTTGCCCTGTTCGATGCGGACGCGGTCGAAGCCGGCGAGGTTGTGCCGGGCGTCCTCGACGGCGCGCTTGCCGGACTCGATGCCGAGGACCGCGCCCTCGTCGCCGAGGCGGTCGGCGAGGGCGCCCGCGAAGAGGCCGACGCCGCAGTACAGGTCGAGGGCCATCTCGCCCTTGCGGGGCAGCAGGCCCTGCATGACCGCCGTGACCAGCGTGTCGGCCGCCTTCGGGTGGACCTGCCAGAAGCCGCCGCTGCCGACACGGTAGGTGCGGCCGTCCGCGCGCTCGCGGACGAAGGGGCGGCCGTGGACGCGGTGGACGCCGCCGTCCTTCTCGCCGACCCGCATGACGGAGACCGGGCGGTCCAGTTCGACCAGGGGCAGCCGGGCGCCCGGCTTCGGGGTCAGGATGACCTGCCGGTCCTGGGAGCCGCTGGCCGCGATCGCCTCGACGGACTCCATGCCCGTCCAGTCCCGCCGCTCGATGCCCAGTTCGCTGACGCCCTCGGCGGCGATCATGCAGTGGTCGATCGGCTGCACCTCGTGCGAGCGGTGCTTGCGCAGGCCCGCGCGGCCCTCGTCGTCCACGGCGTACTGCACGCGCGTGCGCCACGACGGGACCTGTCCGGCGGGCACCTTGTCGCCCTCGGCCGGCATCACCGTGCCGTCCCAGCCGGCCTCCTCGGGGGTGAGGCCCGCGAGGCGCTTCAGCTGCTCGGCGACGACCTCGCCCTTCAGCCGGCGCTGGGCGCCCGGCTTGGCGTGCTGCCAGTCGCAGCCGCCGCAGCGGCCGGGGCCGGCGAAGGGGCAGGGTGCCTCGATGCGGTCTTTGGAGGCGTCCAGGATCTCGACGGCGTCGGCGCGCAGGAAGCGCGCGCCCTCCTCGCCCTCCGTCACCCGGGCCATGACCCGCTCACCGGGCAGCGCGTGCCTCACGAACAGCACCTGCCCCTCGGACGTACGGGCGATGCAGTGGCCGCCGTGGGCGACGGGGCCGATCTCGACCTCGTACTCCTGGCCCACCAGGGACACCGCGGCCGGTTCCGCCTGCGACTTGTTCGGTTCTGCCTGCATGGCGGGGTGACTCCAGAGAACGGGACGACGAGAGACGGACGCCAGAAGACGAACGGCAAAGGACAACAGCCGACCAGTCTACGTGGACGGCGAGGAGTCCTTCGACCGGTCCTGCTGTGCCGGACCGCGCCGGACCGCGCCGGGTGCGCTCCAGTCCTGCCGCTTGCGCGCCCGCCGCTTGGCCGCCTCGGAGGACTCCAGCTGGTACGGGACGGAGGTGACCATGACCCCGGGGGTGAACAGGAGCCGGCCCTTGAGGCGCAGGGCGCTCTGGTTGTGCAGCAGGTGCTCGTACCAGTGGCCGACCACGTACTCGGGGATGATCACGGAGACCGCGTCGCGCGGCGACTCCTTGCGCAGGCTCTTGACGTACTCGATGACCGGCCGGGTGATCTCGCGGTACGGCGAGTCCAGCACCTTCAGCGGTACGTCGATGCCGCGCCGCTCCCACTCCTCGCGCAGCGCCTTCGTCTCCGCCGGGTCCACGTTGACGCTGAGCGCCTCCAGGGAGTCCGAGCGCAGCAGCTTGGCGTAGGCGAGGGCGCGCAGGGTCGGTCGGTGGATCTTGGAGATCAGGACGACGGAGTGGACGCGGGAGGGCCGCACCATGTCGTCGCTCAGGGGCTCCTCGGGGTCTTCCGGGGCCGCGATCTCCTCGGCGACGCGGTCGTAGTGCTTGCGGATCGCCGTCATCGTCGCGAAGAAGATGCACATGCCGAGCAGGGCGACCCACGCGCCGTGCGTGAACTTCGTGGCGAGGACGACGACCAGCACCAGTCCGGTGAAGAAGGCGCCGAAGGCGTTGATCGCGCGCGAGCGGATCATGTGGCGCCGCTTGGCCTGTTCCTTCTCCGTGGCCAGGTGGCGGTTCCAGTGGCGGACCATGCCGATCTGGCTGAGCGTGAAGGACACGAACACGCCGACGATGTAGAGCTGGATCAGCCGGGTGGAGTCGGCGCCGTAGATGACGACGAGGAGCATGGCCGCGCCGGCCAGGAGCACGATGCCGTTGGAGAAGGCGAGCCGGTCGCCGCGGGTGTGGAGCTGGCGCGGCAGGTAGCGGTCCTGGGCGAGGATCGAGCCGAGCAGCGGGAAGCCGTTGTAGGCGGTGTTCGCGGCGAGGAAGAGGACCAGCGCGGTGGCGGCGGCCAGCACGACGAACAGGAAGCTGCCCTCGCCGAACACGGCCTCGGCGACCTGGGAGATCACCGGGTGCTGGACGTAGTCCGCGCCGACGGCGACGCCGTTGTGGAGCAGGTCGGCGGCCGGGTTCTCCGCCATCCGGACGTGGGTCGTGGCGGCCAGCGCGATGATGCCGCAGAACATGGTGACGGCGAGCAGGCCCATCATCGAGAGCGTGGTGGCCGCGTTCTTCGACTTGGGCTTGCGGAAGGCCGGGACGCCGTTGGAGATGGCCTCGACGCCGGTGAGCGCGGCACAGCCGGAGGAGAAGGCCCGCAGGAGCAGGAAGACCAGCGCGAAGCCGGCCAGGCCCTGGTGCTCCGGTCTGATCTCGTAGTCCGCGGTGGGCGCGCGCATGCTGTGCCCGAGCACCAGGCCCCGGAACGCGCCCCACGCGATCATGATGAAGACGCCGCCGACGAAGACGTACGTCGGGATCGCGAAGAGCTTGCCCGACTCCTTGACGCCGCGCAGGTTCATCAGCGTCAGCAGCAGGATCACGGCGACCGCGCAGAACACCTTGTGCTCGACGACGAACGGGACCGCGGAGCCGAGGTTCTCGATGCCGGAGGAGATCGACACGGCGACGGTCAGGACGTAGTCGACCAGCAGCGCGCTCGCCACCGTCAGGCCGGCCTTCGGCCCGAGGTTGGTGTTCGCCACCTCGTAGTCGCCGCCGCCGCTCGGGTAGGCGTGCACGTTCTGCCGGTAGGAGGCGACCACGGTGAACATCAGCACGACGACCGCGACGGCGATCCAGGGGCTGAAGTGGTACGCCGACACGCCCGCGATGGACAGGACCAGCAGCACCTCGCCGGGGGCGTAGGCCACGGAGGACAGCGGGTCGGAGGCGAAGACGGGAAGGGCGATGCGCTTCGGCAGGAGCGTTTCCCCCAGCCGGTCACTGCGCAGTGCGCGCCCGATCAGAATCCGTTTGGGCACGTCGGTCAGTTTGGACACAACAGAGGATCGTAAGCGCTCGAACGGGTGCCCGCCCACCCGCCACCCCCGATCCTTCAGCCGTCTGCCCTACGGGTGAATCCGGGGGGTGCCGCGGCTGCGGATTCCGCAGGGTGCGGGGCCGGCGTGCCTATATGACAAAACACCGCGCGATTCCCGGCCGTTGCCCTCCCTGGAGGTTCCATGCATCTGAGCGCAGAGCTCGTCGGCGCCGCCGTCACGCTCGTCGGCCTCGGAATCCTGACTCTTGCCAGCATCCGCAGCATCGGCCGCCGGGGGTCGTCCGCCGGAGGGTGACACGGCTCCTGCCGCCCCCGCGGCCTTGCCGATACGTTGGACAGGGGGCGGGGGTCACGGCTCCACGGGGCCCCTAGGGACGTCACCGTCGGCGGTCACCGGCATGATGTTCCCCTGCGGCCCGCACACTGGCCGCGACATGTCGCCAGGCGAGCCGAAAGAGAGACATGAGCACGACATCCACTAAGGTGGCAGTGCCCGTAGGAAGCGCGGTGTGACGCGATGCATATTGTCATCATGGGCTGCGGGCGTGTGGGTTCCGCTCTCGCCCAGACCCTGGAGCAGCAGGGGCACACGGTCGCCGTGATCGACCAGGACCCCACCTCCTTCCGTCGTCTGGGCTCCTCGTTCGGCGGCCGCAGGGTCACCGGCGTCGGCTTCGACCAGGACACGCTGCGCGAGGCGGGCATCGAGGACGCCGGCGCCTTCGCCGCCGTCTCCAGCGGTGACAACTCGAACATCATCGCCGCCCGCGTGGCCCGCGAGATGTTCGGCGTGGAGAACGTCGCCGCCCGCATCTACGACCCCCGCCGCGCCGAGGTCTACCAGCGCCTCGGCATCCCCACCGTCGCCACCGTCCGCTGGACGGCCGACCAGATGCTGCGCCGGCTGCTCCCCTCGGGTGCCGAGCCGCTGTGGCGCGACCCCACCGGGGGCGTCCAGCTCGCCGAGGTGCACACCTCCGCGTCCTGGGTCGGGCACAAGATCAGTCGGCTCCAGGAGGAGACCGGCGTGCGGGTGGCGTTCGTCACCCGGCTCGGGGAGGCGATCCTGCCCTCCTCGCAGACCGTGCTGCAGGAGGGCGACCTGGTGCACGTGATGATGCGCACCGACGAGGTCGACAAGGTCGAGGCGGCGTTCGCCAAGGGTCCCGAAGAGGAGGGCGGTCACTGATGAGGGTCGCCATTGCCGGAGCCGGCGCGGTCGGCCGTTCGATCGCGGGCGAGCTGCTGGAGAACGGTCACGAGATCCTGCTCATCGACAAGGCGCCGACCGCCATCTCGGTCGAGCGCGTCCCGATGGCGGAGTGGCTGCTCGCCGACGCGTGCGAGATCACGTCCCTGGACGAGGCCGCGCTCCAGCGCTGCAACGTCGTCATCGCCGCGACGGGCGACGACAAGGTCAACCTGGTCGTGTCCCTGCTGGCCAAGACGGAGTACGGCGTTCCGCGCGTCGTCGCCCGGGTGAACAACCCGAAGAACGAGTGGCTCTTCAACGAGTCCTGGGGCGTGGACGTCGCCGTGTCCACCCCGCGTCTGATGTCCGCCCTGGTCGAGGAGGCGGTGAGCGTCGGCGACCTGGTCCGGCTGCTGCGCTTCAGCCACGGCGACGCCAACCTCGTCGAGCTGACGCTGCCGGAGGAGTCGGCCCTGGCCGGCACCCAGGTCGGCGACGTCCAGTGGCCCCAGGACACCTCGCTGGTCACGATCATCCGCGGCACCCGGGTGCTGACGCCGTCCCAGGAGGACTCCCTGGAAGCGGGTGACGAGCTGCTGTTCGTGGCGGCTCAGGCCCGCGAGGAGCAACTGGAGGACCTGCTGTCGGCTCGGCGGACCGACACCGCGAACTGACCGCCGGCACGCGACACGACGGTGGGGGCGCCCGGAGTTCTCCGGGCGCCCCCACCGTCGTGTGCCGTCACGCCTTGCGGTGCCTGCCGCCGTGCGGGTCCGCGGCGCCGCTCCCGCCGTCCGCGGGCCTCGCCAGGGAGCCGGAGTCGACGGCCCCGCCGACGAGCCCGGCCTTCTCCGTGTCGGCCTTGTCCTTCTCGGCCTTCTCGGCCTTCTCGGCCTTCTCCGCCGCTTCCATCTCCGCGAACACGTCGATGGGGGCCGGCGCCTTCGCCAGGAAGACCCAGGTCAGCCAGACGGCGAGCAGGAAGGGCGGGATCTTCAGGGTGACCAGGACCCAGCCGAGCTGCTCGGTGTCCGCCCACCAGTACAGCGGGAAGAGGATCGCGCACTTGGCGAGCAGGATCAGACCCCAGGCGTAGCTCGCCTTCGCGTACGCCTTCTTGCGGCCCGGGTTACGGGTGCGCCAGGAGAGGTTCTCCTTGAAGACCGGGCCGAGGATCAGGCCGATCAGGGGCACTCCGGCCAGCGTCGTGACGATGTACGCCAGGGCCAGGCCCAGCGTGTAGAGCATGCCGGGCAGGTAGAAGTTCTTGGCGTTGTCGGTCATCATCGCGAAGACCACGCCGAAGGCGACCCCGAAGACACCGCTGAAGGCGTGCTTGACGGTGTCCCTCTTCACCAGCCGGACGACGACCAGCACCAGTGACACGGCCAGCGCCGCGATCGCCGACAGGTGGAGGTCGCTGTTGATCGTGAAGATGGTGACGAACAGGAGCCCCGGCAGCACCGTCTCGACCATGCCCCGCACGCCGCCGAACGCCTCGAACAGCGCGGCCTCCGTCACCGTCCGGGCGTCGTGCGCCTCCGTGTCTTCGGTCGGCTTGTCGAGCGACGTCACCGGCTACTCCCGTCCGAGGGGTCTCAGTTCGTATTTCGGGTTGAAGAGCACCCGGCGGCCCCGGCTCATGGAGATCCGGCCCGATGCGATGAGCTTGCGCCCCGGCTCTATGCCCACGATGGAGCGTCTGCCCAGCCACACCACGTCCAGGGCGGCGGAGCCGTCGAAGAGTTCGGCCTCCAGGGCCGGAACGCCCGCACGCGGACGCAGGGTGACCGTGCGCAAGGTACCAGTAACCGTGACGATCTGCCGGTCCTGGCAGTCTCCGATGCGTGTGCAGCCGGCGGTGTCGGCGTCCTCCCGGAGCTCCTCCGACTCCAGGTCCTCCTGCGAAGAGGAGAGCCGGTCGAACATGCGCCGGAAACGGCCCACCGGCTTGTCGGAACGAGGAGCAGCACTCATACCTGAAGCCTACCGGGGCACGCCGACAGCCACACACCCCCTCGGGGCCCGTCCTGGAACGATCCCCTCCGGTTCACTTCTCGAAGCGGTACCCCATGCCGGCCTCGGTGATGAAGTGCCGCGGATGCGCGGGGTCCGCCTCCAGCTTCCGGCGCAGCTGGGCCATGTAGACCCGCAGGTAGTTCGTCTCCGTCCCGTACGACGGCCCCCACACCTCCTGCAACAGCTGCTTCTGGCCGACCAGGCGGCCGGTGTTGCGCACCAGCACCTCCAGCAGATGCCACTCCGTGGGTGTCAGCCGTACGTCCCTGCCGTCCCGGTTCACCTTCTTCGCGGCCAGGTCGACGGTGAAGCCGTCGGTCTCCACGATCACGTCGTCCTCGCCGCCCGGGACGGGCTCGGCCCGGCGGACGGCGGCGCGCAGGCGGGCCAGCAGTTCGTCCATGCCGAAGGGCTTGGTGACGTAGTCGTCGGCGCCGGCGTCGAGCGCCTCGACCTTCTCGTCGGAGGAGTGGCGGGCGGAGAGCACCAGGATCGGCACCCGGGTCCAGCCGCGCAGGCCCCTGATCACCTCGACGCCGTCCATGTCGGGCAGGCCGAGGTCCAGCACCACCACGTCGGGGTGGCGGACGGCGGCCGTCCGCAGGGCGGTGGCGCCGTCGTGGGCGGTGTCGACCTCGTAGTGGCGCGCCTTGAGGTTGATCACGAGGGCGCGCACGATCTGCGGTTCGTCGTCGATCACGAGCACCCGCGTGGGGGTCCGCGGTGTCGACCCGGTCGGGCTCAGCATCGGGCAGCCTGTCTTTCTGCTGTCGCGGTGGGGAGGGTGTCGGTGTCCGGGGCGGCCGCGCGGAGGGTGAGGACCATGGTGAGGCCCCCGCCGGGGGTGTCCTCGGCGTTCAGGGTGCCGCCCATCGCCTCGGCGAAGCCGCGGGCCACGGCGAGGCCCAGCCCCACACCGGCTCCGCGCGGGGCGTCGCCGTGGCGCTGGAAGGGCTCGAAGATGCGGTCCTTGGCGTCGTCCGGCACTCCCGGCCCCCGGTCGACGACCCGTACCTCGACGCGGTCCGCGAGGGCGCTGGCGGCCACCAGGACGGTCCGGCCGGGTGGGCTGTACTTGACGGCGTTCTCCACCAGATTGGCCATCGCCCGCTCCAGGAGCCCCGCGTCGACGGCGACCATGGGCAGCGTCTCGGGGATGTCCAGCTCGACGCTCGCCTCGGGCACCCCGCCGAGCGCCATCGGCACCACCTCGTCGACGTCGATCCCACGGATCAGCGGCGTGACCGTGCCGGTCTGGAGGCGGGACATGTCGAGCAGGTTGCCCACGAGGTGGTCGAGGCGGTCGGCGCCGTCCTCGATGCCCTCCAGCAGCTCCGCCCGGTCCTCCTCCGACCACGCCACGTCGTCGGACCGGAGGCTGGAGACGGCCGCCTTGATGCCGGCCAGCGGCGTGCGCAGGTCGTGGCTGACGGCGGCCAGCAGTGCCGTGCGGATGCGGTTGCCCTCGGCCAGCGCGCGGGCCCGCTCGGCCTCCTCGCGCAGGCGCCGCCGGTCCAGGACGACGGCGGCCTGGGCGGCGAAGGCGGCCAGCACCCGGCGGTCCTCGGCGGGCAGGACCCGGCCGGTCAGCGCGAGCGCCATGTGGTCCCCCACCGGCACGTCCACGTCCGCGTCCTCCGGGCGTTCCACCGGCGGACCGAGGCCGGCCCGGCCGGCGCAGACCCAGGGCGCCACGTCGCCCTCCCGCTCCAGCAGGACGGCCGACTCCATGGCGAAGGTCTCGCGGACCCGTTCCAGCAGGGTCTCCAGGCTGGTCTCGCCGCGCAGCACGTCGCCCGCCAGGAAGGAGAGGATCTCCGACTCGGCGCGCAGCCGGGCGGCCTGGTGGGTGCGGCGGGCGGCGACGTCGACGACCGAGGCCACGGAGAGCGCGACGCCCACGAAGACGGCGAGCGCAAGGATGTTCCTCGGGTCGGCGATGGTCATCCGGTTGACCGGCGGTGTGAAGAACCAGTTCAGCAGCAGGGACCCGACCGCGGCCGAGGCGAGCGCCGGGTACAGCCCGCCGAGCAGGGCCGCCGCGACGGTCAGCGCCAGGTAGAGCAGGACGTCGTTGGCGAGGCCGAGGTGGACGGTGTTCAGGAGCAGCGTGAGCAGCACCGGTCCGCCGAGGCCCGCGAGCCAGCCCGACACGAGCCGCAGGCGCCCGAGGCGCGCGCCCCGGGCCACGGGGAGTCCGCGCCCCTTGGCGGCCTCCTCGTGGGTGACGATGTGGACGTCCAGGTCGGGGCCGGACTCGCGGGCCACCGTGGCGCCCACGCCGGGGCCGAAGACGTACTGCCAGGTCTTGCGGCGCGAGGAGCCGAGGACGATCTGGGTGGCGTTGACGCCGCGCGCGAAGTCCAGCAGGGCGGCCGGTATGTCGTCGCCGAGCACGTGGTGGAAGGTGCCGCCGAGGTCCTCCACCAGGGTGCGCTGCACCGCCAGCTCCTTCGGGGAGGCCGAGGTCAGCCCGTCGCTGCGGGCTATGTACGCGGCGAGCACCTCGCCTCCGGCGCCCTTCTCCGCGAGCCGTGCGGCCCGCCGTATCAGCGTCCGGCCCTCGGGCCCGCCGGTCAGGCCGACGACGATGCGCTCGCGCGAGCCCCAGATCCTCGAGACCCGGTGCTCGCTGCGGTACTGCTGGAGGTACTCGTCGGCCCGGTCGGCCACCCACAGCAGCGCGAGCTCGCGCAGGGCGGTGAGGTTGCCGGGGCGGAAGTAGTTGGACAGGGCCGCGTCGACCTTGTCCGGCTGGTAGATGTTGCCGTGCGCCATGCGCCGGCGCAGCGCCTGCGGCGACATGTCCACCAGTTCGACCTGGTCCGCGCGCCGCACCACCTCGTCCGGCACGGTCTCCTGCTGCCGTACCCCGGTGATCGACTCGACGACGTCGCCCAGCGACTCCAGGTGCTGGACGTTCACGGTCGAGATCACGTCGATCCCGGCGGCCAGCAACTGCTCCACGTCCTGCCACCGCTTGGCGTTGCGCGAGCCGGGGACGTTGGTGTGGGCGAGTTCGTCCACCAGCGCCACGTGGGGCGCGCGGGCGAGGACCGCGTCCAGGTCCAGCTCCGTGAAGAGCGCGCCCCGGTGCTCCAGTTCCCTGCGCGGCACCTGCTCCAGCCCGTGCAGCAGCACTTCGGTGCGCGCTCTGCCGTGGTGCTCCACGAAGGCCACCACGCAGTCGGTGCCCCGCTCCACGCGCCGGTGGGCCTCGGACAGCATCGCGTACGTCTTGCCGACGCCCGGCGCCGCGCCGAGGTAGATCCGAAGCTTGCCGCGTCCCATGGCCTCATCGTCTTCCGTCACTGCTGACTGCGCAGCGTCGACCCTACGGCCAACGCATCGCGCCACGTCGCGGCAGGTGTGGGATGCGGGCCCTCTTTGACGGAACTCTGACGCCCCGCGCTGTCACTGCTCGACGATCTCCCCGTCCCGCAGCTCCAGCACCCGGTCGGCGAGATCGAGCAGCGTGGCGTCGTGGGTGGCGACCAGGGCGGTGACCCTCCCCCCATGGCCTGAACGGCCTGGGGGGGATCCCCTGCGCACGACGGCCCGCAGCAGCTCCATCACGGCGTGGCCGGTCTCGGCGTCCAGCTGGCCGGTGGGCTCGTCGGCGATCAGCAGCGCGGGGTCGTTGGCGAGGGCGCGGGCGATGGCCACCCGCTGCTGCTGGCCGCCGGACAGCTCGCCGGGCCGCTGGGCGGCGTGGTCGGCGAGACCGACCAGGGAGAGCAGCAGCCCGACGCGCTCGTCGCGCTCGCGCGGCGCGGTCCGGCGCAACCTCAGCGGCACGCCCACGTTCTCGGCCGCGGTGAGGATCGGGATGAGCCCGAAGGACTGGAAGACGAAGCCGACGCGGTCGCGGCGCAGCGCCAGCAGCCCGTCCTCGTCCAGCTCCGCGAGATCGCGGCCGTCGACCGCGACGCGCCCCGCGTCCGGCGTGTCGAGACCGCCGACGATGTTGAGCAGTGTGGTCTTGCCGGAGCCGGAGCGCCCCTTGAGGGCGACCAGCTCGCCGCGCGGCACCTCGAAGGAGACGCCGCGCAGGGCGTGGACCGCGGCGCTGCCGTGGCCGTACGACTTGTGCACGTCCTCGACGCGCACCATGGTCTCGGTGACCACCTGGTTCATGTGCCCTCCCCCGCCGGAACCGGGCGCCAGTATCGCCAGCGGACGCCCCGGCGTACAAGCGGTCCGGCCGGATCGCCGCCGTGTGCCGCGAGCCGCCGGACGCGGTGGGCCGTCAGGAGGTGCTCGTCCGCGGATCCACCCGACGCCGTCAGGCATCTCCCCGGCCCCTCGAGGGGAGCGAATGTCCCGGCGGAGCAACGCGCGGGCGGCGTGTCATCGGGACATCCGCTCCGATCGCCACGGCTGCGCCGGCGGCGTCCCGAGAGCCGCCCCGGCTCCGGGTTCCGAGGCCCCGGGCACGGCGGAGGGCCGCCTCCCGTGCGGGACGCGGCCCTCTCGTGCGGGTACGGAAAACCGTACGGAGTGCTTACCGGACCTCGGTGATCTCCGGTCCGCGCTGGAGCTGGCCCATGCCGCCGGAGAAGCGGGAGCCCTCCTCCTGCTGGACGCCCTCGGGGACCATCTGCGCGTCGTTCGGCAGCTTGAGGACGATCGGGTCGCGGGGGGCCATCGGGCCGTCGCCGCGGACCACGACCGTGTCCCGGAAGATCTGCTCCAGCAGGCCGGCGGCCTGCGGCTGCACCGCGCCCTGGCCGGAGATCACTCCGCGCAGGAACCAGCGGGGGCCGTCCACGCCGACGAACCGCACGACCTGGAAGCCGCTCGTGCCGTCCGGCAGCTGCACCGGCACCTGGGCCCGCAGCTCCCAGCCCAGCGGGCCCTCGACCTCGTCGACGATGCCACCCTGCTGGGTGATGCCGGAGCCGATCTCCTCGCGCACCTCGCCCCAGATACCCTCGCGCTTGGGCGCGGCGAAGGCCTGGAGCTGGATGGCGCTGTCGCGCAGCACGACCGTGGCGGCGACGATCGCGTCACCCGCGACCTCGACGCGCAGTTCCATGCCGTCGACGCCGGGTACGAACAGGCCGCCCAGGTCGACCCGGCCCTCGCCCGGATCGCTGACCTCGGTGCTGTCCCAGGGCCCGTCGGGCCGCGGTTCGGGCTCGAGCCGCACGCGCTCGCGCCCCTCGTCCGCCTCGGTGTCGACGCTGTCGACGACCTGCTCGGCCTCGCCGGCCGCGTCCTCGGCGGCATCCCTCTTCTTGCGACGTCCGAACACGTCACTGTCCTTCCCGGTCGGATACGACCGAAGCGTATCGATTCCCACCCGTCGGGCCGCCCTCGGCGACCTGACCGCTTGTGCCGCTTGCCCGGTCCGTGCCGGCATGGCCGCCGGTGGACCCGAAGCCCCCCTCGGCCCGTGCCGAGCCGGGAAGCTCCGCCACCGGACGGAAGCGGACCCTCTCGACCTGCTGGACGACCAGTTGGGCGATCCGGTCGAAGCGCTCGAACCGCACGCTCTCGCGCGGGTCGAGGTTCACCACGATCACCTTGATCTCCCCACGGTACCCGGCATCGATCGTCCCCGGGGCATTCACGAGGGCGACACCGAAGCGGGCGGCCAGACCGGAACGCGGGTGCACGAAGGCCGCGTACCCCTCGGGGAGCGCCACAGACACGCCGGTGGGCAGGACGGCCCGTTCTCCCGGGGCCAGTTCGCAGTCCACGGTGGTGCGCAGATCGGCCCCGGCGTCGCCGGGCTGCGCGTACGCGGGAAGCGGCACGTCCGGGTCGACGCGGCGGATCAGGACGTCCAGGGGTTCGCGGTTCACGGGTTCACCTCGAAGGCACGGGCGCGGCGGAGCTGGTCCGGGTCGTCCAGGGCGGCGCGGATCTCCTCCTCGCGGCCGTTGTCCACGAAGTGGTCGATCTTGACCTCGATGAACACCGCGTCGGCGCGGACTGCGACGGGGCCGTCCGGACCGCCGATCCGGCCGGTGGCGGTGGAGTAGATCTTCCGGCCGGCCACCGCGGTCACCTCGGCCTCCAGGTGCAGCGTCGTGCCCACGGGCACCGGCCGCAGGAAGTCGGTCTCCAGCCGGCCTGTCACCGCGATGGTCCGCAGCAGCCAGTTCAGCGAGCCGAGGGCCTCGTCCAGGGCCGTGGCCAGCACGCCGCCGTGCGCCAGGCCGGGGGCGCCCTGGTGGGCGGGCCGCACGGTGAACTCGGCGGTGATCGCCACGCCTTCGCCGGCCCGCGCCTCGAGGTGCAGTCCGTGCGGCTGGTCGCCGCCGCAGCCGAAGCACTGGCCGTAGTGCGCGCCGAGCGGTTCGCCGGGAGCGGGCGCGTCGGGGTGCCGTACGGGTTTCACGGCGTCGGCGGGGGGCTGAAGAGCCGGGGAAGTACCACTCACAGGCGCAGACCTTACCCGCGCGCCCGCCGATCACCGATACCGTGCCAAGCTTGCTTCATGCAGCTCTCCGCCACCCCGTACGAAGAACGTCTCACCGCGCCCCGCTCCTGGTGGCTGATCTCCTTCCTGGTGGGCCTCTCGTTCGCCCTGATCCTGCTGCCTCTCGGGACGCTGCCGATGCTGGGCGGTCTGGCGGGCGGCACCGCGGTGGCGGCGGTCGCCGCCAGTTCGTACGGCGCGGTCCGCATCCGGATCGTGGGTGACTCGCTGGTCGCGGGCGAGGCGAAGGTGCCGCTGGCGGCCCTGGGCGAGGCGGAGATCCTCGACCCGGAGGAGGCCCGAGCCTGGCGCACCCACAAGGCCGACACCCGCGCGTTCATGCTGTTGCGCGCCTACGTCCCGAGGGCCGTGCGCATCGAGGTCACGGACCCCGAGGACCCGACTCCGTACCTGTACCTGTCGACCCGTGAGCCGGAGCGGCTGGTCGAGGCGCTGCGGACGGCGAAGGCGGCCGCGTAGCGCACGCGCGGGGTCAGTGCCCGTCCCTGCCGGGCCCGTGCCCGAGGTCTCTTCCGAGGTCTCTTCCCAGGGCGTCCATGTCGAGGACGTCCTGGGGACTCTCCAGGGCGGGGAGCCCCTCGAGGGCGTCCCAGGGCACCTGTCGCCCGCGCAGGTCCGCGCGGATGCGGTCGGCCAGCTTTCTGGTGTCGCGCCGGTTCATGACGGCGCCCACGGCCGCGCCCACCATGAACGGCATCAGGTTGGGCAGGTTGCGCACCATGCGCTTCATGATCTGCTGGCGCAGCTGTCGCTTCATGTGGCTGTTCATCGCCGTGCCGAGGGTGGCCGGCTTGGTCACCTCGACGCCGCGCTCGTCCGACCACGAGTTCAGGTACGCGGTGCTGCGCTGGGTCAGGGTGCCGGGCGGGCGTACGCCGTAGACCTCGTGGAGTTCGGCGATCAGCTTGAGCTCGATCGCCGCCACGCCGGTGATCTCGGCGGCCAGTTCGGTGGGCATCGCGGGCGGTACGGGGAGCATCGCCGCCGCACCGATCCCGGCGCCGACGGTCGCGGTGCCCCTGGTGGCGCCGGTCACGAGGCGGTCGGCGATCTCCTCGGGGCCGAGCCCGGGGAACTGTCTGCGCAGCGTCGCCAGGTCCCGTACGGGGACGCGCGGGGCCAGTTCGATGACGCGGTCGGCGAGGTGCGCGAGGACAGCCCTGGCACGGTCGCCGCCCTTACGGACGCCCTGTCCCGCCCTGTCCCGGAACGCCGCTGCCCGGCGCCGGGCAGCGGGTGCCGGGGTCCGGACGGTCGCCGGGAGGTCACCCCGGTCGTTCCCCGGTTCGAGCGGGGCCGTCCCCGAATCGGTCGGGCCCCGCTCGTCGTCACGCGCGCGCTGTGGGCCGTCGGACGGCCCTTGGTCCGCTCCTCGCTCGAAGAAGCGGCGCTTCCAGGGAGGGGTCGAGCCGGTCACGGCCGACCCCGCCTCAGTCGCAGTCGCGGCAGATCGGCTGGCCGTTCTTCTCCCGGGCCAGCTGGCTGCGGTGGTGCACCAGGAAGCAGCTCATGCAGGTGAACTCGTCCTGCTGCTTCGGCAGTACGCGGACGGCCAGTTCCTCGTTGGAAAGGTCGGCGCCGGGAAGCTCGAGGCCCTCTGCGGCTTCGAATTCGTCGACGTCGACGGCCGAGGCGGACTTGTCGTTCCGCCGGGCCTTCAGTTCTTCAAGGCTGTCCGAGTCGACGTCGTCGTCGGTCTTGCGTGGAGTGTCGTAATCGGTGGCCATGGTCGCTCTCCCCCTCTGGGTGTCTGCGGGTGTCTCCAGCGCACGTAACGCGTGAGAGGCCGGACTTGTGCCCGACCCGAGGCGGAGATTTTGCCTCACATCAAGGTCTGTTACTCAATCGACACCCAACCGGACTCCTCAAGAGTGATCGGCGTGGATGGCGATGGGGACCGTACACGGTCCGAATGCCGCACTTCAAAGGCGTCTCACCGTGTACTTCCCGTGATCAGGACCCTTGAAAACCAGGATTTTCCCGGCCTTTCGACAGGGTGCACGATCACGGAGAGTAGAGGGCGGGAAAGCCGTCGCTGTGATCGATCACACACGCGAACCTCTGGACGATGACCTGGAAATTCCGCCCAAAGCGAACATCCCCGGGTCTCGGAGAGATGTCCCGGTCATGATCTCAGACCGGAAGCGTGACACGCATCACGAGCCCCCCGCCCTCGCGCGGCTGCGCGTAGATGTGCCCGCCGTGCGCCCGGGCCACCGACCGCACGATGGACAGGCCGAGACCGACCCCCTTGTCGCTGCCCGTGCGTTCGGTGCGCAGCCGCCGGAACGGCTCGAAGAGGTTGTCGACCTCGTACGCCGGCACGACCGGGCCCGTGTTGGCGACGACCAGGACCGCCTGGCCGTTCTCCACCGCCGTGGTGACCTCCACCCAGCCCTGTTCGGCCACGTTGTAGCGCACGGCGTTCTGCACCAGGTTCAGCGCGATCCGCTCCAGCAGCACGCCGTTGCCCTGGACCACCGCGGGCTCGCGGTCGCCCGTGATCCGTACGCCCTTGGCCTCCGCCTCGGCGTGTACCTGGTCGATGGCCTGGCCGGCGACCTCGGCGAGGTCCACGGGGCCCCGCTCGACGATCTGGTTGTCACTGCGGGCCAGCAGCAGCAGGCCCTCGACGAGCTGCTCGCTGCGCTCGTTGGTGGCCAGCAGCGTCTTGCCGAGCTGCTGGAGCTCCACCGGGGCGCCCGGGTCGGACAGGTGCACCTCCAGGAGGGTGCGGTTGATCGCGAGCGGTGTACGCAACTCGTGCGAGGCGTTGCCGACGAAACGCTGCTGGGCCGTGAAGGCCCGCTGCAATCGCTCCAGCATGTCGTCGAAGGTGTCCGCCAGCTCCTTGAGCTCGTCGTCCGGACCGTCCAGCTCGATGCGCCGGGACAGGTCGGAACCGGCCACGGCGCGTGCGGTGCGGGTGATCCGGCCCAGCGGCGACAGGACACGGCCGGCCATCGCGTAGCCGAAGGCGAAGGCGATCACGGCGAGGCCGAGCAGGGCCAGCAGCGAGCGGCTGAGCAGGTTGTCCAGGGCGACCTGGCGCTGGTGGTCGGTGCACTCGCTGATCGCCGCGTTGAAGGTGGACAGCGAAAGGTTGCTCGCGTCGTTCACCACCGGGCACTTGTCGCTGGAGACCCTGATGTCCGCACCGCCGACGATCTTGAACAGGGGTTCGTTGCCCGAGTTCAGCGCCTGCGCGGCCAGCAGGTAGATGATCGACAGCAGCAGGATGCCCGCGATCAGGAACATGCCGCCGTAGAGCAGCGTGAGCCTTATCCGGATGGTCGGGCGCAGCCACGGCAGGGGAGTCACCGACCGCGGGTCCCAGGTGGGTTTCGGGGGTGCCCCGGGGGGTGCGGGTGTCGTCGCCACGGTCGATCAGATCCGGTAGCCGGAGCCGGGGACGGTGACGATGACGGGCGGTTCGCCCAGCTTGCGGCGCAGGGTCATCACGGTCACGCGCACGACGTTGGTGAACGGGTCGGTGTTCTCGTCCCACGCCTTCTCCAACAGCTGCTCCGCGGAGACGACCGCGCCCTCGCTGCGCATGAGCACCTCCAGCACGGCGAACTCCTTGGGGGCGAGCTGGACCTCCTTGCCGTCCCGGAAGACCTCGCGGCGGTTGGGGTCGAGCTTGATCCCGGCGCGCTCCAGGACGGGCGGCAGGGGCACGCTGGTACGCCGGCCCAGCGCACGCACGCGCGCGATGAGCTCGCTGAAGGCGAAGGGCTTGGGCAGGTAGTCGTCGGCGCCGATCTCCAGGCCCTCGACCCGGTCGCTGACGTCGCCGGAGGCCGTGAGCATCAGCACGCGGGTGGGCATGCCGAGTTCGACGATCCTGCGGCACACGTCGTCGCCGTGCACGAGGGGGAGGTCGCGGTCGAGGACGACCACGTCGTAGTCGTTGACGCCGATGCGCTCCAGGGCGGCCGCACCGTCGTACACGACGTCGACGGCCATGGCCTCCCGGCGCAGTCCGGTGGCCACCGCATCGGCGAGCAGCTGCTCGTCCTCGACGACGAGTACGCGCACGTCGCTTGTCCTTCCTGTGTCCACCCGCGTAGCGCCGCTCGGACGCACGAGGGCAGGGGGGCTCGTGGGTGTGTTGGCCTCCATCCTGCCCTTTTCGGCCATAAGTCGGCTGTAAGGCGGGTGAGGGCCCCGTGACGGACGGGGCGGGGTCCCGTGACGGACGGACGGAAACGGCCCGCGGGACGCGGCCGGGCGGAAAACGGTCGACCGGAAAGGATCGCCCGTCCGGGAACGCGGGATTTTTTCGTGCCGCCGAGGTTTCCGCGGGAGGGAGCGGGGGGAGGACGGCTTTACACCCCGCGATCACGCTCTGCCTGTACCGCGCGCCACGCGGTGCTCCGTGGTCCGCTTCCGCAGAGCGGGCGTGGGTGTCCGGCACCGTCGCCGCCCAGCAGGGCAGCGCTGGGCACCCCACCGGAGACGTGATCGCCCCTTCCGACGGCACACCCCCGTGCCACAGACCCACGACCCAGGACGAGGGGGCGCAGCATGGACGCTTTCACCGCAGGACTTCTGCAGCGCATAAAGACGACCGAGTCCGACCTGTCCCGGGCCCGCGACGAGGGCGACGACTTCCTCGTCGAGGTGGAGCTGGGCGAGCTCGACGAACTGCGCCGTCTCGCTGCCGAGCACGGTGTGGAGGTCGAGGCGACCGGCGTCTGACCGGCCCGTGAGCGACGGGGCCCCGGCGGGATCCAGCGCCGGGGCCCCGTCGTGTCGGGACACGGGAAGACGCCGCGCGACGTCGGTCCGGTCAGGCGCCGAAGTCCACCAGGAGCCGCTGGAGGGGCTGGAAGACCTCGGGGGTGGCCGCGATCGTCAGATCGCGTGACGGGCGCTCCCCGGGGCGTCCACCGGTCACCGCGCCCGCCTCCCGGGCGATCAGGTCGCCCGCGGCGAGGTCCCAGGGGTGCAGTCCGCGTTCGTAGTAGCCGTCGAGGCGGCCCGCGGCCACGTCGCACAGGTCGATCGCGGCCGAACCGCCGCGCCGGATGTCCCGCACGAGGGGGATCAGCCGCCGTGCGATCTCGGCCTGCTCGGCGCGGACCTCGGCGACGTAGTTGAAGCCGGTGGAGACGAGCGCCCGGTCCAGCGGCGCCGCCGGCCGGCAGGCGAGCCGGCGCTCGCCGCCCCAGGCACCGGTCGCCCAGGCTCCGCCGCCGCGGACGGCCCAGTACGTCTCGCCCCGCATCGGGGCCACGACCACCCCGGCGACCCGCTCGCCGTCCTGTTCGGCGGCGATGGAGACCGCCCAGGTGGGCAGGCCGTACAGGTAGTTGACGGTGCCGTCGAGCGGGTCGATCACCCAGCGGACGCCGCTGGTGCCCTCGACGGCGGCGCCCTCCTCGCCGAGGAAGCCGTCGGCGGGCCGGCGGTCGGAGATCAGGCTGGTGATCAGCTTCTCGGCGGCGATGTCCATCTCGGTCACCACGTCGATCGGGCTGGACTTGGTGGCCGCGACCTCGAGGTCGGCCGGGCGGCCGTCGCGCAGCAGCTCGCCCGCCCGGTGGGCGGCCTCCTGGGCGATCTTCAGCAGCTCGGTGTGGAGGGGGTCGGTCGTCACGTCGGTCACGGGGCTCCTCAGGCGTAGGGGCTGTCGGCGCCGGCGGCGGCGGGACGGGGGGCGCGGGCGGGGCAGCAGCCGACGGGGCACAGGTTGTGACTGGCGCCCAGCGCGCCCAGTGCGCACGGTGTGACCTCCTGACCGCGCTCGACGGCGGCCCGCTCCAGGACGAGGTCGCGGACGGCGGCGGCGAACCGCGGGTCGGCGCCGACGGTGGCCGAGCGGCGCACCGGCAGTCCCAGCTCCCCGGCCTTGGCCGTGGCCTCCGTGTCGAGGTCGTAGAGGACCTCCATGTGGTCGGAGACGAAGCCGATGGGAGCCATGACCACGGCGGGGACGCCGGCCGCGTGGCGCTCTTCCAGGTGGTCGCAGATGTCGGGCTCCAGCCACGGGATGTGCGGGGCGCCGGAGCGCGACTGGTACACGAGCTGCCAGGGGTGGTCGACGCCGGTGCGCTCCCGGACGGCGTCGGCGATCAGCCGCGCCACGTCCAGGTGCTGGCGGACGTAGGCGCCGCCGTCGCCGTGCTCCTCGGCCGGGCCGGAGGTGTCGGACGCCGAGGTGGGGATGGAGTGGGTCGAGAACGCGATGTGCGCGCCGTCCCTGACCTCCTCGGGGAGGTCGGCGAGGGACCGGACGACACCGTCGACCATGGGCTCCACGAAGCCGGGGTGGTTGAAGTAGTGCCGCAGCTTGTCGATCTTCGGCGGTTCCAGGCCCTCGGCCTCCAGGGCGGCGAGCGCGTCCGCGAGGTTCTCGCGGTACTGGCGGCAGCCCGAGTAGGAGGCGTAGGCGCTGGTGGCGAGGACGAGGATGCGGCGGCGGCCGTCGCGGACCATCTCGCGCAGGGTGTCCGTCAGGTACGGCGCCCAGTTGCGGTTGCCCCAGTAGACCGGCAGGTCCAGGCCGTGCTCGGCGAAGTCCTCGCGCAGCGCGTCCAGCAGGGCGCGGTTCTGGTCGTTGATGGGGCTGACCCCGCCGAAGAGGAAGTAGTGCTGTCCGACTTCCTTCAGGCGTTCCTTGGGGATGCCGCGCCCGCGCGTCACGTTCTCCAGGAACGGGACCACGTCGTCCGGGCCCTCCGGGCCGCCGAACGAGAGCAGGAGCAGGGCGTCGTAGGGGCTGGCATCGAGCACGTCAGGCATGTCTCGATCCTGCCACCCGGCAGTGACACGGGACATCGGCGGGTGTCGGCGGTGCGTCCGCGGGGGTGCTTTCGGGGCACCCCGACGCGTAAGCTGTATCGACTGCGATCGCACCTTACCGAGCCGTTACCGGAGACCTCGTTGCCCAGCCCTTACCGCGCCCTGTTCGCCGCCCCCGGCAGCAAGAGCTTCTCCTTCGCGGGTTTCCTCGGCCGGATGCCGCTGTCGATGATGGGCATCGGCGTGGTGACGATGATCTCGCAGCTCACCGGCCGGTACGGACTGGCCGGCGGGCTGTCGGCCACCATCGCGCTCGCCGCCGCCGTGCTCGGACCGCAGGTCTCGCGGCTGGTGGACCGGTACGGCCAGCGGCGCGTGCTGCGCCCGGCCACGCTGGTGTCGCTCACCGCGGCGGCCGTGCTGCTGCCGGCCGCGCACTACGGGTGGCCGGACTGGGTGCTGTTCGCGGCCTGCGTGGGCATCGGCTGCGTGCCGAGCCTCGGCGCGATGGTCCGGGCCCGCTGGGCGGCCATATACCGGGGCACCCCGCAGCTGCACACCGCGTACTCCTTCGAGTCCGTGGTGGACGAGATCTGCTTCATCTTCGGGCCGATCATCTCCATCGGCCTGTCCACGGCGTGGTTCCCGGAGGCCGGGCCGCTGCTGGCCGCCTGCTTCCTGGCGGCCGGCGTCTTCTGGCTGACCGCCCAGCACGCCACCGAGCCCGCGCCGCACCCGCGCGACCGCAAGGGCGGCGGCACCGCCCTGAGCTCCCGGGGACTGCGGGTCCTGGTCGCCACGTTCGCGGCCACGGGGACGATCTTCGGGGCCGTCGACGTGGTCACCGTGGCCTTCGCCGAGGAGGAGGGGCACAAGGCCGCCGCCAGTCTCGTGCTGGCCCTGTACGCGGCGGGTTCCTGCACGGCGGCCATGGTCTTCGGTCTGCTGCGCTTCGCCGGACCGCCCGAGCGCCGCTGGCTGCTGGGCGTCTGTGCGATGGCCGTGAGTATGATCCCCCTCCTACTGGTCGGGAACCTGCCGTTTCTGGCCGCGGCGCTGTTCGTTGCGGGTCTGTCCATCGCTCCGACGATGATCACGACGATGTCCCTCATCGAAGAGCACGTACCACGCGCGCAGCTCACCGAGGGCATGACCTGGGTGAGCACCGGGCTCGCGGTCGGGGTGGCGCTCGGTTCGTCCGTGGGCGGCTGGGTGATCGACGCGGCCGGAGCGCGCGCGGGGTACGGGGTTCCGGCGGTGGCCGGGGCCGTCGCGGTCGCGGTCGGTTTCCTCGGGTACCGCCGGCTCAAGCGGCCGGCTCCGCGTCGGGGAGGGACCGTTGAGCAGCACACGCACGGCGAACGGGAAGACGAGCGGGAAGAACCGCACCTGGCGTAACTGGGGCGGCAACGTCTCCGCGCGGCCGGCACGGGAGGCCGTTCCCGCGTCCGTCGACGAACTGGCCCGGGTCGTCCGCCGGGCCGCCGAGGACGGGCTGCGGATCAAGCCCGTCGGCACCGGGCACTCCTTCACGTCCATAGCCGCGACGGACGGGGTGCTGATCCGCCCCGACCTGCTGACCGGCATCCGGCGCGTCGACCGCGACGCCATGACGGTCACGGTGGAGGCCGGCACCCCGCTCAAGAGGCTCAACACGGCCCTCGCGCGGGAGGGCCTGTCGCTCACGAACATGGGCGACATCATGGAGCAGACGGTCTCCGGGGCCACCAGCACCGGCACCCACGGCACGGGCCGCGACTCGGCCTCGATCGCCGCCCAGATCAAGGGCCTGGAACTGGTCACGGCCGACGGCTCGGTGCTCACC
Source organism: Streptomyces sp. NPDC093586 (assembly GCF_044764905.1). Taxonomy (NCBI): domain Bacteria; kingdom Bacillati; phylum Actinomycetota; class Actinomycetes; order Kitasatosporales; family Streptomycetaceae; genus Streptomyces; species Streptomyces sp. NPDC093586. The sequence goes on along the minus strand of NZ_JBIWJA010000017.1, from coordinate 44,379 downwards.
TGCTCCGAGAAGGAGAACCCCGAGGTCTTCGCCGCCGCCCGGATCGGTCTCGGCGCCCTCGGCGTCATCACCGCGATCACCTTCGCCGTGGAGCCGGTCTTCCTGCTCACGGCCCGCGAGGAACCGATGCCGCTCGGCCGGGTCCTCGCCGACTTCGACGCGCTGTGGGCCGAGAACGAGCACTTCGAGTTCTACTGGTTCCCGCACACCGGCAGCACCACCACCAAGCGCAACAACCGCAGCGCGGGCCCGGCCCGGCCGGTGGGCCGGATCCAGGGCTGGTTCGACGACGAGTTCCTCTCCAACGGCGTCTTCCAGGCGGCCAACTGGGTCGGCCGCGCGGTGCCCGCCACCGTTCCGGCGATCGCCCGGATCTCCAGCAGGGCGCTGTCGGCGCGGACGTACACCGACATCCCCTACCGGGTCTTCACCTCCCCGCGCCGGGTGCGGTTCGTGGAGATGGAGTACGCCGTTCCGCGCGAGGCCGTCGTGGAGACGCTGCGCGAGCTGAAGGCGATGGTCGACCGGTCGGGGCTGAGGGTCAGTTTCCCGGTGGAGGTGCGGACGGCCCCGGCCGACGACATCACGCTGTCCACCGCCTCGGGCCGGGACAGCGCGTACATCGCCGTCCACATGTTCCGGGGCACGCCCTACCGGGCGTACTTCACCGCCGCCGAGCGCATCTTCACCGCGCACGGGGGGCGGCCGCACTGGGGCAAGGTGCACACGCGGGACGCCGAGTACCTCGCGGGGGTGTATCCGCGCTTCGGCGAGTTCACGGCGCTGCGGGACCGTCTTGATCCTGATCGCCGGTTCCAGAACGACTACTTGCGCCGGGTTCTGGGGCCGTAGCCGAGGCGTCGGGGGCCGGACTCGTGGCCTCGCCGGACCCGTCGCTCCCGGGGGTGCTCGAGGTGGGCGCCGGGCTGGTTCCGGCACCGCCGTCCTCCGGGTAGGTGGCCTCCGAGGACGCGGTTCCCCCGAATCCGCTCGGGGCCCCGGACGGAGTCGCCGCCGGAGCGTCGTGACCGGTGCCGGAGTCCCCCGGGTCCTCCGAGTCCCCCGAGCCCGTCGGGGCGGGGGACTCCTCGGAGTCGCCGGAACGGCCCGGCTTCCCCGGGTCCGGCGCGGACTTGCCGTGACCGGCCAGGGCGCTGCCGACGGTCGTGCTGTGCCCGCCGCTCAGGTTGTGGCCGGAGAGGGCTTCGTAGACGGTGATCCCGCCCATGGTGACGCCGAAGACGAGGGCCGCCGCGATCAGCGGCCGCTTCCAGCTCTTCACCCGCGCGCGATAGACGGTGCCCTCGGTGAACTCGCCGGGAGCGGGCGCCGCTTGGCCGCCGGGGTGTCCGGCGTCCGCCGCGACGCCCGCCACGGCGGCGCGCCTGGTCCGCACCTGCTCCGCGGTGCGCTTGAAGAAGTGCTGGAACACCGGGCCGCCGCAGGTGGCGATGACGCTGATCAGACCGGCGCCGAGGATCGTGCCGTAGACGCCGAAGGAGGAGGCGAGCTTGGCGGCGACCACCGCCGCCAGGGCGCTGCCCGCGACCTGGGGCACGCTCAAGTCGATCCGCTTGGATTCCGCCTCCGTACGCATGTCCGCCTCACCGGCGACATCGGGCTTTTCACGCATCCCCGGACCTTGCCTGCCTTTCCCGTACGCGATCGATCAACTGCACGAGAAGGGGACGTAGGGGCGAAACCATTAGTTCCGTTTCTGGTGATTCCGTGAAGTACGCCACGCACGGGATCGCGGAAATCGTGCCGGGGACGGCCGAGCGCCCCCTCTTGCCCGAAGTCGGTCGGCGTGCCAATCCACGCAGGTGGTCCGAATGGAGTACTGTTGCGACCCCTGGGTCCGGTCCCCCGACAGGGGGTTCAGGACCTTGAAGGACCGCCGGGAGGGGGCTAGTTGCACTGGGTGACGCAGTTGGTCACTTAGCGTTGCGAACAGGTAACCGTGCCATAACGGCGATCCAGGGCCCGCGCCCGACACGCCGGGCAACTCGGCAAGGTTGTGGCAGGCTGCACCCGGGCAGGCCACACTCGACAGAGCGGAAGCAGCGACGCACGTGACGTCGGCAGGCACCACCCGGGAGGTCCCCATGCCCGAACTGCGTGTCGTGGCCGTCTCGAATGACGGCACACGGCTGGTGCTGAAGGCTGCGGACAGCACGGAGTACACGCTTCCGATCGACGAGCGGCTCCGGGCCGCCGTACGCGGTGACCGTCCCCGCCTCGGCCAGATCGAGATCGAGGTGGAGAGCCATCTCCGCCCCCGCGACATCCAGGCGCGTATACGTGCCGGCGCGACCGCGGAGGAAGTCGCCCAGATGGCCGGCATCCCCGTCGATCGCGTACGCCGCTTCGAGGGCCCCGTCCTCGCCGAGCGCGCCTTCATGGCGGAGCGGGCCCGCAAGACCCCCGTCCGCCGCCCCGGCGAGAACTCCGGGCCGCCCCTCGGTGAGGCCGTCCAGGAACGGCTGCTGCTGCGCGGCGCCGAGAAGGACTCCGTGCAGTGGGACTCCTGGCGCCGCGACGACGGCACCTGGGAGGTCCTGCTGGTCTACCTGGTCGCGGGCGAGCCGCACTCGGCGAGCTGGACGTACGACCCGCCCCGGCGGCTCGTCCAGGCCGTCGACGACGAGGCGCGCGCGCTGATCGGCGAGACCGACGACCTCGCGGCGAACGAGCCCAGCTTCCCGTTCGTCCCGCGCATCGCACGGCTGCCGCGCGACCGGCCGCTGGACCGCACGCTCGACCGGGAGCTCCGGGAACGGCCGAGCCTGCCGGCGCAGCCGTCCGAGCCGGCCGAGGAGACCACGGCCACCGCCTCGGGCGAACGCGAGCGGGACTCGCTGACCAGTCTGCTGGAGGCGGTACCGAGCTTCCGGGGCGATCTGGTGGTCCCCGAGCGCGTGCCGGAGACGGTGGTGGATCCCGCCGAGGAGTCCGAGGTGGAGGAGCCCTCCGCCCCGGCGGCGTCGGCCGGGTCCGCCTACGCCGACGTGCTCATGCCGCGCTCCGTGGGCAGTCACCGCGACCGCCTCACCGGCTCCACCGACCGCCAGGCCGAGGCCGACGGCGTCCGTCCGGGGCGCCGTGCGGCGGTGCCGAGCTGGGACGAGATCGTGTTCGGGACACGGCGCAAGAAGCAGGAGTAGACGGGCCCTTCCCGTCCGGGGTCCAGGCCGCACCTCTCGGGGTGACGGCCCGGACCTCGTCCCTGAGCGGGCCTACTGGGGATCCGGTCCCACGGCCACCGGCCGCTCCGGGTCCGACGACCACTCCGACCACGACCCCACGTACAGCGCCGCCGGGATGCCGGCTACCGCCAGCGCCAGCACCTCGTGGGCCGCGGAGACGCCCGAACCGCAGTACACGCCGACCTCGCCGCCGCCGGTCGCGCCCAGGTCCTCGAAGCGGGCGCGGAGTTCCCCGGCCGGCCGGAACCGGCCGTCCGCCAGCACGTTGTCCGTCGTCGGCGCCGACACCGCGCCCGGGATGTGACCGCCGACCGGGTCGATCGGCTCGACCTCACCCCGGTACCGCTCCCCCGCCCGGGCGTCGAACAGCACCCCGGAGCGGGCCAGCGCGGCGGCCCCGTCCGCGTCCAGCAGCCCCACCGCGCCCGGCGCCGGCGTGAAGTCGCCCTCGTCGGGCACCGGGACGTCCCCGGACAGCGGCCCCTGCCAGGCGCGCAGTCCGCCGTCGAGGACCCGCACGTCCGGGTGGCCCGTCCAGCGCAGCAGCCACCAGGCGCGGGCCGCCGCCCAGCCCTGCCCGCCGTCGTACACGACGACCGGCCGCCTCGACGACACGCCCGCCCGGCGCATCGCGGCGCCGAACTCCGCCACGTCCGGCAGCGGATGACGGCCGTGCTCGCCGGGCGCGGAGGCGAGCTCCCGGTCCAGGTCGACGAAGACGGCGCCGGGAAGGTGCCCGGCCGCGTACTCGGCCCGTCCGTCGAAGGGTGGTGCACCGGCCGCCCTGGCCGTGCTCAGCTGCCACCGGACGTCGAGCAGGACGGGCGGGTTCGCGCCCGCCAGCTCGTTCGTGAGTTCGGATGCGGAGATGATGGCGTTCATGGCCCCATCCTGGCGTACCGAGTGGCCGACGCGCCGATGTCGGGCTAGTCTGCCCGCCGGACAGTACCGGTCACGAGGCGTACGGGATCGGGCACGTGCTGTACCGACCGGGCGGCGGGCCGATCACACGGCGGGCCCGGACGCGCGACGGCCGACCCCGCGCGGGAATCGGCACGCAGGACCGCACGGAGGGCTCCCACGAGGGGCCGGCACAGCGAGAGCGGACGCACGGCCCGCGTGGGGCCGAGAAGAGAGTGACGATGACCGACGCACGGGGCCCGGCAGGCAGCGGCGACGGAACGCACGTACGGCACACGCCCGGCACACCCTGCTGGGTGAGTCTGATGGTCCACGGGCCGGACGCGACCCAGGAGTTCTACGGAGCGTTGTTCGGCTGGGAGTTCCGGCCCGGCCCCGAGCAACTCGGCCCCTACGTACGGGCCCTGCTCGGCGGGCAGGAGGTGGCGGGCATCGGCCGGCTCCCCGTGGACCGGCACCTGCCCCTCGCCTGGACGCCGTACCTCGCCTCCGACGACGTGAACGAGACGGCCGACGCGGTGCGTTCCTGCGGTGGCACGATCGGCGTGGGCCCGCTGGACGCGGCCGAGGCCGGGCGCCTGGTCATCGGCTCCGACCCGTCGGGCGCCGTCTTCGGCGTCTGGCAGGCGGCGGCACATCTCGGCACGGCCGTCACCGGCGAGCCCGGCACGCCCGCGTGGAACGAGCTGACGACCTACGACGCGGTGAGCGCCGCCAAGTTCTACGAGACGGTGTTCGGCTTCGAGCTGGAGCCGACGGCCACCGCGGGCCGCGACCACGTGACCCTCCGCCTCGACGGCCGCCCCGTCGCCGGCATCCACGGCGTCGGCGACGCCCTGCCCCGCGAACGGGGACCGCACTGGACGACGTACTTCGAGGTGGCCGACCTCGGGGAGTCCCTGGAACGGCTGACCGGCCTGGGCGGACACGTCCTGGAGCCGCCCCGGGACACCGACCGCGGGCGCGTGGCGCTGGTGGCGGATCCGGAGGGGGCGCGGTTCGCGGTGCTGGAGAGCGCGGGGTGAGGGGCTGGAGGAACGGACCGCCGGACGGCTAGAAGAGGTCGCCCGGTCCGACCTGCGCGAGCTTCGCGAGGATCGTGCGCATCCACGGGCTGCGAACGGCCGGCAGCCGGACCAAGGTGTGCCGGAACGTTCCCCGGTCGGCCCGGAACAGGTGGTTGGGGCGCGGCGGGGGCGGGTCGTCGCGCAGGACCTCCCGGGGCAGGCCGCCCGACGCGGGAACCGGCACGTTCGGCTGGGGAGAGACCAACCAGAGCCACACTCCCAGCGGCAGAGGCACCGGGTATGCGGACACAGCCGGACCGACGGGAGCCCAGGTCCGACCCGTCCGGGGATGGACCGGTACGAGAAGGATGTCGGCGCCCGCGTCGGTGGGAGGCCGTCCCGGTCCGGCCAGGACGGCCCGCCGCGTCGGTGGCCCCGCGGGCAGCAGGGTGTCGAGCGCGCGTTGGAACATGTCCGCGGTCAGCCCCTTGGGGACCTGCACCGGCCGGCCTTCGGAGGCCGCCAACAGGTGGGCGAGTGCCTGGCCGGCCGCAGCCTCCCACCGTGGACTCCACGACCAGTAGTGGCCGGGTCCGAGCGGTCCTCCCCACGTGGATATCGGCTCGAACGAGGGCGTCTTCTCCCCCTCCTCCGTCAGCTCCGCCCAGGAGAGCGGCGTGGCATCGACACCATCGACGGGGACGCGGCGTACGGCGTCCGAGCTGAGCCGTACTGCCTGCCAGAGCGAGCAGTCGTCGACCCTGGTGGCCACGGACAGGTCGCACGCCTCACAGGCCACGTTGGGTCCGTCGGCGCCGTCGAGGCCACAGCAGGCACCACCGCGTTTGTCGGGGATCAGCCGGGTTCCGCGCACGTCGCCGGGCGCGATGACGATCTCCTCCGACGCGCTGTCGGACGGTTCCTCCGCCGGATCGACCTCGTCCCACCTCCGCCGGGGTCCGCCCCAGGGGGCCGGGTCCACGGCGAACGTCCCCGACTCCATGAGTACCGGAAGCTGGACCCCGTTCCCGTATTTCTGACGGGCGTGGGCCGGAAGGGCGACCTGGGACAGCGGGACGGTCAGCTCGGCATCGCATCGCGCGCAGACGAAAACGAACAAAGACCCCTCCACATGGGAAACAGCAGCATCATCGCAGCTCGGCGGCAGGCGGCCCATGTGTTTCCCGGCCCTCGCGGGGAGGGCGCCTGCCACCTTCGTGGAGCATCCACGGGACGCGAGTTCGGGCAGGGGCAGCGCGTGGGTGCGGTCCGGTTCCTTCGCGTCCATGTGGTCTCTCCCGTGGGTTCCGTGCTGGTGCGGGAAGGGCGAGCACCGACAGGCACCGAGGGGCGGCGGGGCCGCCGGGGGCCTGTCGACAGGACGGAACCGTAGGAGTGGACTGGATGCTTTCGTGGACGAGGGGCCGATAACCCGTATTGTCGGCCCCTCGCTTGCGCCTGAGTTCGAGCGATCGAGCAGGACCATGGCTTCGGCGCCGCCCCGCACCGCTTACGAGCTGCCGAGGTCGATGACTCGTACGGCCTGCGCCTCCCACACGTCGGGCGTCGTGGTGGCGACCGCAGCCCCGTTCGGCCGTTCCGCCGTCGGCTCGGCGGCGTATCGGGTGTGGGCGGGAGCCCAGGACGTCCCACGGGCCACGGCGAGCGCGGCCGGCAGATCCAGGCCGAGCACCGTGATGCCGGGGAGCGCGGCGAGATGCTCCGCCGTACCGGGCCGTACGCGATCGGCCTCCACCAGCGCGCACGCCGGGGCGTAGAGGAAGCATCCCTCCTCTGAATGCGCACGGTGGATCAGGCGTGGGGCGAGCACGTCGCTCCGGCCCGCCGCTACCATCCCCGTCTCGTCCAGGACGATGTGCAGAGCCTCGGTCACCTGGCTCCCGCCTCATTGAGCCGCCGGTCCAACTCGGCGTCGGATTCAGCCAGTTCGTTTGCACTCGGGTCGTAGCCGTTCCATGCCCGCAGAGCAGCGCGCGTTTGGTCGGCGCGGGCCGCGCGCTCCTCGGGAGTGAGCAGGGTTTCGGCGAGGTGGGACAGGTAGCCCCGCAGGGACATGCCTTCAAAGGACGCTATCCGGGCGAGCCGGTCGCGGGCTTCGACGGGGATGCGGATGTGGGCGTCGGACATACAGGCATCCTCAGTCAGCCTCCGAGGATACGGGTACGGGTACGTACCCGTCCGGGCCGAGTCGAGCGATCCGGTTCGGCTCACCACTGGGGCCGTGCCGGAAACGCGTACTCCGCCCAGATGGTCGTCCCCGGCCCGTCCGGGCGCGGGTGCCAGTCCCAGCGGGCCGCGAGGTGCGCCACGAGGAGCAGTCCGCGGCCGGTCTCCTCGGCGCCGGTGGTGTCTTCCGGAGCGGCGGGCCGGCAGGGGTGGCGTTCGGCGCGGGTGTCGGTGACCTCGATGTCGATGCGGACGGTGCGGCCGTCGGGGGCGACGTGGAGACGGAAGCGGAAGTCCCGGCCGGGGACGTGGCCGTGTCGGACGGCGTTCGCGGTGAGCTCCGCGACGACCCGCACGATCGCGTCGTGCGGGTCGGTGCCGTACGGGATGCCCACGCGTCCAGGCGGACTGCCGCCAGACGGCGGGCGAGACGGGCTCCTCCGGGTGTGGAGGTGAAGCGCATCTCGAAGGTGCGGCCGCCCGGTGACGGGGCTGCCTCCAGGGGGACGGAGGGGCGGGTGGTGGCGGTGAGCTGGACAGGTTTCGTCGTCACGCCCACCACGGTCCCGCCGGTTGCACACCGCGACCAGCGATTACGCGGTGACAGAGGCGGTTGTACGCGTGCGTCGGAGCTGCGCGCCGTGTCCGCGTCCGCCCGGGGGCCGGGGGGCCGGGCCCACGGCTATGCGAGGCCGCCGTTGCTCTGGAGAAGCTGGGCGTTGATCCAACCGCCCTCCGGGGAGCAGAGGAACGAGACGAGATTCGCGCAGTCCTGCGGCACACCGAGGCGCCCCAGGGGCGTGAAACGGACCATGTCCGCCTTCTGTTCCTCGGTCATCCACCCGGTGTCGATCGGTCCGGGGTTGATCGCGTTGCAGGTCACCCCCAGGTGGGCGAGCTCACGGGCGGCTGCCAGCGTGATCCGGTCCATCGCCCCCTTGCTCGCCCCGTACGGCAGGTTGCCCGCGGTGTGGTCACTGGTCAGGCTGATGACGCGTCCGCTGCCGTGCTGCCCGCGGAACCGCAGCCCGTACTCCCGGATCAGCAGCCAGGTCGCCCGCGCGTTGACCGCGAAGTGCCGGTCGAAGCTCTCCACCGTGGTGTCCAGCAGGCCGGAGTCGACCGACTCGCAGTGGCAGAGGACCAGCGCGGTGACGTTCCCCAGTTCGCGTTCGACGCCGTCGAAGAGCTGGGCCGGCACGGCCGGTTCGCTCAGATCCGCCTCGACCGCGAACGTTCTCGCACCGAGGGACGCCGCCTGCTTCCGCAACTCCTCGGGCGCGCCCCGGTCCACGCCCCACGGCATCCGTGCGTCGTACGGTGCCCAGTACGTGAAGGCCACGTCCCAGCCGGCCCGGGCCAGGGTCAGCACCACGGACGCCGCGATGCCCGCCGAGCGCCCCGCCCCCGTGACCAGGGCGAGCGGACGCCCCGCCTCGTCCCCGCCCCGCCGGTTCTCCTCGCGTGTCTCACCAGTCATGATCTCCATCCTGGCGGATCCTCCTCCACGCGGCACCCGTATTTCCGGGGGCTGCGCGGGCGGGCGCGGGCGGTCCCACGGACGTCCGCAGCTCCGGATGCCCGCAGACGCAGGGCCACATGCTGGAGTCGGGAACCGGTGGTGAAGATGTCATCGACCAGGTGAACCGTGGTGTCCCTGATATCGGTACGGCCCGCTGTCCACGCCAGAGCAGCGGCATGGGCAGCGGCAGCACCCCCCGATGGCCTGCTTCGCCGACCGTGGCGTCTCTTTCTCCTTCACCAGGAGGCGCCTGCCCGGCGGGTTGAGCGGAAAAGCGTGAGTGACGTCCTCCGGCGGCGTCCATGATCGCTTCGATGTGCTGCAGGGGAGTCCGCGCGCCTAGTGGGTGGGATTGCCGATCGAGAGAGGCTGTGCTCACCCATTGCGCGCGCGGTATTGTCATTCGGCTTCGTCGACACCACGTTGCCGTCGGAGAAGATGCGCCCGGCACGCCCGGTCACCGCTGCCCCTGACTCCGTTCCCAGGCATCGATGACCGTCCTGGGGATGCGTCCACGGTCCGGCACGTCATAACCACGGGCACACGCCCACACTCGGATCTCTTGACCACTCCCCCTCCAGGGGGATTCGAAGCGGTCGGCAGCGGAACCGGGCCCGGCAGAAGCGGCCCTGGCTCCGAAGGAGTGAAGCCCGTGTCCGGCCCCAGGAAGTCCGCCGGGAAGCCGGGAGCGGTGACCACCCCGCTGAGCAGCGCGACCAGGAACTCCGTCAGTGTGCCCTCGTGCACGTACCAGTCCGTGGCATCCCGATTCGTCACGGCCACGCGCCAGGCATCGGGGGTCTCCGCCGGATCCATAAGCCAGAACAGGTACCCCCCGTTGTCAGTCACACCCACCGCGAACATATGCGCCGGGTCACTGGGACCGGGCAGTCCCCGCTCGTCGCGGAACATGAGTAGGTGACTGCGCTTCACCTCAGGCATGGAACCGGTCAGGTTCACCCACGGTGTGGACGCCAACGGGTGGTAAACGGACAGAAAACCGGCGAACGTTCCGGGGCCGTACGACGCCGCCATGTCCTTGTAGTCCTGCGGCAGGCGGAACCCGAGGACACCCTCCACCGCGGACCACTCCACGAGGGGTGGGGCAGAAGGCGGAGGGGCCATGCGAACGAGGTCGTCGAAACTGGTCACGGCCGAAGTCCTTGGCGTGGGCGTCGCTGCTGATCGTACGCAGGGTTGTCCAGCCCCCCGGCTGCTGTGCCGCGGCATCTGCGAGCGCCGCATGGAATCCCACCGGGTCCACCAGTACCCCGGCTACCGCTGCCGCCGCGGACACACCAGTGCCGCGTGACCAGTGGTTGCGCGGTGACAGGGGTGGGTTGTACGCGCGTTGTCCGCAGGTGTCGGAGGTGTGCGCCGTGACCGCGTCCGTCGTGGGGGCGTTGGGGCGGGGAGGCGGTGATGCACATGGCGGAGTACGGGAGTGCGGAGGCGGGGGCCGAGGTGGCGTCCGGGGAGCGCGGGAGCGGTGGCGCGGGGGCGGTCGTGAGTCTCGGGGACGGGTGGGACAGCGACGACGGGGCCGGGCGCCGGCCGGAGGATGAAGCGGGGCGCGGTGTCGTCGTCGCGTTCGGGCAGACGATGAAGACGCTGCGGCTGCGAAAGGGACTGGAGCGCGAGGAGTTCGGGAGGCGGCTCGGGCTACTCGGCGTCCACGATCGCGTCGTTCGGGCAGGGGCGGCGCATTCCGCCGCCCAGGGCGATCGAGCGCGCCGATGAGGTGCTGGGAGCGGGCGGGCTGCTGTGCCTGTGGAAGGAGCAGGTGGAACGGGCGCAGCACCCGGTGTTCTTCCAGGGGATGGCCCAACTGGAGAAGGAAGCCGTCGAGTTGCTGGCGTACGACACTCTGGTGGTCAAGGGGCTTCTGCAGACGGAGGAGTACACGCGGGCGCTGCTGGCCGTGCGGCGTCCCCCACTGGACGAGGAGACGATCGAGCAGCGGGTGACGGCACGGCTGGCCCGCCATGAGATCTTCGACCGGCGGCCTGCTCCGTTTCTGAGCTTCGTGATGGACGAGTCGATCCTGCGACGTCCGTACGGAGGCAGGTCCGTACTGCGCGGACAGTTGGAGCACCTGCTGTTGATCGGCCAGAAGCGCAACGTCGAGATCCAGGTCATGCCGGTCGACCGCGAGGACAACGCCGGTGTGAACGGGCCGTTCACCGTGGTCACTCGCAAGGATGGCAAGAAGTCCCTGTATGCCGAGGCACAAGGTGTCGGCTCTCTGCAAACCGACGCGGAACAGGGGGTTCTGGCCGCGGCCCGTTATGGGACCATCCGATCGCAGGCTCTCGCTCCAGGAGAGTCACTGGAGCTCGTCGAAGGGGTGCTGGGATCGCTATGAGCAACGCTGAGTCCTCGACCGGCCTCACCTGGTTCAAGAGCAGCTACAGCGGAACCGAGGGGGGCGATTGCGTGGAGGTCGCGCCCGGAACGGCGGCTGTGCACGTCCGGGACTCCAAGGACGTCCCCGGCCCCGTGCTCACGGTCTCGCGTGAGGCATGGGCGGGGTTCGTCGGGCTAGCCTCGTCGGAGCGATGCGTCTGACGCTCGTACGGTCGTGAAAACCCTGCCAGTTCCCGTCTGGGACGCCGCCTGACGCATCCGGGCTCACGAGGGCTCGAATACGTCAGCGAGCGGCAGCAGGCCGGCGGCCGTGGTTCATCTACCTGGAGGCGGTGTCGTCCCCGTCGGACTGTTCGTCGTAGTCCGCGGTGGAGGGCTTGTGGTCCTGCACGACCTCGACATCCTCGACTCGGAGGGTGGGTTTCGTCATGGCCAGTTCGGAAAGGTGGTTCTTCAGCTTCTTCGCCATGGGGCGGAAGGTCGCGAACGTGAGACCGCCGGAGACGACGGCACCGACGACGGGGACGGCCTTGGAGACGGCCCTTGCGAAGGTCTGCTTCGTGATCTCCTTACCGAGGTGACCGGCGATCTTCTTCACGAGGGGATAGATGACGCCCTTCGTGAGTGCCTTCTCGGGAAGCTTCTTGGCGACATGCTTCGACATCTCCTCCGAGACTTTTCCGATCGCCGTGGTCGCCGAATGGGTGCCGAACATCACGCCGACGAAGAGGGTGAGCACTCCCGCGGTCGCGTCGTCGATGTCGTCGCCGTCTCCGGAGAACAGGTCGGGCCAGCTGTAGAGGTAGGCGAGCTTCTGCGCGATGCGCAGCATGTGACCCATGTATTGCGCCAAGTCGGCGGGGACCGTGGCGGGAAGGAAGAGCAGGCCGGGCAGTCCGGCAGCCGCGGAAGCGGCGCTGACCTTGGCGGTCTCGTACTTGATGGAGTCGTTGGCCGCCTTTTCCAGAATGTCGAGGGAGATGCCCGCCGCTGCCGGGGTCTCTTCGATCGCTTGCTTGATCTGCTCTTCGGAGCAGTGGTGAGACAGCGCCTTCCGAAGGTACGCCTCCCTGTGGATGCGCACACCCGGAAGTTTCGCCGCAGCGACCAGCACCGAGGAGAAATACGACCCCGGGTCCTCTATCTCTTTACCCGCCATGAAATAAACCTGACCTTCCAGGAGGAACCACCTCCCTGTATGTCTTCAGAGTTCCGGTGAGTCGGTGAGCGGCCCTCGCTCAGGCGCGAGGGGTTGTGGGGGGGGAGGCTCAGGTGCCGGTCTCTCCGTTGATGGACCACTCGTTGGCGAAGTGTTTCATCTGGCGGAGGACCAGGTCGACGGCTTCCTTCTGCCGGCTTGCGGCGTCCCGTGCTGATCGAGGTGTCCGGCAAGCCCCGTACCGGCTGACCGGCCCGCCGCGGTCGCCGCTACCCGGGGGAGCCGGCGGGAACGCGGACCGTCTCCACCCAGGCCGGCGGCTCGGGTGCGCCGGCGCCGATCAGGGCCGCGACCAGGCGGCAGGACGGGGTCTCGGCGGGCCAGGGCGTGTAGCCGTCGGTGAGGACGACCACGATGGACGGGCGGTCGCGGGACGCGAGTGCGGCGTCGATGCCGACGCGCATGTCGGTGCCGCCACCGCCGCCGAGGGTGACCTGCTCGACGGACGTCACCCGCGAGACGGCGTGCACGTCGGCGTCGCAGGCGAGGACGGTGACGCGGTTGCCGCGGACGCCGACCTCGCGCAGCACACCCGTGATCTCCCCGAGGGCCGCCGCGAGTTCCGCGTCGCCCATCGAGCCGGACGTGTCGACGACGACGGCCACCCGGGGCAGCGGGCGGCGCAGGCTCGGCAGGACGACGCCGCGCAGCGCCGGGGTGCGGCGTGACGGGCGACGGTAGGTGTAGTCGACGGCGCCGCCGGCCCACGCGGCGGCCTCCCGGACGGCGCCGGTCAGGGCCTGCCGCCAGTCCACCGTGGGTTCCAGGACCTCCTCGGCCCAGCGCTGCCAGCCGGCGGGCAGGGTGCCGCGGGCGCGCTGGTGGGCGCGCATCGCCTCGGCGGTGTGCCGGCGCAGGGCGCGGGCCTCGGCGTCGCCGAGCGGGGCGGGGCCGGTGGATCCCGGGAGCTCCCAGGGGGCCGGGTGGCCGTGGGCTCCCGAGCCGCAGTCGTGTTCCCGTACGTGCGGGGACAGTTGGTCCAGGTACGCCTCGAACAGCTGCCCGTCGGGCAGGCCGTACAGGCGCGGCTCGACGCGTCCGGCGGGCAGGCGCAGTCCGTCGGCGAGGAGGTCGTCGTTGATCTCGCAGTCCTGGGCGACGTTGACGCGGTACCGGTCGCTCCGGCCGGCGGCGGGGAGCCGGTCGGCGCGGCCGTGGTGGTCGCGCAGCAGGTGCGCCGCCTCGTGCACCCAGACACCCGCGAGTTCCTCCACGGGCGTGGCGGCGACGAAGGCGGGTGAGACGTAGCAGCGCCAGTGGCGGTCCACGCCCATCGTCGGCACGTCAGGGCTGGGGACGACGGTCAGGGCGTACAGGGCCGACGCCAGATAGGGCCGGTCGTGCGCCGCGCGGTAGCGAGCGGCGAGCAGTTTCGCCGTGTCCGGTTTCCCGGGGGTTGCCGTCATGGCGGCCGCCTCACCGGCCGCCGGGCAGGGCCCCGGACATCTGCAGCAGCTCCAGGAACGCGTCGATGCCGGGCGGCACAGGCCAGTCCAGTCGGCGCATCGCGGCCAGGTCGGTGGCGGCCCGGGCGGCCACGTCGGGCACGCCCGCGTCCACGGCCTTGGCCAGGACCGTCCAGCCGGCCTCCCAGCGGGGCCGGGTCAGGTCGCTCTGGATGGCGGCGACGACCGCGATGAGGAAGGCGAGTTGACGGTCGCCGCGCTCGGGCAGGGCGAACGCGTCGGGGTCGGCGAGGACCCGCTCGGGGTCGGGCAGGTCGAGGTGTTCCAGGTACGAGAGCAGTTCGATGCCGGCGCCGTCCCCGACTGCGCCGGTGAGCGCGGCGGCCACCGCCTCGCGGCCGGCGCCGGTCGCGTAGCCCGTCGCGAGCAGCCGCAGCGCCATCTCCCAGGTCCGCGGGGACGGCCACGACCGGCCCCGGCTCTCGGCGTCGGCTGGCATGTGGTGGACCAGGCCCGGGCGTGCGGTGAGGAACCCGGAGACGGCGCCGCGGGCCCGCGCGACGGCGCCGGGCGCCTTGGCCGGGTCGACCGTGGGGACGGCCGCCTCAGGCCAGGTGCCGGCCATGCCGCGGGCGACCGTGGCGGGGTCGTGGGTCCAGTGGAGGTGGACGAAGCGGTTGGCGAGCGGCGGGCTGAGGTGCCAGCCGTCGGCGGCGCTGGAGGGTGGGTTGGCGGCGGCGACGATGCGCACCGCGTCGGGCAGGACGAGGCTGCCGACCCGGCGTTCGAGGACGACCCGCAGCAGCGCCGCCTGCACGGCCGGTGGCGCGGAGGACAGTTCGTCGAAGAAGAGCAGGCCGTGGCCGGCGTGCTTGAGCCGGACCGCCCAGTCGGGCGGGGCCATCGGTACGCCGGTCGCGGCCGGGTCGTCCCCGACGACCGGGAGTCCCGCGAAGTCCGACGGCTCGTGCACGCTGGCGATGACCGTCTCCAGCGGAAGGCCGAGTCCGGCGGCGAGCTGCTCCAGGGCGGCCGACTTGCCGATGCCCGGTTCACCCCACAGCAGCACGGGCTGATTGGCCGTCACCGTCAGGGCCAGGGCCTCCAGTTGGGGGTTGGCGGCGGGTTCGGTGCGGTGGGTGCGCAGCCGGGCGACGAGGTCGTCCGCGGCGGCCAGCGGGTCCGGGGCGGTGCGGCCGTTCGCTCCCGGCCCGGAGGCGGGTGCGGTGCGGGAGGCGGGTGCGGTGCGGGAGGCGGGTGCGGTGCTCAACGGTCCTCGTCCTCGTCGTGGTCCTCGTTGTCGTCCATCATCTCGTCCCACCAGTCGGCGCCGAGTCCCGGATGCTCCTTCCGTACCCGCTCCCGCAGGAAGGCCAGGTCGGCGCGCTTGAACCGGCGGATGACCTGGGCCAGCGAGTACTCGGCGTCGTCGACCACGTCGATGCGGGCGCCGGCGGCCAGCAAGGCCTCGACCAGGGCCCGGGAGCCGCCGTCGTTGACCGCCACGAACAGCGGGGTGCGGTCCCGGTGGTCCCGGGCCTCCAGGTCGAGGCCCTCCTCGATCAGCCGGGGCAGGAGGCGTTCGTGGTCGAGCAGGTGCAGGACGTGGAGCAGCGTGCGCCGGCCGGCGCCGCGTACCCGGGGGTCCACGCCCGCGTCCAGGAGCTGGAGCACCCCGTCGGTGTCGCCGTGCTGGGCGCGCAGGAACAGGTCCCGCATCTGGGCGCGCAGGGCCTTGGGCAGCCGGCCCTCCCCCGACGTCCAGGTCTGCTGGACGGCGAAGCATCCGGCGACGGCGCCGCCGAAGGCGCGCAGGGCCCGTTCGCGCTGCTGCTCCTCGTCGCTGTGCGGCATGTGCAGGAGGCCGCCCGGGCGGAAGCCCACCTCGTGCCATTCGCCCCGGCACCGGACCCGGACGGGTGCGGGCGCTGCGGGTCCCGGCGGGCCGACGGCCCCCTCCGGTACCCGCAGTGCCGGGAACAGTGCCTCGCGGACCAGGGGGTGCAGGTGTGCCGGCTCGACTCCGCCGGCGTACAGCAGGTCGAGGTCGGGAAGCCTGCGCCAGAGCGCCTCGGGCAGGAAGGGCGTGCCGTCGGTCTCCTTCCGGTCGACGGCACGGATCCGCAACCCGGCGCCGCCGGAGGACGCCGGCTCCAGCAGGATGTTCATCCGCCAGTCGAGGGCGATGAGGAAGCGGTCCCCCACCCCCTCGTCCGTCAGCCGGCGGACCTCGGGCTCCAGACGGGTGTGCCCGAGCGCGAGCCTGCGGAGGAACCATGCCGGGTCGGCCGGGTACCGCGTCCGGGTGTCCGGTGGAGTCAGGTCGGCCTCGATGCCGACCGCGTCGAGGACCGCCCGGACGCCGTCCCTGTGGTGCAGCAGGGTGGCCCATTCGGCCCGGGCCGCCGCGTCGCCGGGACCGGGGTCCGCCGTGGGCAGTTCCTCCGTCGCGCGCGGTCTGCCGTCGGGGTGGAAGAACGGCGGTCGGTCGGTGCCACCGCACCGCTCACGCAGTTCGGCGGTGCGACGTGCGTCCCACAGGTGCCGGGCGTACCGCCAGTCGTCGGTCCGCGGGCCGAAGACGCCGACGGCCTTCTCGTCCCGGACCGTGCCGAAGCGCAGGGTGACGCGCTGCGGGCCCTCCCGCATCGGCGGCGTGGTGACGTGGAGGTACGGCGTGGTCCGGGGGCCTTCGCCCGCCCGCACCGGCCGGTAGCGGGCGAGGACCACGGTGCGGTCGGTGTCGAGGGTGGTCCATCCGCCCAGGATGCGGGGCAGGTGCCAGCGCAGCAGGTCCGGGACCAGGTGACGCAGGTCGTCCGCCAGGGCCTCGGCCACCTCGTGGCCGCAGTGCCCGGCGATCTCCGGCAGGTCTACGGCGACGTCCACACCGGCCGCCGCACAGGCGCCCCGCCAGTCGCCGGCCGAGCGGCGTTCGGCCGCGCGCTCGATCATCGTCCGGGGCACCGCGTAGCGGCGGATCCGCCGCCAACTCGACGCCTCCTCCGGTGGGAAGCACGGGAGGAGGGGGCGTGCGCTCACCGGTAGACACTTCCTATCGCACCGAGGTCCGGATGGGCCCCGCGGGCGGGTCGCAGGCGCTGGTTCAGGGACCGCTTCACCTTGCGGGGCAGTCCCGGGCCGAGGCCGACGTACTCCAGCGTCGTGCCGTCCGGCACGGCCGCCAGCAGGGTCTTCGCGCCCCGCCCGGTGAGCCCGGTGTGGCGCAGTTCGAGCCGGCGCAGCGGGCTGCCGCACAGGGCGGCGGCCAGGGCGCGGGCGCCTTCGTCACCGGTGTCGTTGGCGGGGGCGCCGAGGCTCCGCTCCGACGGTGGCCGGCCCAGGTCGAGCGCCTCGATGCCGTCCAGGGCGCCGGCGAGGGCGCGGGCACCGGCGGGGCCGATCCCGTTGCCGCCCAGTCCGAGCCGTACCGGCCGTCCGGGGTCGGCCGCGGCCGCGAGGACGGCGGCGCCCTCGTCGCCGAGGTGGTTGGCGGGCAGGTACAGCTCGCGCACGCCCGCGTCCCGGACCAGCGCGGCCAGCAACCCGGCGGCGTCGGCGGTCAGGCCGTTCCCGCCGAGGAAGAGGCGTTCCACCGGGCGCGGGCGGCCGGTGAGGGCGTCGAGCAGCGCCCGCAACCCCGTGGTGGTGAGGCCGGTGTTGACCAGGTCGAGGGTGCGCAGCGTGGTGTTGCGGCGGAGCATCGCGGCGAGGGCGAGGACCCCGTCGTCGCCCACCGGATTGCGCTTGAGCCACAGGGCGCGCACGGTCGCGTCCGTCGACAGCGCGTCGGCGAGCACGGCGGCGCCCCGGGGGCCGATGCGGTTGCAGCCGAGGTAGAGCGTGTGCAGGCCGTGGTCGCCGTCGAGAGCCCGGACGACCGTCGAGGCCCCTTCGTCGCCGATGGCGTTGGTGCCGAGCAGGAGGTGCCGGGCGTGCGGCGAGGTGGCGGCGACGGGCATCAGACGGGCGGCACCCACCGCTCCGAGCCCCTGTTTGCACAGGTCGACGCGGCCGTCCGCCCGCAGGGTGCCGAGCGGGAAGGTCTCGTCGCTCTCCACCGCTCGCGCCGACCTCAGCCGGGCCAGCAGCGGGGCCAGGACGGCGGGATCGCCGATCGGGATGTCCGGGTGCTCGATCGCCGGGCAGCGCACGGGTGTCGGCTGCGTCATCACCACTCCACCGGTCCGTCGCCGGTGCCCGGCTCGCCGAGGGCGGCATCGCCCTCCGCCCGCCCGGGACGGACCGACGCCAATCGACTTTCCTCCACGACAAGGGTGGCAAGGCCGGTCGGATTCGAACCGACGTCCTCCAGCTTGATGCGTGGGCGCGACGACCTCTGCGCTACGGCCTTGCCGGGGTGATCATAACCTCGTCCGCTTTGATGCCGATCGCTTGTTCGGTGTCCTCGCCGCCGGAACTCGCAGCTCGCGTGGATTCCCCGGCGACGGCCGGTGGTTCAGCGGCCGCGCCGGTGCAGCTCCAGGTCCGTGACCACGGGGCGATGGTCCGACGCCTCGGTGGCGACCGTCCCGGCGCCGGTCACGGTGATGTCGGGCGAGACGGTGACCAGGTCGATGCGCTTGACCGGGGCGGTCGCCGGGTACGTCCGGCCGCCGTCGGGGGCGGCGTCCCGCAGGTGCCGCCACAGCGGCGCCAACTCCGGTGCCGTGGGCTCGGCGTTGAAGTCGCCGACGAGGATCTTCGGTCCGCGGTCGGCGGCCAGCACCGCGAGCATGTCCGCCACCTGGGCCGCGCGGATCGAAGGGTCGGCCCGGTAGTCCAGGTGCGTGACGTAGACGTGCGCGTGCGCGCCCCGCACGTTGACCGTCACCTCGGCGAAGCCGGGCGCCGGGGCCGGGGCCGGGTCGGAGGTCTGGGTGGAGAGCCGGGTGATCTCGTGGTTCTCGGCCGCGACGACCGGGTGGCGGCTGAGCACGGCGACGCCGTACTGCCGGCGTTCACCGCCCTCGCCGGCCGGGTCCAAATCGTAGATCGGCGCGAAGTACACCCGCATGTCCAGCTTCTCGGCCAGCGCCCGGGCCTCGTCGACGAAGTCGCTGCGCGCTCCCCAGTGCACGTCGACCTCCTGGAGGCCGATCACGTCGGCCCGCAGGGCACGTACGGCCTCGGCGGTGCGGTCGAGGTCGAAGACCTGGTCGGCGCCGGCTCCGGCGTGGATGTTGTAGGTCGCCACCCGCAGCGGCACCGCCGGGGCCCCGGCCCCGGAGGCGTCCCCGCCCAGGGCGGATGCCGGTGCCGCCATGGCGAGCAGGGCTGCGGCGAGGACGGCGACGGAGGCGCGGTGGGCACGGTGGGCGCGGACGGGACGTCGGAAACGGGGCTTCACGCCTTCTCCGATCATGTGGAAGCGGGACGGGAACAGTGACACCCATCACCTGACGCCACGTCAACCCCGCCCGTACGGCGTGGATCCCGGCGGTCAGACCGGGGTGACCGGCAGCACGTCCGGCGACAGGGCCGCCGCGCGGGCCGTCGCCGCCGTCATGCGGCGACGGTGGTGGCGTCGGCACAGGACCTCGTAACCGATCTCGTCGGAGGACTGGGTGACGTCGCCGACGACCACCTGGGCGCCCTCGACGACCATGACGCCGCCCACGGTCCGGGCGTTGTGCGTGGCGCGAGCGCCGCACCAGCACAGGGCCTCGACCTGGAGCACCTCGACGCGGTCGGCGAGTTCCACCAGCCGCTGCGAGCCGGGGAACAGCTTGGAGCGGAAGTCGGTGGTGATGCCGAAGGCGTACACGTCGAGTTCGAGGTCGTCCACCACGCGCGCGAGCTGGTCGATCTGCTCCGGCGCCAGGAACTGCGCCTCGTCCGCGATCACGTAGTCCGCGCGACCGCCCTGCGAGAGGTGGTCGACGACGTGCGCGTACAGGTCGTGCCCGTCCTCGACCTCCACCGCGTCCGTGACCAGGCCGAGCCGGGAGGAGAGCTTGCCCTCGCCCGCGCGGTCGTCGCGCGTGAAGATGATGCCCGCGAGGCCGCGCGCCGAGCGGTTGTGCTCGATCTGGAGAGCCAGTGTCGACTTCCCGCAGTCCATCGTTCCGGAGAAGAACACCAGCTCGGGCATGAGGGGTTGAGCACCTTTCGGCGAAGAGGGTCGGCGGTGGGGGGGTCAGGAGCGTACTTCGAGCAGGGGGACCAGCTGCTCGGCGGGGGTCATCGAGCCGTGGTTGCCGACCATCGACGACTCCCTCGGCTCCCGCTCGGAGGCGATGAGCAGAACGTCGTCGCGCGCGGCGGCGACCACGTCGCCGATGCGGCCGTACACCCGGTCGTCGACGCACGGGCCGAACCAGCCGGCCTCGACCGCCTCGTCGCGCGAGGCCACCCAGAACTGCTCGCCGAGCACCTCGCGCCAGCAGGTCAGCACGTCGTCGTGGGCGCCCGGGACGGCGTACACGTGCCGGGCGCGGCCCTCGCCGCCGAGCAGGGCGACGCCCGCCTTCAGCTCCCAGTCCTCGTCGAAGTCGATGCGGTGGTCCTCGTCGAAGGGCACGTCGATCATGCCGTGGTCGGCGGTGACGTAGAGGGCGCTGCGCGGCGGCAGCTGCTCGGCCAGGCGCTGGGCCAGCCGGTCGACGTGCATCAGCTGGCCGCGCCAGGTGTCGGAGTCCACGCCGTAGCGGTGGCCGGCGCCGTCGACCTCGGCGTAGTACGTGTAGACGAGGGCGCGGTCGGCGGCGGCCAGCTGCTCGGCCGCGAGGTCCATGCGGTCCTCGCCGGTGAGCCGGCCGTGGAAGGTGCCGCCGCTGAGGGCGATCTTGGTCAGCGGGGTGTTCGCGAAGGTCGGCGAGGAGACCTGGGCGGCGTGCACCCCGGCCTGCTGGGCGAGGCCGAAGACCGTGGGGTACGGCTGCCAGGCGTCCGGCGGGGTCCAGGGCTGCCAGCGCAGCTGGTTCATCAGCTCGCCGGTGTCCGGGTTGCGCACGGTGTAGCCGGGCAGGCCGTGGGCGCCCGGCGGCAGGCCGGTGCCGACGGAGGCGAGGGAGGTGGCGGTGGTCGCCGGGTAGCCGGCGGTGATCGGGCGTCCGGTGCCGCCGCGCGAGCTGCCGAGCAGGGAGTTCAGGAAGGGGGCTTCGTCCGGGTGGGCCCGCAGCTGCTCCCAGCCGAGGCCGTCGATCAGGAACACGCAGTTCCGGTCGGCGGGGGTCAGTTCCGTGATGGCCGCGGTCATGCCGGGGACGCCGAGGCCGGCGGCCAGCGTGGGCAGCAGGTCGGCGAGGGAGCCCGTGCCGTACTCGGGCACGGGGGCGGAGTCGACGGGGAGCGGTTCCGGGTAGGTGTCCCAGGTGGCGTGCTGCGCCATCAGCGGGGGGAGTCCGCGGTCGCCTCGGAGAGGGCCTGCGCGAAGGCGAGCGCCTGGCGCACCGTCTCCGGGCCGTCCCCGGCCTCGCTGACGCGCAGGCTCAGGTCGTCGGCGGTCGAGCTGCCGGTGTAGCCGTGGTCGGCCTCGCAGTTCGGGTCGCCGCAGGCGGCCGGCTCCAGGTCGAGGCGGGAGACGGCGCCCCAGCCGATGGTCAGCACGATCTCGCGGGGCAGGGTGCCCGGCTTGTACTTCTCCGGGTTGGCGACCACACGGCTGACGACGATGGACGAGATCCGGCCGAGCTTGACGGACTCGGTGGACGTCGTGGCGTAGGGCGTCGGGGAGGTGTCGTCGGCGGCCTGCTCGTCGGTGTGGCTGACGATGAAGCGGTTGCCGGTGAGGACCAGCACGGTCACGTGCCGGCGCACCTCGTTCTGGTCGAACGTGGTCTCCTGGTGGACCAGGTACGACCGGATGGGCTCGCCGCCCACGGCGGCCTCCACCGCCTCGGCCACGAGGGCCGGGTAGTAGCCGCTGCGCTCGATCGCCGCTCGCAGCCCCTGGGTCGTCGTACTGGTCTTGGCCATGCCGTCCATCCTACGGGGGCCCACTGACTGCGCGGGACGCCCGTGCGGTCCCCGGTCCGTCCCCGGGCGCCGCCCGCCGGGTCCCTGTCCGGTCCTCGCGCGCTCTTCGCGCCCTGTCCGCGGGGCCCTCCGTCGGGCCCGGCGGGGTGAGTTCGCCGGGAACCTCCGCGGGCTGGGCCCGCCTCCCCGCGCGGCCGCGCGGTCAGTACGCCGGGAGCGTACGCGGGCCGAGGTCGTCCCGGGCGGGCGGGGGCGCGAGGCGGACGGAGGCGCCGAGGACGCTCAGTCCGCGCGGGGCGACGACGACCGGCTCCAGGGTGACCGCGACGACCTCCGGGTGGTCGTCGACCAGCCGGGAGACGCGCAGCAGCAGCTCCTCCAGGGCGGCGGCGTCGACCGGGGCCGAGCCTCGCCAGCCGAAGAGGAGGGGCGCGGTGCGGATCGAGCGGATCAGGGAGGCGGCCTCCCGGTCGGTGACCGGGATCAGCCGGTGCGCCGTGTCGCCGAGGAGCTGGGTGGCCGCCCCGGCGAGTCCGAAGGAGAGCACCGCGCCGGCCGCCGGGTCGATGACCGCCCGGACGACCGTGTCGACACCGCGCGGCGCCATGCCCTGGACCACCGGCCGCAGCTCCTCGGGCCTTCCGAAGAGCTCGGTCAACTCGGCGTAGGACCGCCGCAGTTGTTCCTCGTCCGCAAGATCGAGGCGTACGCCGCCCAGGTCGGCGCGGTGGCGCAGGTGCGGGGCGGTGGCCTTGAGGGCGACGGGGTAGCCGATCGCGCCGGCGGCGGCCACGGCGTCGTCGGGGGTGGGTGCGGGCAGGGCGCGGTGGACGTGGACGCCGTACCTGCCGAGCAGCTCGCAGGTCTCCCGGTCGCCGAGGGTGAGGCCCTGTCCGCGCGCGAGGTGCGCGCCGATCAGTTCGGCTGCGCCCTTCTCGTCGATGTCGTCGTACTCCGGGACCTTGCCGGGGTCGGCGGCGTCGCGTCGCCACTGCGCGTAGGCGACGGCCTGGGCGAGGGCGCGGACGGCGCGTTCGGCGGCGGGGTAGGCGGGGATGAGGCGGGCTCCTTCCGGCGCCTGGACGGCCTCGGCGGGCGGCTCCGGCGCGCGGACGCTGTCCGGGGCGCCCGGCGGGAGGGCGCCGTCCGGGGCGCCCGGCGTGCCCGGGGGCGGGGTGTCCGAGGCGGCCTGCGGTGCGGTGCTCGCCGCGGCGGACAGGGCCTGGGCGAGGCCGCCCAGCTCCACGTGCACCACGAGGACGGGCTTGTCGGGCACCGCGGCCGCCGCCGAGCGCAGCGCCTCGGCCAGTGCCGTGTCCCCGGCCGCCCCCTCCCCCACCGTCGGGATGGCGGTCACCACCACCGCGTCGCAGGCGTCGTCGGCCAGCGCCCGGGACAGGGCCGTGTGGAAGTCCTGCGCGGAGGCCGCCGTCGTCAGGTCCAGCGGAGGGTGCGGCCGCAGTCCCTCCGACAGGCACGCGTCGTAGGTGAGCAGGCCCAGTGACTCGGAGTTCCCGAGGATCGCCACGCGTGGGCCGGCGGGCAGGGGCTGGCGGGCGAGCAGCAGTCCCGCGTCGACGAGGTCGGTGATCGTGTCGACGCGGATCACCCCGGCCTGCCGCAGCAGCGCGGAGACCGTCGCGTGCGGCAGCCGCGTCGCCCGTACGGCGTGGCCCTGCGGCGCGACGCCGCCGTGCCGGGCGCCCTGCACCACGACCAGCGGCTTGGACGCCGCCGTGCGCCGGGCCAGGCGGGTGAACTTGCGGGGGTTGCCGATGGACTCCAGGTACATCAGCGCGACGTCGGTCTCCGGGTCGTCGTACCAGTACTGGAGGACGTCGTTGCCGGAGACGTCGGCCCGGTTGCCGGAGGAGACGAAGGTGGACACGCCGGTCACACCGGTGACCCCGCCGCCGCGCCGGTGCAGCCGCGAGAGCAGGGCGATGCCGATGGCGCCGGACTGGGCGAACAGGCCGATCCGTCCGGGGCGCGGCATCTCGGGGGCGAGGGAGGCGTTGAGGCGGATCCCCGGGGAGGTGTTGATGATCCCGAAGGCGTTGGGGCCGATGATCCGCATGCCGTACGTGCGCGCCTGGCGCACGAGGGCCCGCTGGCGTTCGCGTCCCTCGGGGCCGCTGTCGGCGTACCCGGCGGAGATCACGACGAGGCCCTGCACGCCGTGTTCGCCGCACTCGGCGACGACCTCGGGCACGTGCTCGGCGGGCACGGTGACGACGGCGAGGTCGACGGGGCCGTCGATGTCGCGCACCGAGCGGCGGGCGGGCACCCCGTCGATCTCCTTCAGATCCTCGGGGAAGGCCTTGTTCACGGCGTGGAGGCGGCCGGTGTAGCCCGCGTCCCGGATGTTGCCGAGGATGCTGCGGCCGACGCCTCCGGGGGTGCGGCCGGTGCCGATGACGGCGACGGAGCCGGGCTGGAGCAGGCGCTGCACCGAGCGGGCTTCCGCGCGCTGTTCGCGCGCGTACTGCACGGCGAGCGAGCGGTCGGTGGGCTCCAGGTCGAACTCCAGGCGGACCACGCCGTCCTCGAAGCTGCGCTTCTGGGTGTACCCGGCGTCCATGAACACCTTGATCATCTTGGTGTTCGCGGGCAGCACCTCGGCGGCGAAGCGGCGGATGCCGCGCTCCCGGGCGACGGCGGCGATGTGTTCCAGGAGCGCGGAGGCGACACCCCGGCCCTGATGGGCGTCCTGGACGAGGAAGGCGACCTCGGCCTCGTCGGCCGGGAACGGCGCGGGCGTTCCGCCGGCGCCGATCCGGTCGTAGCGTACGGTGGCGATGAACTCGCCGCCGATGGTGGCCGCGAGTCCCACCCGGTCCACGAAGTCGTGGTGCGTGAAACGGTGGACGTCCTTGGCGGACAGGCGAGGGTACGGCGCGAAGAAGCGGTAGTACTTCGACTCGTCGGAGACCTGCTCGTAGAAGCTGACCAGGCGCTCGGCGTCATCGACGGTGATGGGGCGGACGCGCGCGGTGCCGCCGTCGCGCAGCACCACGTCGGCTTCCCAGTGGGCGGGGTACTCGTGCCGGTCCGACGAGGTCTGCATGGGCCCCAGAGTACGGCTCGCGTACGACAACGGCGCGGGGCAGGCTGTGGAGGACGGGAGGTCGGGCCGAGGCCGCGGTCCGACGGCCGCCCGGGCGGCGCACAGCCGTCCGGCCATGCTTCATGATGTGGGAAACTGGTCTAGACAACCTGAACACCTGAAGGGCAGCAACACATGGCTGAGCGCCGCGTCAACGTCGGCTGGGCCGAGGGTCTCCACGCCCGCCCCGCCTCCATCTTCGTCCGAGCCGCCACGGCCACAGGCGTCCCGGTGACGATCGCCAAGGCCGACGGCGACCCCGTCAACGCGGCCTCCATGCTGGCCGTTCTGGCCCTGGGCGCCCAGGGCGGCGAGGAGATCGTCCTGGCCTCCGACGCCGAGGGCGCGGACGCCGCCCTGGACCGGCTGGCGAAGCTGGTCGCCGAGGGTCTCGAGGAGCTTCCCGAGACCGTCTGACGTGACGGCCGCCGAAAGGCCCGCCCGGACTGCCGGGCGGGCCTTTTCCTGCCTCTTTTCCGGGCAGCAGAAAACAGCCCTCCGAATTACCCCTCTTTTGTATACGGCACCCGTGTTAATGCCGCGGGCTCGGCATGTTTGCGGGACGTTGCGCATTCCTCACACCGTCCGGGCCGTCGCCGGAGGAGAAGCGCAGCCGGTGCGCCGCGGCCGACCGTTCGGCGTGCAGCGCCATGAGCGCCCGCGCGCGGTCGCCGTCGCCCCGCGCCACCGCGTCGACGACCGCGCCGTACTCGGCCCAGCGCTCCACCGCACCGGGTGGCGCGTCCACGAGGTACATCCAGGCGATCTTGCGGCGCAGCTGGGTCAGCATCGCCGTGAGGGAGGGGCTGCCGGCGGCCTGCGCGAGGGTCTCGTGGAACCAGCCGTCCAGTGCGCGCAGATCCTCGCCGTGGCCCTGCCGGGAGCGTTCCCGGCCCAGCCTGACCAGGCCGCGCAACACCTTGAGGTGGGCCTCGGTGCGGCGCCGGGCCGCGCGGGAGGCGCCGAGGGGCTCCAGGAGCGTGCGGGTCTCCAGCAGGTCGGCGGCCTCCTGTTCGGTGGGCTCCGCGACGCACGCGCCCGCGTGCCGCCGGGTCACGACGAAGCCCTCGGCCTCCAGGGTGCGCAGCGCCTCGCGGACGGGGACGCGGGAGACGCCGTAGCGGCGGGCGAGCAGTTCCTCCGTGAGGCGGCTGCCGCGCCCGTGGACACCGGCGACGATGTCGTCCCGGATCGCCGTGCACACCGAGTGCGCCGGAATACGCATGTCCGACCTCCGCCCTGATCCCCGTGAAACGTCGACGATGGACGCGTGTTCCGTGACTCTAGGCCAATGCGCCGCGCTTTCGGACGGGGTGCGGGAATCCAGGGATATTTTTTGGACATTCGCGGGCCGGAAAAGGAGCCGGAAACACCGGCCGGCGACGGAGCCGGAAATGGGTGGGAAAACCGGAAGGCCCAGGCTTCGGGAGCCTGGGCCTTCGGGGGTGCCGTGCCGTCCGTCGTCAGACGTCCACGCCGTGGGAGCGGAGGTAGGCGACGGGGTCCATGTCCGAGCCGTACTCCGGGCTCGTGCGGGCTTCGAAGTGCAGGTGCGGTCCGGTGACGTTGCCGGTGGCGCCGGAGAGGCCGATCCGCTGGCCGGCGCCGACCGACTGGCCGACCGAGACGCCGATGGACGACAGGTGCCCGTACTGGGTGTACGTGCCGTCGTGCATCCTGATCACGACCTGGTTGCCGTACGCGCCGCCCCAGCCGGCCTCGACGACGGTGCCGACGCCGACCGCGTGCACCGGGGTGCCGGTGGAGGCGTGGAAGTCGATGCCGGTGTGGCTGCCGGAGGACCACAGGGAGCTGCCGGCCCGGTAGGCCGTGGACACGTAGGAGCCGGTGATCGGCGCGACGAAGGTGTTGAGGCGCTCGCGCTCCGCCTCGCGCGCGGCGCGCTCCTTGGCCTCGCGCGCTTCCTTCGCGGCCTCGGCGGCCCGCTCGCGCGCGGCCTCCATCGCCGCCTCGCGGGCGGCGGCGTCCAGGGCGGCCTGCTTCTGCGCGGCGGCCTGGGCGTCGATCTCGTCGGCGACGGAGTCGCCGATGGTGACGACCGGGGTGAGTCCGCTCTGCTCGACCTCGGGCTCGGCGGCGAGGGCCGGGGCCGCGAGGGTGCCGACGACGCCGGTGGTGGCGAGGGCCGCGACGCCCGCCGCGCGGGCGGTGGTGCGGTGCATGCGGCCGGGGCGGCGGTGCTTCCCGGTGGCGCGCGTGAACGCCATGTAGAGGCTGGTCCTTTCCTTCCCTCTCGCCTACCGGGTTAGCTGACGGGTTCGGAGCAGGAAGGTCTCCTACGGACCCCCTCGCCGAAGCGCGGGCGTCCGATTCACCCCAGGGACTGCGATGGGTCCCCGGCTCCCCTGGCTCGCGCCGTACGGGGACTCGGCGATGACTGTCCGGTGCCGCGGGTGCGGCGCACTGCCTGACGAACAGCCCGGACGACGCTAAACGCGGTTGTCTTCGATCCTCAAACGCAACAGGGTTTTTGTAGCGCACGCCACAGGGCAGACGGGCAGCCTCTCCCCCAATCCGGACAAAAGGCGGCCCCGGTGACACTCGGGTCGCCGGGGCCGTCGGGCGCGCGTGCCGCTACTCGGCGGCCACCACGGTGACTTCGCCGATGCCGAGGGCCTCGACCGGCTCCTTGATCTGCGCCGCGTCACCGACGAGGACCGTCACCAGACGGTCCACCGGGAAGGCGCTCACGACCGCCGCGGTGGCCTCCACGGTTCCGGTGGCGGCGAGTTGGCGGTACAGCGTGGCCTGGTAGTCGTCGGGCAGGTACTGCTCGACCTGGTCGGCGAGCGTGCTCGCGACGGCCGCCGCCGTCTCGTACTTCAGCGGCGCCACGCCCACCAGGTTCTGCACGGCGACGTCGCGTTCGGCGTCGGTGAGCCCGCCCTCGGCGAGCGTGCGCAGCACCGTCCACAGGTCCTGCAGCGCCGGGCCGGTGTTGGGCGTGTCGACGGAGCCGCTGATGGCGAGCATCGAGGCACCCGTGCCGTCGGGCGCGGAGCGCAGGACCTGCCCGAAGGCCCGGACGCCGTAGGTATAGCCCTTCTCCTCGCGCAGGACGCGGTCCAGGCGCGAGGTGAGGGTGCCACCGAGGCAGTACGTGCCGAGGACCTGCGCGGGCCACACGCGGTCGTGCCGGTCGGGCCCGGTGCGGCCGATCAGCAGCTGCGTCTGGACGGCACCGGGGCGGTCCACGATGACGACCCGGCCCGTGTCGTCGGCGGTCACCGGCGGCACGGGGCGCGGTTCGGCGGCGGAGCCGGTCCACGCGCCGAGGGTGTCGCCGAGCAGCGCGTCGAGGTCGACGCCGGTGAGGTCGCCGACGATGACCGCGGTGGCCGTGGCGGGGCGGACGTGCTTCTCGTAGAAGGCGCGGACGGCCGCCGCGTCGATGTTCGCGACCGTCTCCTCGGTGCCCTGACGCGGGCGCGACATGCGCGAGTCGGCCGGGAACAGCTCCTTGGACAGCTCCTTGGCGGCGCGCCGGGAGGGGTTGGCCAGCTCGTGCGGGATCTCGTCGAGCCGGTTGCGCACCAGCCGCTCGACCTCGCTGTCGGCGAACGCGGGCGCCCTGAGGGCGTCGGCGACCAGGCCCAGGGCCTTGGCGAGGCGCGAGACGGGCACCTCCAGGCTCAGCCGGACGCCGGGGTGGTCCGCGTGCGCGTCGAGGGTGGCGCCGCAGCGCTCCAGTTCGGCGGCGAACTCCTCGGCGGAGTGCTTGTCGGTGCCCTCGGAGAACGCGCGCGCCATGATCGTGGCGACGCCGTCCAGACCGGCGGGCTCGGCGTCCAGGGGCGCGTTCAGCGAGACCTCGACGGCGACGACCTGCTGGCCGGGGCGGTGGCAGCGCAGCACGGTGAGGCCGTTGTCGAGGCTGCCGCGCTCGGGGGCCGGGAACGCCCACGGCTTGGGCTCGCCGGCCTGTGGCTGGGAGTGGAATTCCATGGTGGCGAGCTCGGTCACTTGGCCGCCTCCTCGTTCTCGTCGGTGGCGTCGTTCTCGTCGGCGGGGGCGGTCGGCTCGTAGACGAGCACCGCGCGGTTGTCGGGGCGCAGGCGGGCCTTGGCGACCTCCTGGACCTCCTCGGCCGTCACCTCCAGCACCCGCTGCACGGCGGTGAGGGCGAGCTGCGGGTCGCCGAACAGGACGGCGTAGCGGCACAGTTCGTCGGCGCGGCCGGCGACCGTGCCGAGCCGGTCGAGCCACTCGCGCTCCAGCTGGGCCTGGGCGCGCTCCATCTCCTCGGCCGTGGGGCCCTCCTCGGCGAACCGGGCGAGCTCCTCGTCGATGGCCGTCTCGATGACGGGCACCTCCACGTCGCCGGACGTCTTCACGTCCAGCCAGCCCAGGGAGGGCGCCCCGGCGAGCCGCAGCAGACCGAAGCCGGCGGCCACGGCCGTGCGGTCGCGCCGCACCAGCCGGTTGTACAGGCGGGACGACTCGCCGCCGCCCAGGACGGTCAGGGCCAGGTCGGCCGCGTCGCACGCGCGCGTGCCGTCCTCCGGCAGGCGGTAGGCCGCCATCAGGGCGCGCGCCGGGACCTCCTCCTCGACGACCTCGCGCAACTGCTCGCCCATGACGTCGGGCAGCGAGCCGTCCCGGGGGGCGGGCTTGCCGTCGTGCGACGGGATGGAGCCGAAGTACTTCTCGATCCAGGCGAGCGTCTGCTCGGGGTCGATGTCGCCGACCACGGACAGCACCGCGTTGTTCGGCGCGTAGTAGGTGCGGAAGAACGCGCGCGCGTCCTCCAGCGTCGCCGCGTCCAGGTCCGCCATCGAGCCGATCGGCGTGTGGTGGTACGGGTGACCCTCCGGGTACGCCAGGGCGGTCAGCTTCTCGAACGCCGTGCCGTAGGGCACGTTGTCGTAGCGCTGGCGGCGCTCGTTCTTGACGACGTCCCGCTGGTTCTCCATGGACTCCTCGTCCAGGGCGGCGAGCAGGGAGCCCATGCGGTCGGCCTCCAGCCAGAGGGCGAGCTCCAGCTGGTGGGCGGGCATGGTCTCGAAGTAGTTGGTGCGCTCGAAACTGGTGGTGCCGTTGAGCGAGCCGCCGGCCCCCTGCACCAGCTCGAAGTGCCCGTTGCCCTTGACCTGGGCGGAGCCCTGGAACATCAGGTGCTCGAAAAGGTGAGCCAGACCGGTACGCCCCTTGACTTCGTGGCGCGAGCCGACGTCGTACCAGAGGCACACCGCCGCGACCGGGGTCAGATGGTCCTCGGAGAGCACCACGCGCAGGCCGTTGGCCAGGCGGTGCTCGGTCGCTGTCAGGCCGCCGGAGCCTGCCTGGGCTGTGGCCGTGTGACCCATGGGCATGTACGTCCCTTCGATCGCGGAAATCCTGGTGGAATCATCGGGCGGAACCGCGGAATTCCGCCGATCCTGCCACTGTATGCAAGCGTGCGGGCCGCCGGTGGAGTTCCCGGACCCCGTACGCCGAGAGCGAGAACGGGTCGGCGGCCGCCGGGGACGGGGAGGCGTGGCGAGGGCGTACCCTGCGGGCAGCGCCGGGCCGGGCAGCCCGTGACGGGTCCTGGTCGGTCGCTGTCAGTGCCGCGGTCCACAATGGACCACGTCAGATCACCGTTCACGCTTCAGCAAGGAGCCGGCAGCGATGGCCCGCCGTAGTACGAAGACCCCGCCGCCCGACGAGTCGTACGAGGAGAAGATCCTCGACATCGACGTCGTCGACGAGATGCAGGGCTCCTTCCTCGAGTACGCGTACTCGGTCATCTACTCCCGTGCGCTGCCGGACGCCCGCGACGGCCTCAAGCCGGTGCACCGCCGCATCGTGTACCAGATGAACGAGATGGGCCTGCGGCCCGAGCGCGGCTACGTGAAGTGCGCCCGTGTCGTCGGCGAGGTCATGGGCAAGCTGCACCCGCACGGCGACGCGTCGATCTACGACGCCCTGGTGCGCATGGCCCAGCCCTTCTCCATGCGCGTGCCCCTGGTGGACGGCCACGGCAACTTCGGCTCGCTGGGCAACGACGACCCGCCGGCCGCCATGCGGTACACCGAGTGCCGGATGGCCGAGGCCGCCGGCCTGATGACGGAGTCGATCGACGAGGACACCGTCGACTTCGGCCCCAACTACGACGGCCAGGAGCAGGAGCCGGTGGCCCTGCCCGCCGCCTTCCCGAACCTGCTGGTCAACGGCGCCTCCGGCATCGCGGTCGGCATGGCCACGAACATGCCGCCGCACAACCTGCGCGAGGTGATCGCGGCCGCCCGGCACCTGATCCGGTACCCGAACGCCGACCTCGACGCCCTGATGAAGCACGTGCCGGGCCCCGACCTGCCCACCGGCGGCCGGATCGTCGGTCTGCCCGGCATCCGGGACGCCTACGCGACGGGCCGCGGCACGTTCAAGATCCGCGCGACGGTGTCCGTGGAGACCGTGACGGCCCGCCGCAAGGGCCTCGTCGTCACCGAGCTGCCCTTCGCGGTCGGCCCCGAGAAGGTCATCGCGAAGATCAAGGACCTGGTCGGCTCGAAGAAGCTCCAGGGCATCGCGGACGTCAAGGACCTCACCGACCGCGAGCACGGGCTGCGCCTGGTCATCGAGATCAAGAACGGCTTCGTGCCCGAGGCCGTCCTGGAGCAGCTCTACAAGCTGACGCCGATGGAGGAGTCCTTCGGCATCAACAACGTCGCCCTGGTCGACGGCCAGCCCCTCACCCTGGGCCTCAAGGAGCTGCTGGAGGTCTACCTCGACCACCGCTTCGACGTCGTGCGGCGGCGCAGCGAGTTCCGGCGCACCAAGCGCCGCGACCGCCTCCACCTGGTCGAGGGCCTGCTCACCGCGCTGATCGACATCGACGAGGTCATCCGCCTCATCCGCTCCAGCGAGAACTCCGCGCAGGCCAAGCAGCGCCTGATGGACCGCTTCTCGCTGAGCGACGTCCAGACCCAGTACATCCTGGACACGCCGCTGCGCCGGCTGACCAAGTACGACCGCGTCGAGCTCGAGGCGGAGAAGGACCGGCTCGTCGCGGAGATCGAGGAGCTGACGCGGATCCTCGAGTCGGACGCCGAGCTGCGCAAGCTGGTCTCCGCCGAACTGGCGGCCGTGGCCAAGAAGTTCGGCACCGACCGGCGCACGCTCCTGCTGGAGTCGGCCGCCACTCCGGTGGCCGCCGTCCCGCTCCAGGTGGCGGACGACCCGTGCCGGGTGCTGCTGTCCTCGACGGGCCTGCTGGCCCGCACCGCGAACGACGAGCCCCTCGTCACGGACGCCCGCGCCAAGCGCGTCAAGCACGACCTGATCGTGTCCTCGGTGCCCGCCACGGCCCGCGGCGAGATCGGCGTGGTGACGTCCGGCGGGCGGCTGCTGCGGGTGAACGTGGTCGACCTGCCCCAGCTTCCGGAAGCGCAGTCGGCGCCGAACCTGTCGGGCGGCGCGCCGCTGGCGGAGTTCGTGTCCCTGGAGGACGACGAGACGGTCGTCTGCCTGACCACGCTGGACGAGTCCTCGCCGGGCCTGGCCCTCGGCACGGAGCAGGGCGTCGTCAAGCGCGTGGTACCCGACTACCCGTCCAACAAGGACGAGTTGGAGGTCATCACGCTCAAGGACGGCGACCGGATCGTCGGCGCGGCCGAGCTGCGCACCGGCGAGGAGGACCTGGTCTTCATCACGGACGACGCTCAGCTGCTGCGCTACCAGGCCTCGCAGGTCCGTCCCCAGGGCCGGCCGGCGGGCGGTGTGGCGGGCATCAAGCTCGCCGAGGGCGCGAAGGTCATCTCCTTCACGGCGGTGGACCCGGCGGCGGACGCGGTCGTCTTCACGGTCGCGGGTTCGCGCGGCACGCTGGACGACTCCGTCCAGACCACGGCCAAGCTGACCCCGTTCGACCAGTACCCGCGCAAGGGCCGCGCCACCGGTGGCGTGCGCTGCCAGCGGTTCCTGAAGGGCGAGGACTGCCTGGCCCTGGCCTGGGCGGGCCCGGCCCCGGCACGGGCCGCGCAGAAGAACGGCACCCCGGCCCAGCTCCCGGACATCGACCCGCGCCGCGACGGCTCGGGCGTGTCGCTGCCGAAGACGGTGGCGGTGGTGGCGGGTCCCGCCTAGAGGTCCCTTAGGAGCCGGGCGGCGGTTCCTCGCCGCCCGGCTCCGCCGGGTCGCCGTCCTCCGGGTCCGGTACGTAGCGCAGGACGCCCCACATGGCGTGCTCGTCGGCGTGCGAGGCGTCGCTGCGGCACGCGTCGAGTTCCTTGCCGAGCACGGACGCGTCGATGCCGGAGCCGATCAGAACGAGCTGGGTGAGGCGGGCGTCGGCGGGCGCCCAGGGCTCCGGGCGGAAGCGCAGGAAACGTCCGACGGCGTGGACGGCGTACCGGTTGCGCGTGTCGTGCGGCCCGAAGTCGACGTAGCCCTTGATCCGGTACAGGCCCTCGGGCCGGCTGTCCAGGAAGCACATCAGGCGACGCGGGTCGAGGGGCACGTCGGAGACGAAGGACACGCTGTCGTAGGCGGTGTGCAGGTGACCGGGGTGCGCGTCGTCCGGGGAGTGGTCGTGCAGGTCGTCGAAGGAGAGCTGCCCGACGCGCTCCTCACTGGGCCGGCAGTCGAAGAGGAACTCGGGGTCGACGCGTCCGTAGGCCGCGGGGAGCACGGCCGCGCGGCCGGCGAGGGAGCGGACGAGGGTGAGGACGCGCTCGGCGTCCGGGGCCCGGTCGGTCTTGTTGACCACCACGAGGTCGGCCAGCGCCAGGTGCCGGTCGATCTCGGGGTGCCTGGCCCGGGTGGCGTCGAACTCGGCGGCGTCGACGACCTCGACGAGGCCGCCGTACACGGTCTCCCGCTGTTCGCTGGCGAGCAGCATGCGCACGAGCTCCTGCGGCTCGGCGAGACCGCTGGCCTCGATGACGATGACGTCGATGCCGGCGTCGGGCCGGGCCAGCCGCTCCAGGTACTCGTCGAGTTCGCTCGCGTCGACGGCACAGCACAGGCACCCGTTGCCGAGCGAGACGGTGGAGTCGCCGAGGGCGCCGGCCACGGCCATCGCGTCGATCTCGATGGAACCGAAGTCGTTGACGATGGCACCGATCCGGCTGCCTCCGCTGCGGTGCAGGAGGTGGTTGAGCAGGGTCGTCTTTCCGGAACCGAGAAATCCGGCGAGTACGACGACCGGGATCTGCCGGGAAGTCGGGCGCTGCCCCACCATGCGTCCTCTCTCTCACCTACGCGTACGCCGGCCCGCGGCAGGGTGCACTCGCGGGAACGGAACTGCCTGCTCAGGATACGAGCAGGTGAGGTCGGTCCGGTGTGAACGATTGTTAGCAGCGCTTGCGGGGCAGACGTTGGACATGGCGCCGGAGCGTGCGACCCTCGCTTCCCTCCGTGCGCCTTCCTCTCCGCCTCCCCGCCGATCAGCGCCGCTCGGCACCCTGGAGGCGGCAAGCGCCGCCCATCGCTCGCCGGTCCCCGTCAGCCGACCCGCACTCGACGACCGGCGGGCGGTCGCCTGATTCGGGGGTTGACATGGCCACACGGAAGAACGTCTTGGGGAGGTTCGGCCCCACGGCAGCGGGCATGCTGCTCGCCACGGCCGGGGGGACACTGGCTGCGCGCCGGCGAGGGCTCGAGGCACGGCGCCTCGAGGTGAAGCGGTTGGAACTGGAAGAACTGGCGTCGCGGCGCCGGGCGCTGGCCCATCAGCAGCGTATGCACTGGGAATTGCTCGTGCGGGCGATCGACGACCCGTCGCTGGCCGCGGTGATCGACACCTACGACAAGGACATCCCGGCGGAGAAGCGGCGACAGTTCTTCTACGCCAACGCGTGGTACGTCAACCTCTACCACCTCTACGAAGCGGGCCTGCTGGATCAGGAGGCACTTTTCGGTCGCCTGCGCGAGATCTTTCAGACGCCGCTGATGCGGGAGTACTGGGAAGCCTCCAAAGCACAGCGCGCGACGCTGGAGGAGTCCTCCGGCGAGACCCGGATGGGCGCAATGGTGGACGGTCTCATCAAGGAGCTGGACGAGGCCGACACAGACGAGTGGTGGGTCGTGGGAACCCCTCCATCAGCCTGAACTTCAAGAGGAAGCAGGTCAACTAGAGCGGGCGAGTGATGCTCTTGGGTGATTTCACGCCACGCGCCATATGGGCATCACTGATCACAGTAACGTTCTGCCGACCAGTGTGCCCAACCTGTGTAAGGACCGGTACCCCTTGAAGATCGTGCGCCGCATCGGTGTGCCTCCAAGCTCGCGTGGTAGTACTTCGGGAGCCAATTGCCCTGATCTCTTCGAGCTGAGCGACGGCAATTTCGCTGTCATCGGCTCCGAGGCCACGGACGTCCTGGAGCGAGAACTACCTGCCGATGCCTCTCGTGCGGACTATGAACGCATCGTGGTCATCAGCAGGGAAACCTTGATCCGCGCCAAGGCGGACATCCCCGACGCCTGACATCGGCCCGTCCCCCTCCGGCCGGGTCCACCGCCACCCGCGCCGGACACCCCGCCACCGTTCGGCAACCGGGTACCCCGTTCTTGCCCGACACTCCCCGACCAGGCCTGGCGCCCGAACGGCCCGGGCCTTTCGTGTTCCCCCGGGCCACTGCGGTCACCCTCCAGAGCAGCCCCCGAGCGCGGCTGGAAGCCATCGCGGCGCAACTCAGGTTAGGCTCACCTCTGTGAGTACGTGCTCAACCGTCTCCCGAGACCTCGACGAGCCCGTTTCCGGGACGGCCCCCGTCGCGAGGACCTGGCTGCTGCTCGAACAGCCCGGCCCCTGGGGCGCCAAGGCGCTCACTTCGAGCCACCTGGACCCCGCGCTGGGCCGCGCCCTGGAGGCGGCCGTGAAGGGGACGGGCGTACGCATCGCGCTCATCCGTCGCCCCGGCCGCCACGCGGACCGCCACACCCCCACGGAACGCCGGGTGTACGTCGCGCACACCACACCGGGGAACGCGTGGCTGCACGGCGCCGTCCTCACGGACCCCCGCCGGCTGCTCGACCTCGACTTCGCCGCGCTGGGCAGGGGCGAGAGCCACTCCCTCGGCGCGGTGCTCCCGGGTGGCCCCCACACCGGCGATCCGCTCGTCCTCGTCTGCACCAACGGAAAGCGCGACCGCTGCTGCGCGCTCCTCGGCCGCCCTCTGGCGGCCGAGCTCGCCGCCTCCGGGCTCGACGGCGTCTGGGAGGTCACCCATCTCGGGGGGCACCGTTTCTCCCCGACGATGCTCGTCCTGCCGTACGGGTACGCGTACGGCAGGGTCCGGGCCGACGACGTCCACGGCATCCTGCGCGGTGTCCGGGACGGCCGGGTCGTGGTGGACAACTGCCGCGGGAACTCCGCGTGGGACCGGCCCGGCCAGGCCGCCGAACTGGCCGTGCGCGCGGCGCTGGGCGAGGACGCCGCGCAGGTGCTCGGCGTCGTCCGCACCGACGGCCGCGCCCCGCACTGGGAGGTGACCGTGGCCCACGCCGACGGACGGCACTGGCGGGTCACCGTCGCCCAGGGCGCGTCGCTGCCGGCCCGCCCGGAGAGCTGTGGGACGTCGGTGCTCGGCTCGCCGGCCCGGATGGAGGTCAGGGCGGTCCGTGAACTGACGGCGACGGCGCTGGCGAGCTGAGGCCGGGGCCGGCAGCGCCGGAACCGTCCGGCCGCGCGCTCGCCCACGAGCCTCGCGAGGCCCCCGCGCGAGATCCGCGCCACACCCCGCCGCGGCACCCCGCGGCCCCCACGTACCGTCATGGGTATGAGCTCCACTCCCCCCGTTCGCCGCCTGCGCCTCGGCCTGCCGCGGCGCGTGTTCTCCCAGGTGCTGCTGATGCAGCTGGCGATCGCCGCGGGAGTCGCGGTGCTCGCGACCGGGCTGTTCCTGGCACCGCTCGGTGACCAGCTGGACGACCAGGCGATGCGCCGGGCCCTCGCGATCGCGCAGACCACCGCGCAGCAGCCGCAGATCGTCCGGGATCTGCGCGACACCCCGCCGACGCCGGGCGGCCCGGTGCAGCGGGAGACGGAACGGATCCGCGAGGCGACCAGCGCGGAGTACGTCGTCGTGATGGACCGGCAGGGAGTGCGCTGGTCGCACACCGACCCGACGCGAATCGGCTCGGTCGTGTCCACCGACCCCGGGCAGGCCCTGGCCGGCCGTGAGGTCATGGAGATCGACGACGGCACCCTGGGCCGCTCCGCACGCGGCAAGGTCCCCCTGCGCGACAGTGACGGCCACATCGTCGGGGCGGTCTCGGTGGGCATCGCGTACGACAGTGTCCGGGCCCGGCTGATCCACGCGATTCCCGGGCTGTTCGCCTACGCCGGAGGCGCCCTGGCCGTCGGCGCGCTGGCCGCCTGGCTCATCGCGCGCCGGGTCCAGCGGCAGACCCGGGACCTGGCCTTCTCGGACATCGCGGGGCTGCTCGCGGAGCGCGAGGCCATGCTGCACGGCATCCGGGAGGGCGTCGTCGCCCTGGACCGCGACGGCCGGGTCCGGCTGCTCAACGACGAGGCGCAGCGGTTGCTGGGCATCGGCCCGGAGGCCGTCGGCCGCTCCCCCGACGAGGCGCTCGGCGCGGGCCGCAGCGCCGACGTCCTGGCCGGGCGGGTGACCGGCACCGACCTGCTGACCGTGCGCGGCCAGCGGGTGCTGGTCGCCAACCGGATGCCCACCGACGACGGCGGCGCCGTCGCCACCCTGCGCGACCGCACCGAGCTGGAGCAGCTCGGCCGGGAGCTGGACTCGACGCGCGGCCTGATCGACGCCCTGCGCGCCCAGGACCACGAGCACGCCAACCGCATGCACACGCTGCTGGGGCTGCTCGAGCTGGAGATGTACGACGACGCCGTGGAGTTCGTCGGCGAGGTGGTCGGTGACCACCGGGCCACCTCGGAGCAGATCACCGAGCGGATCCGGGACCCGTTGCTCGCCGCCCTGCTGGTCGGCAAGGCGACCGTCGCCGCCGAGCGCCAGGTCGCCCTGTGGGTGTCGGACCGGACGCGGCTGCCGGACCGCCTGGTCGACCCGAGGGGACTCGTCACGGTCGTCGGCAACCTGGTCGACAACGCGCTGGACGCCGTCGCGGGCACCCCGCACGCGCGCGTGGAGGTCGAGCTGCTGGCAAAGGGCCGCACCGTGACGCTCACGGTGCGCGACACGGGGCCGGGAGTCCCCCCGGAACACCGCGAGCTGGTGTTCACGGAGGGATGGTCCACCAAGGAACCGCCCGCTCACCGTCGGCGCGGCATCGGGCTGTCCCTGGTGCGCAGGCTCGCGCAGCGGCAGGGAGGCAGCGCCGTCGTCCGCGCGGCGCACGGTGGCGGCGCGGAGTTCGTCGTCGTCCTGCCCGAGGCACTGACCGAGGCGGATCCGGGGCCCGCGCTCACCGCCGCCGCGCACCCCGGTCCCGACAGCACCGCTCCTGTGAACACCGTCGCCGAGGAGGAGTCCCGATGATCGAGGTCCTGGTCGTGGACGACGACATACGGGTCGCGCGGGTCAATGCCGCCTACGTGGAGAAGGTGCCGGGCTTCCATGTGGCCGGCGAGGCGCACAGCGCGGCGGAGGCGCTGCGCCGCGTGGAGACCCTGCCCCGCCTGGACCTGGTCCTGCTGGACCACTACCTGCCCGACCGGACCGGTCTGGAGGTCGTCCGGGAGATGCGGCGACGTGGTCACCAGACCGACGTGATCATGGTGACGGCGGCGCGGGACGTGTCGACCGTCCAGGCGGCGATGCGCCAGGGCGCCCTGCAGTACCTCGTCAAGCCGTTCGCCTTCGCGGGCCTGCGCGCCAAGCTGGAGGCCTACGCGGAGCTGCGCCGCACCCTCGACGGCGGCGGCGAGGCGGAGCAGGCGGAGGTGGACCGCATCTTCGGCGCCCTGTCCGCACCGTCGGAGCCGGAGCTGCCCAAGGGGCACTCCCCCACCACCGCCGAGCTGGTGCGCCAGTGTCTGATGAACGCCGACGGGCCCCTGTCCGCCCAGGAGATCGCCGAGCGGACCGGGGTGAGCCGCCAGACCGCCCAGCGCTATCTGAAACTCCTGGAGCGCACGGGACGGGCCAGACTGACCCTCAAGTACGGCGACGCGGGCCGTCCGGAGCACCGTTACCAGTGGGCCACCCGCGCCTGAAGGGGCCGGACACCGGCCGTCTTCGCCTCACACGGCCCCCGCCCCCGTCAGCGACCGCACTTCCGTCTCGGCGTGCCTGGCCTCGTCGGGGATCTCCGCCGAGGTGACCGTGCCGAGCCAGCCCGCGACGAAGCCCAGCGGAATCGAGACGAGGCCGGGGTTCTGCAGCGGGAAGCACTGGAAGTCGATGCCCGGGAACAGTGACTGCGCGCCGCCCGACACCACCGGTGACAGCAGCACGAGCACCACGGCCGGGACCAGCCCGCCGTAGACCGCCCACACGGCGCCGCGTGTGGTGAAGCGGCGCCAGAACAGGGAGTAGAGCAGCACCGGCAGATTGGCGGACGCGGCGACGGCGAAGGCCAGTCCCACCAGGAAGGCGACGTTGAGGTCGCGGGCGAGCAGGCCGAGCGCGATCGCGACGGCACCGATACCGACGGCGGCGACGCGCGCCACGGCGACCTCGCTGCGCGGCTCGGCCTCACGGCGCCGCAGGGACGCGTACAGGTCGTGCGCCACGGACGCCGAGGAGGCCAGGGTGATTCCGGCGACCACCGCGAGGATGGTGGCGAAGGCGACGGCGGCGACGACCGCGAACAGGACCGTGCCACCGGTGGAGTCCGCTCCGCCGCCGAGGTCGAGCGCCAGCAGGGGCACCGCGGTGTTGCCCGCCGCGTTCGACGCACGTACGGCGTCCGGCCCGACGACGGCGGCCGCGCCGAAGCCGAGCACGATCGTCATCAGGTAGAAGCCGCCGATGAGGCCGATCGACCAGACCACCGACCGCCGCGCCGCGCGGGCGGTGGGCACGGTGTAGAAGCGGGACAGGATGTGCGGCAGCCCGGCCGTGCCCAGGACCAGGGCGAGCCCGAGACTGATGAAGTCGAGGCGGGAGGTCCAGTCCCCGCCGTACGCCAGTCCGGGCGCCAGGAACGCCTCGCCGTGACCGCTGCGCTCGGCCGCCGTGCGCAGCAGCCGGTCGACGTCACCGTGAAAACGCACCAGGACGAGAGCGGTCAGTGCCACGGTGCCGCCGAGCAGCAGGACCGCCTTCACGATCTGGATCCAGGTGGTGGCTCGCATCCCGCCCAACGACACGTAGATCACCATCAGCGCGCCGACGCCGATGACGGTCCAGGTCCGCACCGCGTCGCCCGTGCCCCCCAGCAGCAGCGCGACCAGGCTGCCCGCGCCCACCATCTGCGCCACCAGGTACAGAACGGACACGGTGACCGACGAGGTCCCCGCCGCGATCCGCACCGGCCGTTCCCTCATGCGCGCGGCCACGACGTCCGCGAGGGTGAACCTGCCACAGTTGCGGACGAGTTCGGCGACCAGGAACAGCACGACGAGCCAAGCGACCAGAAAGCCCACCGAGTAGAGCATGCCGTCGTAGCCGTAGAGCGCGATGAGGCCGGAGATGCCCAGGAAGGAAGCGGCGGACATGTAGTCGCCCGCGATGGCAAAACCGTTCTCCATCGGGGAGAAGAGGCGGCCCCCCGCGTAGAACTCCTCCGCCGATCCCTGCCGGTGCCGGCTCACCCACGTCGTGATCCCCAGGGTGACGGCGACGAAGGTGCTGAACAGCACCAGTGCCAGTGTCTGGTGGTCGACCGTCATGAGGCACCGCCCCGGACACCACGCGTCAGCTCCTGGGTGTCCCAGCGCAGTTGCAGCGCGGCGCGGTCCCTGCGCAGCCGGGCGTGCCGGGCGTACGCCCAGGTGAGCAGGAAGGTCGTGAGGAACTGTCCGAGCCCCGCCAGCATCGCCACGTTCACGGCCCCGGCCACCGGTCGGGCCATCAGGCCGGGCGCCGCCGTGGCGGTCACCACATAGGCGACGTACCACGCGAAGAAGGCGGCGACCGCCGGCACCACGAACCTCCGGTACCGGCTGCGGACCTCTTGGAAGGCCTCGCTGCGCTGCACCTCCAGGTACACGTCGGCCGCGCCCCGAGGAGTCGCCCCCGCCGCTCCCGGACGCATCGGGGGCACCGCCGCCGCGGGAACTCCCGCGCCCGCCGACTCGCCCCAGCCGGAGGCGAGGGCGTCGTACCAAGGATCGTCGTACCTCGGGTTCGCGGGCGCCTCGGCAAAGGCCCGGTCCCGGTCCTCGCGGTGGTCGACCGCGACGTCGGGGCCGTCCCCGGCATCACGGGGGCGATCGTTGCTTGACTGCATGCCCAAGGATGGACAGAACGGGAAGATCCCCGACTCTTCTTCCCCATCCGTTTCACCCCATCAGGTGACTCACCCCGGTGGTGGGCGCACGATCCCTTTCCCGTACGCGTAACGCATCGGCACGGGAGTCCACCCACGGGTGGAGAGCCTCCCGGGCCGCTTCCTCCGACCGCGTCCGCACCCACCGAACCGGACAGCCCCCGGCCCGGCTCCGGGCCGGGGTCGTGGCTAGGCGTCGATGCGCGACCGGTCCAGCGTCGCCGCCGAGTTGGAGATGAACTCCTTGCGGGGAGCGACGTCGTTGCCCATCAGCAGATCGAAGACCTGCTCGGCGGATTCCAGATCGGTCAGGTTGATGCGGCGCAGGGTACGGCGGCGCGGATCCATGGTGGTCTCGGCCAGCTGGTCGGCGTCCATCTCACCGAGGCCCTTGTACCGCTGGATGGAGTCCTTGTACCGGATGCCCTTGGTCTGGAACTCCATGAGCTTGTCGCGCAGCTCGCGGTCCGAGTACGTGTAGACGTACTTGTCCTGGCCCTTCTTCGGCTGGCTGAGCTCGATCCGGTGCAGGGGCGGCACCGCGGCGAAGACCCGGCCGGCCTCGACCATGGGCCGCATGTAGCGGTGGAACAGCGTCAGGAGCAGCGTCCGGATGTGGGAGCCGTCCACATCGGCGTCGGTCATCATGATGATCTTGCCGTAACGGGCCGCGTCGATGTCGAAGGTGCGGCCCGACCCCGCTCCTATGACCTGGATGATCGCACCGCACTCGGCGTTCTTCAGCATGTCCGACACGGACGACTTCTGGACGTTGAGGATCTTGCCGCGGATCGGCAGCAGGGCCTGGAACTCGGAGTTCCGGGCGAGCTTCGCCGTGCCCAGCGCGGAGTCGCCCTCGACGATGAACAGCTCGCTGCGGTCGACGTCGTCGCTGCGGCAGTCGGCGAGCTTCGCGGGCAGCGAGGAGGACTCCAGCGCCGTCTTGCGACGCTGGGCGTCCTTGTGCTGGCGGGCGGCGATGCGGGTGCGGGCCGCGGCGACGGCCTTCTCCATGACCACGCGGGCCTGCTGGGCGGCGTCGCGCTTGGTCGAGGTCAGGAAGGCCTTGAGTTCCTTGCTGATCACGTTGTTCACGATGCGGCGGGCCGCCGAGGTGCCGAGGACCTCCTTGGTCTGCCCCTCGAACTGCGGCTCGGCGAGGCGGACCGTCACGACCGCCGTGAGGCCTTCCAGGGCGTCGTCCTTGACGATGTCGTCCTCGGCGACGCGCAGCAGCTTCTTGGCCCGCAGCACCTCGTTCATCGTCTTGGCGACCGCCTGCTCGAAGCCGGCGACGTGGGTGCCGCCCTTGGGCGTGGCGATGATGTTGACGAACGACTTGACCGTGGTGTCGTACCCGGTGCCCCAGCGCATCGCGACGTCGACCCCGAGCTCGCGGGTGACCTCGGTGGGCGTCATCTGCCCGTACTCGTCGAGGACCGGGACGGTCTCCTTGAAGCTGCCCTGGCCGCTGAAGCGGAGGACGTCGCAGATCGGCCGGTCACCGGCCAGGAACTCGCAGAACTCGCTGATGCCGCCGTCGAAGCGGAAGGACTCCTCGCCCTTGCTGCCGCCGTCGCCGAGACCGAACTCGTCGCGGACGACGATGGTCAGCCCGGGCACCAGGAACGCCGTCTGGCGGGCGCGCTGGTGCAGGTTCTCCAGGGAGAGCTTGGCGTCCTTGAGGAAGATCTGCCGGTCGGCCCAGTACCGCACGCGCGTGCCGGTGCGGGTCTTGGGGATCTTCTTGGCCTTGCGCAGACCGCTTCTGGACTCGAACTTGGCGTCCGGGCCCGCGCCCGAGAACGCGCCCGGGACTCCGCGCCGGAAGCTGATGGCGTGGGTGCTCCCGCCGCGGTCCACCTCGATGTCGAGGCGGGCGGACAGGGCGTTCACCACGGACGCGCCGACGCCGTGCAGGCCGCCCGAGGCGGCGTACGAGCCGCCGCCGAACTTGCCACCGGCGTGCAGCTTGGTCATGACGACCTCGACGCCGGACAGGCCGGTCTTGGGCTCGACGTCGACCGGGATGCCCCGGCCGTTGTCCCGGACCTCCACCGACGCGTCGTCGTGGAGGATCACTTCGATGCGGTCGCAGTAACCCCCGAGAGCCTCGTCGACGGAGTTGTCGATGATCTCCCACAGGCAGTGCATCAGGCCACGGCTGTCGGTCGATCCGATGTACATGCCCGGACGCTTGCGCACGGCCTCGAGCCCCTCGAGGACGAGCAGGTGCCGCGCGGTGTAGTTGGATCCGTCCCGGTCTGCTCCTGCCAGCAGCGCAGTGGACGGCACGGACGTCTCGGCGGTCACGCGGTTCGCTCCTCGCTGAATTTCAGATGGGGCCCCGCTGGGTAAGGGCGCGGCTCGGTTCACCGGTCAGAGGGTACCGAGGCCTGGTAGAGCCGATGTAACGCCACCCTCGCGGAAGACTCACCCTAGTCCACGGTCGTATACTTGTTCGATAC
The DNA here is from genome assembly GCF_044764905.1 of Streptomyces sp. NPDC093586. Lineage (NCBI taxonomy): Bacteria > Bacillati > Actinomycetota > Actinomycetes > Kitasatosporales > Streptomycetaceae > Streptomyces > Streptomyces sp. NPDC093586. The sequence continues at coordinate 730 of NZ_JBIWJA010000017.1, read as the reverse complement.
CTCGATGGAGTGAAGTACACATCACGTTCCCTTCGAGGCATGAACCATTTAGGCTCCGGGCACGTCCTCATGAACAAACCGGCAACCCAGCCGGCGGGACCGACCCACCGACCGACCGCGCGAACCCGTACGACACAGAGACACGCAATACGGCACATTCGCCGCCAACCGGCAACAGCCGGCCACTCGGAAGAAATTTTTTCGAGAAAAAGCCACGAGCGGGAACGTTTTGGGGCTGGTTGGATGTTGACCCTGGTACGACAGCTCGTCGAGCTAGAGAAGAGGCGACGTGACTACTGTTCTGACTTCCGCGAGCCCGCTGACGGCCGCTGATCGCTGCGACCGCTGCGGCGCCCAGGCATACCTGCGCGTCGTCCTGCTGAGCGGCGGAGAACTGCTCTTCTGCGCCCACCACGGTCGCAAGTTCGAGCCGGAACTCAAGAAGATCGCCGCTGAGATACAGGACGAGACGGAGCGGCTGACGGCCGTTCCCGAGTCTTCCTCCGAGGAAGACCGCTAGACACAGCGCGCCCAACGACGAGCGACTCGGCACAGGCCGAAGGTACGGGCGGGGGGCGCCCCCCCCCCGGGGGGGGCCCCCCCGCGGGGGGGGGGGGGCCCCCCCCGCGGCGGGGGGGGCCCCCCCCCCCCGCCCGGCCCCCCGCCCCCCCCCCCCCCCCCCCCCCCCCCCCCCGCACCACCCCCCCCCCCCCCCCCCGCCGGCCCCCGG